>WANW01000048.1 GCA_015521615.1 Candidatus Hydrothermarchaeota archaeon
ACATCCACTATCTTGCCATCTCTGGAGTATTTTATAGCATTGTAAAGCAGATAGTCATCATCGCTCTCCGGAGTGCCATCACCATCCGAATCAAACCACAGTCCAGCTGAAATAGCCGCCTTGCCATCACCGGTAACACCTGTAATGTCAGAACCCGCATCACCTGTATTACCATCACCATCAAGGTCACTCGACTGCCACTTTATATTTATATCACCGCCGACTCCGCTCACCTTCAGCTTCTCGGCCACCGCATCCTTTATAACCTCGGCGCTGGCAGTATCGGCGTCCTTGCCAGGGGCATCTTTGCCCACCACAAGCTGTGCCTTGGCCACGCCTTGATCGGCGAGCATACTTGCCTTGAAATCTGAAGGCACTGTTACGGCACTCGCCATCCCCACGGTTGCTCCCACAAACAGAGCACCCGTCGCAATCGCTCCTATTTTCTTCAAACTTACCATACTATCCTACCTCCTTTCAGGGTACCTCCTCTTCGTATATCTAACTCGAACCCCGGTATTTATACCTTTCGCATATTTACCGGGGTAGTTAACAGGTTGAGTTCATAGGAAGGCTGTATATAAACCTTTCGAAGCATGCCTAAGAATTGTTACCTGGCTTTGCCAAATTTTTTATCTTCCATTGAGTAAGTTGGACAATTCAGGCTTGGCCTTATATATGAGTGGAGTAACGCATATTTACTAAATATATATATGGAGGCAACAAATGGAAGGCACTACTCAGGTCCTCACAGGAGCACCTCCTGAGCTGGTTGTTATCGTAATTGCCGCATTACCTGTGTCTGAGCTTCGAGGAGCTATACCTATGGCTCTGAAGGTATACGGTATGAGCCCCTGGAAGAGTTATATACTCGCGGTGTTTGGAAACCTCTTACCCGTGCCTGTGCTGCTCTTATTCCTCGGCAGGGTTGAAAGCTACCTGAGGAGCAGGTTTTCGGTTTTTGATAGCTTCTTCTCCTGGCTTTTTTCGAGGACAAGAAGGAAGACCAGAGATAAGGTCGCGAGATACGGTGCCCTCGGGTTAGTGCCCTTCGTGGCGATACCGCTGCCGGTAACAGGTGCCTGGACCGGCGTGGCTGCAGCATATATATTCGGGATAAAATTCCGCTATGCCTTTCCTGCAATAGCACTGGGCGTGCTCATAGCCGGTATAATAGTCACCCTAGCATCAATAGGTGCGCTGAGCATCGCTGGTATATGAACTCCACAGAAGATGCGTGCCATCGCAGCTCGGCGCTGTGTTCAATTTAAAATCCTCACGACAGGTGGCGAAGGTAACGCCGTGCTTATCGCATGCATCGCGCACTCGTTGCATAAGCCTAAAGCGCACCTCCTCGGGGAGGTAGTAGGAGTTCTGCATTCTTGTACCCTTCTCAAAGTAAAGCTCCTTCAGCCTTGCTGCAGCCTCCGGGAAAGCTTCGCTGAAACGGCGCCAGGAGTCAGGACGGGGTTTGAAGGTGGAGGATGTTACATGGCTGACGCCTATGTCGGCAAGCTCTTTAACTAGCTCAGCGACGTCGTCATTTATTCCCGGGATAATCGGGTCGATTCTACAAGCCACTGGTATGTCACGCTCTGCAAGGTGCTGCAGAGCGCGCAACCTGCACTCGGGCGGAGGTGCGAAGGGTTCAAGCTTCGCCGCAATGGCCTCGTCGAGGGTAGTGATAGTTATGGCCACAGCTGCGCGCATCTCCGCAAGAAGCTGGGCGTCCCTCACCACCAGGTCGCCTTTTGTTACTATCTGCACTTTAAAATTAAAATTCTTAAGAAGCTCCAGGCAGGCACGCGTCTGCCTGTAGTCCTTCTCCAGGGGCTGATATGGGTCAGAGCTGTTGGATATGGTAACGGGTATGCGCGGGTCGAGTTTTGCCAACTCGCGCTTAAGCTGCTTAAGCAGGTTCTTCTTCAGCCTCGCCTTAAAGCCTCGCGGAATGTAGCTTGTAATATAGCAGTACACGCAGCCGTGGGAGCAGCCTGTGTAGGGGTTAAGAGAGTACTTCTTTGGGCAGGTACACAGTCTGCTCTGCCATGGGTCGAAGAGGGAGACAACCATCTCACATTAAGGGCTTCTTCCACAGGGATAACATCCTCTTCTCTTTGAGTTCCCGTGCCTTGCGGTCAAGGAAGCGGTAGACAGCGCTGTGAGGCTTGCCCTGCACCAGCATGAGCACCGCTTCACGGGCGACCTGTACCTCCTCAATAGGACCAATAATTGCAACGCTCTTGCCGTAGACACTGACGTTTGTACCTGTCGTTTCCTCAATATAGCGTCGCGTTTTACCCTTTGTGCCTATAATGCGCGCCTTCTGGCGGACAATCGCCTTTGGGGTGCGCAGATACTCGCTCAGGTCGATAAGCTCCAGCATATACTCATCGCTGGTGAGTTTCATCGCCTTCTCCGGACTCATGCCGCGAGCAATCGCTCGCACTATGTTGCGGGCGGTCCACGTAGCCAGTGGCTCGCCTCCAGCATTCTCTATGGTAACCATGCCCTCCTTATCCACTGTAAGCTTGACCTTCAGCTCCTTCTCAATCCTGCGTTTCACCTCGCCTCCCTTGCCTATAAGCACGCCTATCCTATCCTTGGGAATCTTCAGATACTCCATAATCATCACCGCATGACGTTATATAGTTATAAACCTCATCATAATCAACAGAAAAATACCTTCTGAAATACCTTACCAGGTTGGCGACATCGCGGGCGAAGAACTCCTGTGCATGTGGATGCTCTTTAACAACGCCCGAGGAGAGGTCTATTATTACCGGAAGCCCGTCCTTAACGAGAATGTTGTACTCGCTCAAATCAGCGTGAACAAGGTTTGCGCGGCAATATAGCTTTTTGACATTCGCAAGGAGGTCCCGGAAAAAGTCCTCTGGCCTGGAAAGTGTCACGCTCTTTAGCATGGGCGCTGCTACGCCGTCTTCGCCTATAAACTCCATTACAAGCACATTGTTCCTGAAGGCAATGGGTTTGGGCACGCGCACGCCCGCGAGGTGGGCACGCTCAAGATTCTTGAACTCCTTCCTCACCCAGGTATAAACGATGCCGCGGCGATTTCTTCTCATGCGTGGAAAGCGCGGGTCTCCCTCTATGTACTTTGTCATTGCCTTAAAGTCGCTCGTAGCAACGCGGTGGATCTTTATGGCAAGAGGGTTACCCTCCCGATCCCTGGCGAGAAACACGTTGGACTCCTTACCTGTTTTTATTACCCCCTGCATAACATCAAAGTAGCCCTTATTGGTGAGCTCGTAGAGTGTAAGGAGCGTGGCCCTATCAAAAACCTCACTTGCCACCTTCAAATCTTCTACGCCTTTAATCTTCTTGCGCAGGGCGTCGAGCTCGCGCTCCAGCCTTGAAAGCTTCTTATCAATGCTCATGAGCTACAGAAGCCCCATATTGATCAGGCGGTCAACCTGCGGCTTGGTGTAGCGCCAAACCACATCGCCCTTCTTATCACCCTGCACTTTCCAGGGCTTGACTATTACCACATCCCCAACTTTTATCCATATCCTGCGCTTTATTTTACCAGGGATTCGCACCATACGAAGCTTATTATCCTTACAGCGCACCAGCATGCGTGAGCCGCCAAACATCTGCTCCACTATGCCAAGAACCTCATCATCTTTGGGCAGGCGGAGCCTCCGCAATGCTGCCTCTTCATCTTCATGCTCCTCTTTTACTACCAATGAATCACCTCTCTAATTATCTCCCCGGTTAGTTTATAAAAGTTCCGTAAATATATAGCGCTGCTAACGTGGTTAAAAGGCTTCACGCCGCACCAGCGAGGCATGTATCCAATTTTAACTGCAGACGATAAACTTAACATAACTCAATAGTATTGCCATACTGTTAAAGAAAAATTTAATGCGGGGTGCAAGAGTGGACAGGAAGGAGAGAAAGGACTGGAAGCTTACCATTGAGGATTTTGAGAAGGCTGCCTGCTACCGCGATCACGGCGATTACCGCCCGATTGCGCCTCAGTAGCACAGCGGTGCCAATGCAATGGCCGCACTCGTGGTGAGGAGGAATCCCAACGTAGTTTACCGCAGGGAGACAAAGGGCGGCGCTGCAGATGGTTTTCTACTTTTTAACTACTCTACCCGCGGGATACACTTTCTTGAAGGCGCTGCTGCCAGGCTCTGGGAGGTGTGCGAGGGCAGAAGCGCAGAGGAGATTGCCCGTTCTCTAAAGCTGGGCAGAGAAGAGGTTGAGCACTTCCTCGAGGCGCTGGAGGCACGGAGGCTTGTGGATTATAAGGGCAGGGACAACATTGCGAACAAAGACGCTGCCTTCGGGGCAGGAATGTGGGGCTCGCGGGTTTACTTCGACTCTCCGATATTTGTCCAGTTCGACGTTACCAACGCATGCAACCTGCGCTGCACGCACTGCGTCACCTCCTCGGGAGAGCCTTTGGAAGATGAGCTCTCAACGCAGGAGGCGCTCTCGCTCATAGACGAGCTCGCCTCGCTCAGGGTTTTCCAGATAGGCTTCTCGGGCGGAGAGGCGCTGCTGCGCCGGGATATATTTACGCTTATGGAGCGTGCGAAAAAGCGGGGCATGAGGGTGCAGCTCACCACGAATGCCACGCTAATCAGCGATGAGGTTGCGGCGAAGCTGGCGAAGCTGGAGCCGGTTACGGTGGGTGTGAGCCTTGAGGGGGCGACGAGGAAGAGCTATGGCAGCTTTCGCGGCGAGGAGAACTTTGAGCGCATGCTTTCGGGCATACGCGCGCTGCTGCGCCACTCCCTGCCGGTGAAACTGAAGGTGGCTGTGTCAAGGCGCAACCTCGGCGAGGTGGACGCTATTCTCAAACTGGCGCTCGAGCTGGGCGTTGAAGCAGTGGACATGTTCCTCCTCTACCCCGAGGGGAGGGCGAGGCACATGGAGGGCGAGGCGCTGAGCAGAGAGGAGATTAGGGAGTTCCTGAGCCTCCTCGCAAGGAGACGGAGGGAGTACGAGGGAAAGCTTGCGATAGACGTGGACGACAAGCCCAACGCCTTCCTGGTGGACGCCTCCCTGGGTGCGAGCACCTGCGGAGCTGGAGCCTACTGGGCAGAGGTGCTGCCCAATGGCGATGTGGTGCCCTGCATCTTCCTGCGCGACCTGCGCGCTGGCAATGTGCGCGAGATGAGCTTCAGGGAGATATGGCAGAGCCGCGTATGGGAGCCCCTGCGGGAGCGCAGGCTCAGGGGAAGGTGCAGTGAGTGCGAGCATGCCATGCGCTGCGGCGGGGGATGCAGGGCGAATGCGCTTCTGATGCTCGGCGACATAATGCAGGAGGACCCGCTCTGCTGGTACGGTGGTTAGGGTGAGCGGCTCTGGGCTATACGCTGTGGAGATACGCGTAACAAAAGCGTGCAACCTGCAGTGCAGGCACTGCTCAGTTGCAGGAGGTGAAGCCGCGAAGGATGAGCTTGGCACCTCCGAGATAAAGCACCTGCTTGAGCAGCTGGCGGAGCTCCGCGTGCCCTATGTCACCTTCACCGGTGGCGAGCCCCTGCTTCGCAGGGATGCGATAAAGCTCATCGCCTTTGCTTCTTCGCTCAGGCTGCGCCCCAACCTGGACACCAACGGCATGCTCATAAGCCAGGTAAAGGCGAGACGCCTCAAGGAGGCGGGCATAGACCTAGTGCAGGTGAGCATCGACGGCTCGCAGGAGACGCACGAAAGGATACGCGGGCAGGGAAGCTATGCCGCCGCGATTCGAGGTGCTAGGGAGGTGGTTAAAGCAGGGATTCCGCTGCACATAAACTTCACTCTTTCGAGGCTCAACATCCACGACCTCGAGGCTGTGGTGGAGGTTGCGGAGTCGCTCGGGGCGAGGAGCCTCAGCCTCGAGAGGTTCATCGCAGTAGGAAGGGGCAGCGCTATGGCAGAGCAGGCGCTGAGCAGGGAGGAGTTCCGAGAGGCGCTGCTGAAGTTTTTCTCCCTGGCTGAGCGCACACAGGTGAAGCTCATCACCACCGACCCGCTGCGCGTGCTTGTGGATCGCGCGCTTGTGGAGCGCTACCGCGATGAGCTCTCGCGAAGGGTCTGTGGCGGGTGCACCGCCGGCATTGCGGCGCTGACCGTATCCTACGACGGCGAGGTTTACCCCTGCCCGAAGCTGCCCATAAGCGTTGGGAATGTGCGGGAGCAGAGCATCGAGGAGATATGGCAGGAGAGCAAGGTCCTCGGGACTCTTCGGGCGAGGGATTTCAGAGGCAGGTGCAGCACCTGCGAGCTTGTAAACCTGTGCGGCGGCTGCAGAGCAGAGGCATTCGCAAGGGGAGATTACCTTGGCGAAGATGCGATGTGCTGGAAGTGATTGTATGCGCGATGAGGAGCTGAAGGTTGAACTCCTTTGCCGGGGAATGAGGGTTCCACGTGAGGCATGGGACTACTACAAGAGGAGCGCCGGCTTTCCGATACGCTTCGGGGACACGCTGGTAAGTGTGCCTTCTAAGGGGAAGTACGACCGCTACAGCTTCGTGGAAAACTCACCCTACAGCATAATGAGAAGCGACGAGAGGTGGCTACTCCTAAAAGATGGAGAAGTGGTCCGCGAGGTTGAAGTGGCTGAAGTGCCCGGCTTCTACAGCAGGCGGAGCAGCGACGGCGTGGAGATGAGGCGCATTTTCCAGGTCTGCGGCTGGGACTGCGTGCTTACGGGTGTGGTGCAGAGCTGCGCCTACCAGAGGCACGGCGAGGAGTGCAGATTCTGCGGCACCATCTACAACCCGGTCTACGAGGGCAGGCTGGACAGGAAACTGCCCGAGCAGCTTGCAGAGGCCGCGGAGGCTGCAGCGCAGGAGGGGATAAAGCATGCGGTTATAACCTCCGGCGTGATGCCCACCCCCGACAGAGGTGCGCGCATTCTGCTGGAGGCTGCGAAGGCGATCAAGGAGCGCGTGGACATCCCGCTGGAGGCGGAACTCGCCCCGCCGGAGGACATGCTCTACCTGGAGCTTCTCTTGGAGCACGTGGACAGCGTGAGCATAAACCTCGAAACCCTGGACCAAAGCGTGAGAGAGTACGCGTGCCCGGGCAAGTCCAGGATACCTTACGACGCCTACTTTACGGCGTATGAGCTTGCCCTTGATGCACTTGGCGAAAACCAGGTAAACTCCTGGCTCATCGCAGGCCTGGGAGAGAGCGATGAGGCAGTCATAGAGGGTGTGGAGGAGCTCGCGGAGCGGGGTGTGTTCCCCTTCCTCGTGCCTCTGCGCTCCACGAAGGGCACAGGCTATGAAGACACTAGCCCACCTTCGCCGGAGAGGTTGAGCGGTCTCGCAATGCAGGCCGCAGAGGTGGTTAAGGACTTTGGCCTAAAGCCGGAGAAGAACAGGGCAGGGTGCATGAGGTGCTCCGCATGCTCACCGGTGAGGGACTTTCTGAGACTGGTGTAACGCTGCGCGAGAAATGGAGGCGCGGCTACACCAAGCTTGCGAAGCTTATAGCAGGGTATTTGCACGGCAGGGTGCTCGAGGCTGGGGCTGGCAGGGGGCAGCTCACCCGCGCGCTGCTGCGCTACCACAGCAACCTCCTCGCCTTGGACGCATCGCCGGGAGAGCTTTTAAAGCTTAGAAAGAGCTGCCGTGTACAGGCGTTAGCGGGTGCCTTCGAGGCGCTGCCCTTCGCTTCGGCAAGCTTCGACTGCGTGGTGAGCAACTTCACCGCGGGCTGGCTGGACGAAGAGAGAATGCTAAAGGCGCTTAGAGAGTTTAGGCGGGTGCTCGTTAGAGGAGGCAGAGCTGTGATAAGCGACTTCTACTCGGAGGCGAGGAATGAGGCGGAGAGGCTGGTGCTGCTTCAAGGCTTGCCCGAGAACAACCTCTCGCCTTCTGCGAGGTGGTGGCATCCAGAGGAGATAGCTGCACTCGCCGCGGAGGCTGGATTTGAAGAGGAGGGGCTCGACTTCCACGACTGGCGGACGAGCTTCACCGAGGAGGAGGCGGTGCTCCAGCTGAGGCGGTGGAATGCAAAGCCGGAGTTTATAGAAAGAGTGCGCGGGCCGCTCTCGAGGCACGGTATGGCTCTGCCCAGAAGCTTCGTGCTGGTGCTGAGGTGAGGGCATGAGGCTGCTCATCATCGCAGGCGTGCACGGAGACGAGCCTGCTGCGGTGGAGGCGGCGAGGAGGCTGAAGGCACTGCTCGGGGAGAGCGATGAGGTGGAGGTGCTGCCCGAGGCGAATCCCTATGCTTGCACAGCCGGCACGCGGCTCAGTCCAGTGGATGCCCTCGACCTGAACCGTTGCTTCCCGGGCAGAAGGTCTGGGACAGCCACCGAGAGGCTGGCGTTTGAGCTCTTTCAGAAGGTTCTAAGAGCTGAGGTGGTGGTAGACCTGCACACTCCTAGCGCTGGCAGAGCCTACCTGCCCCACGCCAGGCTGCGCGTGGATTCGCGCGAGCTGAGGGAACTGTGCTCCTGCGCAGGCGTCGCCTACGCCACCCTGGAGGCACCTGAGCGAGGGATGCTCCAGGTGGAAGCCTTGAGGCAGGGTGTGCCTGTGCTTACCCTCGAAGCTGGCGAGGGCGGGAAGGTTGACAATGGTGCGGTAAATGCTCTTTTGGAGGCCGCACTCGGCGTCGCAAGGAGCATGGGCTTAGCTGAAGGCGAGCAGGTGCGCGGAGAGGTGCGGTTTCTGAGGAGAGAGAGGATACTGAGCGATGCCTTCGGCAGGCTCAGGATGAAGGTTTCGCCGGGGGAGGAGGTTAGGCTCGGCGGCATAGTCGCTAAGGTGGGGAGGACAAGAATAAAGTCCCACGTGAACGGCATCGTTCTGGGTGTGAGCACCCGGAGCTACGTGGAGGAGAACGAGTTCGTCGCAAGTGTTGGCGTTGATATCTTCACCAAAAAATAGTTTTGGTTAAAAGTAAAATATATGTGGATGAGAACCATGACGGTGAAAGAGCTGATAATTAAAAAGATTGAAAAACTGCCAGAAAGGTATGTGCAGGAAGTTCTTGATTTTATAAACTTCTTAGAGTCCAAAGCAATTGAAGAGAGAATGGCCACAGCAATTGCAAGCGAAACCTCGCTCAAGAAAGACTGGCTCAGGCCTGAGGAGGACTTGGCTTGGCAAGATTTGTAAAGGGTGACGATCTTATCCTCTGTCAAATTACAAGTCAGAACATTAAAGACAAATACGCAATTCCTTTAGAGGACGAAGATTTTGAAGACGGAGCCCTCAGGCGGAAAAGTAACGTACGGCCAAATCGAATATTTACAGCAGACCGCCATATAATACTGTACCGGGTTGGGCATCTGAAGCCCGAAAAGATTAATCAGATTATTGAAAAAAATTGTTGAAATTTTGCGACAATGATAAAAGAAGCTGGTATATCTTGCTTGGGCGTGGAGGCCAAGAATGAGCCTTGATGATTGCTACGAGCTGATAAAGCGCTCCCGCTACCGCGAGGCGATCTCCTGCTTAGAGCGTTTGCTCAGTGCCAACCCGCGCGACGACCGTGCGTGGGTCACCAAGGCGGGTGCACACCGCGCAATAGGTGAGTACCGCGAGGCTTTGAGCTGCTACGACAGGGCGATTGAGCTCAACCCGAGCAACGACGACGCCTGGTACTTCCGGGGCAAGCTCTTCGCCAGGTGGAGCGAGCACGCTGAGGCTGAGCGCTGCTTTGCGGAGGTGCTCAGGCTCAACCCCCGCGATGAGTACGCGTGGATAGGCAGGGGCAAGGCGTTTAAGGGCATGGCGCAGTACGAGGAGGCGCTGCGCTGCCTGGAAAAGGCCATCGAGATAAACTCCCGCAACGAGGATTCGTGGATGCTCAAGGCGGAGGTGCTGCTGAAGCTGGGGAAGCGCGAGGAGGCAAAAGCCTGCCTGGAGCTGGTGCTTGAAATAAACCCGCGCAATGAAGAGGCAAAGGCGAAGCTGGAGGGGCTGCGATGACGCTGAGCGTTGCAGACAAAAAGATACTCATACAGAGCAGGGGGCTGAGGATACCCTGGGAGGTTGAGAGGGAGCTGGCGGAGCGCTTCGCAGGCGTTGAGAGCGACTACCCCAGCTTTTTCCTCGAGGGCTCGACCCCGGTGGGGCTGCTGAACGGCTTCTACACAGAAGCCTCGCCCTTTGAGCTGAGAAGGCATGGCTCAGGTTATGCGATCTTCCGCGACGACGAGCCCTTTGCGGAGGTGAGCTTCCTGCCGAAGACACCCTTCCTGGATGCGTGCACCTCCCGGGGCACGCCGATGAAGCGCATTGTCAAGATGGTCGCCCCGGGGTTTCCGATAATCTACCTGAACACCGGGTGCATGTACTGGGGGGAGAAGCAGTGCAAGTTCTGCGTTGTGGGGCACATAGACACAGAGAAGTTTAAGGACCCTGAGGATGTGGCGGAGACTGTGGAAGCCGGGGTAAAAGACGGCGGTATAAGGACCCACGTGGCGCTCACCAGCGGTGCTCTGCCAAAGGACAAAGCCGTTGACCTGCTTGCAGCTGCGGTTAATGCGATCAAGGAGCGTGTGGACATACCTGTCTCTGTGAACCTCGAGCCTCCGAGGGATCTGAGCAAGATTGAGATGCTCGCCGAGGCAGACTCTATATATATAAACATGGAAGTGTTTGACAGGGCCGCGAGGAGGCGCTTCCTCCCCGGCAAGAGCGAGTTTACACCCGAGTACTACTTCAGGGCCTTTAAGGTGTGCCTCGACATCTTTGATGAGAACCAGGTGTGCTCTGTGCTGCTTGCTGGCTTAGAGAGCGACGATAGCTACCTTCGCGGCGTTGAGGCTCTAGCCGGGAGAGGCGTGCTCCCCGTGACTACGCCCTTCTACCCGGCGCTCCTCTCAAAGCTGGCAGAGGAGAAGCCGCCCTCCGCAGAGAGAATGCGGCGCATATACGAGTGCAGCGTGGAGATTATCCAGAGCTATGGGCTAAATCCATTTAAGACGAAGGCTGGCTTTATGCGCGGCGGCGCAATCTTCGCCTTAAAGGAGGTGTGGAAGGAGACGATTTAATGAAATAGTTTTTAAATGATGCAAAATATATTTATAGTAAAAGCAGGTAGTTGCCAGCCGTATGAAAATGCTCAAGACATTCATTGTAGTGTTTGGATTTGCTGTATTGATAGTTTCCGGTATATACTTCCCCTTATCAAAATTCACCGGGCAGCACTCATTCATCCAGGGGCAGAGTGTGAACTGTGCAGAATGCCACCCCAATCAAGCGGGTAACCTCTCGCTATCTGTTTACCACTCAAACCTCAGTTGCAGGACGTGTCACAACACCACCTTCTCCCCGGGACAGGAGGCACACGCCGCTTCAATACCAAGGTGCATCGACTGCCATACCAGCGTTGTAAATGAGATAAACAATACCTATGAGGCGCATATGCCGCTCTTCAGAACAGCCGAAGACTACGGGATACGGAGAGGTCCAAACGAGGCGTGCCTCCTCTGCCATACAAACTACTCCGCAAACATAACCTTCCTTTACTATGATTACATAAATTATACAGTCTACAACAATGGTACTTCTGCACCCAGACCCAGTACATACTACTGGCAATTAGAAAGTGTTATAATTGGCCCACAACGGACATATGCCGTGGAGATAAAAAACCAGGGTGAAAGCACCCACTACTGGAAGAATCTGCTTGAGATAAGCTGTGTCAGATGTCATGTAAGGATAAGACTTGGAAATTTGGGGAATGCACAGGGTTCGCAACACGCTGGCGATGTTGCAGATAAGGGCGGGACTGATCCAGGACATCAGAATGCCAGCTACGGCGGTGCAACCGATGCTTACTGCAAGAGCTGTCACAGAAATGCAAGCTTTGATATCTATGCCGCTGCTCCCTATTACAACTACAATCTAAACTCCTCCGCGGTGCATGCTGCAATTAAGCTAACCTGTCTAACATGCCACAATGCAAGTGGGCCCTATCCCCCGAGTAATGAGACACCTGATAAAGGAGGCCATTACTCAGAAGAATTCTATCCACAGGTTGCACAGAATGTTACCAGAAGACTGGTGGGAGACCTGTGCACCGGCTGCCATCGCGCCAGCAACCACGACATATCCTCCGGGGCATGCAGCAACTGCCACGGACCGGGCAGCGGAAGGGTGAACAATAAGGTTTATACAGAGCCAAAGGCCGCCGAAGCATCACAATGGGTGTACAGAAGCTTTCCATGATTTTGCATGAAGGTCTATCAAATCATGAATTTCATCAAGCTGGTCAAGTTCTTAATTATTTATGCTGCAGAAGTGTCAAATCATTTCGTGAGGCATCAAACGACACCAGCGGAGCGATAAACTATATATATGCAGAATTTTTAAGAAGATATTTACCAATCCTGGAGACCTGATTATGGCGTACAGAACTGAGAGCGGCGCGGAGGATATTGTAAGCCGGCTTGAAGCTCTGCGGAAACGTGCACCGCCAAGAGCGGAGGCTGCTCCCGCTGCACCATCCCCTCCACCAGATGACAGGAGGAAAAAGCTTTACAGAATCGTAGGAGTTGCAGTAATAATAATCATAATATTTGGCATATTTTTTGCGGGATACAAGCTTTTGATAAAACCAATGGAAGAGAAGGCAAAATTGACAGAACAAGAAGCTGCCAAAGCTAAACAGGCTTTTGTAAAAGCTCAAAATCAGAAAATAGCTGAGATTGAGCAGGCTTTTGCAGGTCTCCCCCCGAAGTACGCCGCTGAAAAGGAACAGCTTATTGCACAGGTCAGGGCTGCAAAGAGCGCAGCTGAGTTAAACGCTGTGGATATAAAGGGAGCCGCCAATCGTGCCTGGCGCGCCTATCTCAATGATGAGGCTGAGGCGAAGAAGGAGGTGTTCGGAGAGGACAGGATGGTGATGATTGCCGGGAATCAGACTTACAAGGGGTACGCCAAGATTGCTGCTGCCATCTCAACTCTGGACTACAACCTGCTCAGAAGTGCGGTTATTGAGCAGATTCGCACTGTTTTTGTACCTGTGAGATTGCCAAGAGAGCAGGCCGCAGGTGGATTTATGATGCCCGGCGACTTTGTAAATATATACTATAAAAACGGCACAGAGGCTGTTGAGATAGTAACCGATGCACGCGTTGTGGCGATACTCAGAGCTGCCGCCTCCATAAGCCTCAGCGAGACTGAAAATAAGATTGTCTCCGGTCAGGGGGGCGAGGCCAAAGGAGAGGGCACAATATCCACCGGCGGTGTCAGTTCACTTACCGGTCCGATAAGTATAGGTGTGAGGCAGAGCAGTTCATCCACAACCTACACCGTCGATTTGAAGGAGGTGCAGAAGGCTGCCGCTGCAAACAAGATCGATCCCTCCTATATAGAAGAGGCCCTGCGCAATTATGGTATAAAGCTGAGCCAGCTTGAGATAGAGAGCCAGGTCGGGAACTTTGACGAAGAGTATCTTATCCTCCTGGAGATGAGAGAAGAAGAAGCAAAGGCCCTTATCTCCAAGTCCCTCTCAGATAAGGAGAGGGCAAATCTTCAGATGGTGCTTTCCAAACCATCCCCATGGATGACACAGGGGAGGTGATGGCGATGCGTGCCTTCGCTGTCATCATTGCTATTTTTTTTCTAACTCTCTCGCTGGTACATGCAGAAGATGTGGGGCTGGGTTTAGCACAGTACGGATACATTACACCCTCTGAGGTAACAACCTACATAGAGGCTACAATAGAAAACCGCGGCTTTTACCGGGTATTTGTTGCCCTGCCAAAAGGCTGGGAGCTGGACATGAATGAGTACAATGTTAAGTCCTATTCGGTGAGAGAGTACGGGCTCTGGAGGATTTATGGAGATGACAAAAATTCCATGCTCGCCAGGGGTAAAGTATACACCACAAAGGGCTTAACCCCCAAGAGTCCCGTTACAATTAAAACCAGCGAGGGTACCTATACCGGATGGTACATTAAGCCAAATGAGGGTCTGGAAATAAAGGTGAAAACAGAGCCCATCTCCGGCGAAGGTATTGTTGACCCTTTAAAAATTGAGAAGCTCTACCCGGGCATTGTGGTGCTGAAGTGGTATGAGGAGTTTGAACTCAAGCTCCCCTCCGGCAACCTCGGCTGGGTGCGCGCGCCCTGGGTGGTGAGAGGCGCCACACTAACTGAGGCTTACCCTGCCCCCTATGGTGAGGCATCAAGAACAATCACAAAGGGCAAGAGTTTTGTCGGTGCCGAGGGACCAGAAGATGAGTACCTTGAGGTAAATGTAGATGTGCCACGCTGGGATGAGTGGCTACCGCTGAGAAATCCCCTCGCATATGCACTGATTTCAAAACCTCTCGCAAAGACCAAATTAGAATTTATGGAGGTTGAACCTCTGGACTATGTACGTCCTGTGTGGGATATCCAGAAACACAGAACGGGTGAAATCCGCTATGCATACGAGTGGAAGCGGGACAGAGAGATTAGGGGCATTACCTTCTTCCGTGACGATACGAAGAACATACCATCCTGGATGGAACTGTTTTAGGTGTGGCTATGGACGAGCCCACTCCACGTGAGATGTGTGCATTTGAGGCGGGAATCAAGCTGGGGGCGCTTTTTCATCAATTCATAGGCACACCTGTGAGCAACGCGTCTAAAGCAAGTTTGGAGGAGGCGATTCGCAGCGCTGTTATGAACCAGCCCTATGTGAAGAGAGTAGATGTGAGAATTAAGCCTGAGGTTCTGGAACGTGCCTCAAAGAATGCTTTTGGATACGCCTCCCTCACCCCCGAAATGCTTGAAGCGAGCGTGTGGATAGAATACAGAGGGGTTACCTGCCGGGGGAGGCTGGCCTATGTTGAGGATAAAAGGTACCCGTTAATGTGGGTGGAGTTTGAGTAGCACCGAAAGGTAATTATTCTACCAGCTATATTATTATCATTGGGGTGTTGAGATGTCGAAGTTGGACAAGAGAGGTAAAGAGAGGAAGGGCAGTGAGAAGGTCAGACTCCTGGAGAAGAAGTTACTTGAGGAGGTGATTGCTGAAGAGGCAAAAGTGGCATCTCACTCCTCATAAGGCGAGGTTATCACCCGCCTTATCTCCTCTGCTATTTTTTCACCAATTCCATGAACGCGCTCCAGCTCCTCTTTGCTGGCTGTGAATATCTTCTCAACGCTCCCGAATTCTTTTAGAAGTCGCTTTGCCAGGGTGGTGTTAATATTGGGCAGGCCTGCCACAATAAACTCTTGCTGCTCCTTGAGCGTGGCAGCACGCTTCTCACTGCGAATCTCCACGTAACGCCCACCCTCCTGCTGCTCCCTCCGCGCAATGGCCGCGATGAGTGCTGCGCTCTCTGCCTCGCTTTCGGTGAAGAATATTGGTATCCCGAGGTCTATGGCAATCGCTGCAAGGGCACCACGAATCGCCTGTGGTGAAATGTTGCGCCTGGTATAGAGAGAGTCTCCTTCTATCAACATCACCGGCCTTGCATAGCTGCGCTTGAGCATTACCGCCTGCTCAAAGAGTCTGCCATCAATTATACTCTGCAGAAAATCTTCGGTGGTCTTGCGCTCTACGCATACGCGGGAGGAGAGCACATAATCACCAACCTCAAGCCTCTTTGGCTTTGATATTACTCCCAAAGAGAGAAGCTCCCTCACAACGCTTGAGGAAAGCTCCCGCGTGTCGACAACTATTGTTATGCTGCTTTCAAAGAAATCATCCAGTGTAGAGGACTTCCGCGTGGCTGCCTGCACCGCTGGTGCTACCTCAGCAAACCTGCGCTTCAACCTCGCCAGGACCTCACGCATTTTTTTCTCCCTTCGCCGTGAGCTCCAGTAGAACGCCTCGTCACGGGTTTTTTCTGCGATGAGTACTATCACCCTGCCTGCCCTCCCCCTGCCGGTTCTGCCACGGCGTTGAATTGCACGTATCTCACTGGGTATGGGTTCGTAGAAGACAACAAGGTCAACCTTCGGTATGTCTAAGCCTTCCTCAGCAACGCTCGTCGCCACGAGCACATTATGCTCACCGCGGCGAAACTTCTCCAGCACCTCAAGCTGCTTCCGCTGGGTTAGGCCTTCGTCGTCCTTGCTTCGAGAAGCCTGCCCAACAAAACGCGCAGCAGAGACGCCTTCAAGACGGTTTAGCTCGTTCACCAGCTTTCTTACAGTATCGCGATACTGAGTGAAGATTATTGCCCGCTTCTGCGAGAGGTCCTCTTTCTTTATAATCTCCAGAAGCTTTTCTAGCTTGGGGTGGTGCATCTCCTCCGCCAGGTTGGCGCACTTGCGGACAGCGCGAAGGAAGTCAAGGTCATGGAGAAGCTCCTTTGTCGCCTTTGAGCGCACCTCACGCTGCATGCGGAGGAAGTATCGGTTAAGCGTCTCCAGCCCCTGGGTTTCAAGAAGCTCCAGCGCATGAGCGAGGTTTATACACCCTGCTATCAGTGAAAGCGCAGAGAAGTGCTCTGGTGTAGCTTCACTTGCCAGGCTTCGCTGAATCCTCGCCCGGATATCCAGAAGCTCGCGCTTGCTTATGTTCACATCCGCAGAGGTTGCAACGCCCAGACGCTTGAGCTCTTTGAGGCGCTTCTTTAGCGCCTTCTCTAGGGAAACTTTTATCTCCGCAAACTCTGGCGGAAGTGGAACACGCACCCACTCTATTTTTATACCTTTAATATAGGGGCGTACATCCTCATCACTTTCAGTGCGCACCTCTATATTCTCAATGTAGAGGTTCTCCACCACCTCTGCTATCTTCTCCTCATCTCCCCCCGGTGAGGCAGTCAGCGCTAGTATTCGCGGGTGCTTCGCCTGGGTCATGTAACGCTGGGCAATGAAGGCATAGGGATAATCCCCCACACTCCTGTGAGCTTCATCAAAAACAATGAGGGAGACCTCATTAAGCATGTACCGCGAAGAGATGAGGTCATTCTGCACCACCTGCGGGGTTGCGCACACAACGCGAGCGCTTTCCCACAGCACCTGCCTTTTTTCTGGCGATGTGCTGCCCGTAAAGGTCACCACTTCCTCCTCAGGTAGCGTAAGGAACTTTTTGAAGCTCGCCGCGTGCTGCGACACAAGTGGTTTTGTTGGCGCAAGCATGAGCACCTTGCTTTCAGGGTGCTGTGAGAGTCTGTGCGCTGCGAGTATTATTGCAATTACCGTTTTACCAAGCGCTGTGGGTGCCACCACAAGCGTATTCGCACGCGTAGCACTGGCCAGAATTACCTGCTGGTAGAGCCTCGCCTCTATTGTACCTTCCTTTATAAGGGGATGTGAAACAAACATTTCTCTTAAAGCTCACAGCGGAAGTATTAAATATTTTGGGAGCGCAGGAAAAGTGTAC
>WANW01000049.1 GCA_015521615.1 Candidatus Hydrothermarchaeota archaeon
ATAGAAGACTTAAACAATATATAAGGGATATCAAAACTATCACCGTTATATGTTACAAACTGTAAAGGTTCACCATTTCCATTAAATTCGTCGTATTTATTTCTCTTTAATCTATCAAATAAATTATTTTCATCTAAAAATTTACAAAATTCTGTGAGTACTTCTCGTTCATTTTCGCCGTAAAAATATTTTTCTCCGTCTTCCCATTTTATTCCAATAAGTATCAATTTAGAGAATAATGGATGAGTATTTAGTAATAGCTTCCCACGAGAGGCTAGATATTCCCCAATTTCTCCATCATTAATTTCTTTAGGGGCAGTTTCTATATCAAGGACCATCCAATCCATACAATTTATTTGGTTTTGAATATATAAATAACTACCATACTCATAAATTGTCTATGCAAACCTGCGCAGCTCTCCCAGCTTGGCAAAAGGCAGGCACCCGGCCTCCTCGCTCACGGCTATAACCTCAAGCTCGTCCACGTCGATGCTCTGAAGCAGAGGAGAAAGGAGCTCACTCTTCGGCATGGCGTTGACCTCGCTACCATACGCAAGAGGCGAGAAGGCCGGGAGAACCACAAGCTTCTTACCGCCAGCGGAGCCGTAAAGGAAGCACTTAACCTTCTCCTTTACCCCGATCTCGTCGAAGAGCGCTATCGCCGGGTGCTCGTGGCCCATGATTAAGAACTCCGCCTTACCTTCCTGCGGCATGCGGTGCCCGTGGAAGAAGTGGAACCTTCCGAGGGTAAGCTCCTCGTGCAGCGCTATGCCGTACCTTCGCGTAACGTAGATTATGAAGTTGTCGTGGTTGCCCTTAACCAGGTGCACCTCTTTAAACAGTTTCTGAAGAAGCTCGAAGAGCTCGCTAACCTCGCGGAACTCGTGGTAGCTGGTCTCGCTGAACTCGTGCTTGACGTCGCCGTTGATTATAATCCGCTTCGCCTGCCTCATGCGCACTATTTTATTCAGCATCTTCTGCTGCTTGGTGAACTGCGTCTTGGGGATGAATATCCCCTGCTCCGCCATTATCCCCTCGTAGCCCAGGTGAAGGTCCGCAATTACCACTGTCTCTATCTCTTTAATATAAAGGGCTGGATATGGGCACAGAATCTCAACGCCTGCGAAGATCTCCATATTTCTAGCTGGGTAGTATCAGAGTTAATAACTTTCTTATTCTTTAGCAAGCTGTTCCTTGGCTGAGCCACGGGTACAGTAAAAAATCCAGCGCATGTGCATCATCTCCTGCACCGGGCACTCGGAACAGAGACATCCCCTTTCTCTCTTTATAATCTCACTCTTTCCCGTTCCGCAGAAGAGCAACCTTGTCTCACCGGTACCCTCATAGCTGGGGCACTTTCCACAGTAGTCTCTGCATATCTTGGTCATCTCCTCCATTTTCTGCTTGCGCTCCCCCTCACTCAGCTTCTGCATCTGCTCAAGAATCTGCTCATATGTTTCCATAAACCCCTCACAGCTCCTCATCTGGCTTCTTCTTCCTCATCTTTATAACATAGGTACGCAGGTCGTCATCAATCTCCACATACTCGTTAAGAAAGTCGTAAAAGCCGATCTCATCGCGCCAGTACTTTTCCCACTCCTCAGCTATATCAAGAAACACGTCCTTTATCGGCTTCCGCTTCTTCATGCTTTTAATTTGGCGCTCATGTAATAAAAGTATTTCTGCCTTTTATGCAAGAAATTTTTATAATATTCATGAAAATGTGAGAACAGTTATCCCTCCCGTAGGAATTCCTCAATCACCTCCTTTCCTTTTTCTGTCAGCCTGAGATAGACAGGCTTTCCACCGGGGTTTATCTGCTCTATGTAACCCTCCTCCACCAGGAGATCGAGATGTTTCTTTGCTGCCGCATGGGTTATGCCAAGCTCGCTGGCAATAACATTGAGAAAGCTGGGCTCACCCTTCTCTTCCCTGGTGTTGATTATCCTTAACATCTTCCTCCTTGTCTCTGCTCCTTTGCTCCAGTAGAAGAGTACAGATTTTGGCAGCATTTCACTCCAACTTTTCTCTTATTCTCTTCATTGAAGAATAAAGTCCATATACGGCATAAGCGAAAAGAGAGGCACCGAAAAGAGCTGTAAACTGCTCAAGATTGTGCAGAATGCTTTCTGAAATCAGATGGAACTCCCAAGGTAGCGCCAGCCAGTGGTGGATTGCCAGCAGAAAGGCTGCCAGTGCGATAGCAAGCCAGTAGCGCTCATACTTTGTTTCTCTGGAGAGTTTGACAGAAAAGTAAATCGCCGCCAGAAAGCTGATGGAAACAAGTACAGTGAGGGAAATTAACAGCCCATCCACATCCATCTTCTAACACCTCAGAGTTCATCTTGCGTCGCCAATATATAACAATATTGCTTCAATAAGGTAACATTATACTAACATCTACGTATCATTTGACAGCCAAAAAGGAGGTCGATAGATGAGAAAGGTAGCAGTGGTTCTGCTGGCTATTATGGTATTCGCCCTGCCCGCGGTCTATGCTACCGGGGCGCATAATGAAGGAGAGCATGAGGAGGGTGCTGAAGAGGGTCATGGAGGGCCAAGAATAGGATATATAGGCCTAGAGCCTGGTGAGGAGGTGGATGAACATGAACTGGAAGAGTATATGGAAAGGGTGATGGAAGAGGCCTATGCAAAGGCAAAGGTTGACAAGATAAGGTTCATCATATTTGCGCTGCTTTTTGCGCTGGTTTACCTGTCCTTTGCGAAGGTAAAAGGGGTGAGTGAGAAGCTCAAATCTGCGATAGACTGGTATACTCTAGGTACTGTTACTGCCATTATCTTCCTCGGCCTAGTAATCCCATCGGGGATAATAATAACCTTCTTCTACAAGCCCCTGCCCACTGAAGCGTACCACAGTGTTGAAGCTATTACCAATGACGCGGTACTTGCCTTTTTCAGAAACCTTCACAACTGGTCCAGCGAGCTCTTTTTGTTCCTGATGATGCTGCACTCTGCGCGCGCTATTTCCACGAGAACCTACTTGGGTAAGCGCAAGATAATCTGGGTCACGGGCGCACTGCTTCTGATTATCAGCTGGCTGAGCTTCCTTGCCGGAACCTTTATGAGAGCCGACCAGGAAGCTCTGGAGGGTTTTGAACACATGATGTACGCCTTCAGCCTGGTACCTCTGGGCAGCTACGTGTCAAACTTCTTCTCTGGCGACCTTGCGGTTATGAAGCTTACCGCCTTCCACATAGGCCTGACAACCTTTGCAATCCTCCTGTTAACCGCACCCCATGTGCTTATGAGGAAGGTTTACCTTCAGGTGCAGAGGCGCTGGAAGAAGGCTGCAGTCTATTCAGCGGTGCTCACAGTCTTCCTGGTGATGCAGAGCCTTTTCATGGAGGCACCCTTTATTCAGGGGTTGGAAGGGGAGCACACCGTCGCAGGTATAGAGGTGACCAAGCCGCCATGGCCAATATACTTCCTGGTCACCGGGGAAAACCTCTTCGGCGCCACAACCATGGTGGTCATGCCAGTGCTGGTCTTTCTCCCGCTGCTGATATTCCCGTTCTTGGTTGAGCGACTCCCGCTGGACAGCAGGAAGAGGGTGCGCGCGGGCGAGCTGCTATACTATGCCGGAGCCTTCTTCGTGCTGGCTATATCCTACTGGGCGGCGGCAGGTAAAATAGTCCCCCACATATTCCATTAGTCAGCGCATCCCGCGCTGACCTATTTTTTAAGCAATAAAGTTATTAACCCCCTCGCAAGAGTTTAAGCGATGTTCAGGAAGGTGGCTGTAGGAGGAACCTTTGACAGGCTTCATGCAGGGCACAGGGAGCTACTCAGGGTTGCCTTCACCTCAGGCGAAAAGGTGCTCATAGGGCTAACAAGCGATTCCATTGCCCGCAAGAAGGGGGCGGAGAGCTACGAGAAGAGGCTGGCGGAGCTGAAGCGCTTTCTCGCGGAGGAGGGCTTCACTGAACAGGCGGAGATAGTTAAGCTGGAGGACTACTACGGTCCCGCGGTGAGTGATGCTGAGCTGGAGGCGATTGTGGTTACTGAGGAAACCCTTGCCAGAGCGAAGGAAATTAATGCGCTTCGCAGGAAGCGTGGACTTAAGGAGCTGGAGATAATCGTCGTTCCCCTCCTTCTCGCCCAGGACGGCAAGCCCATATCTTCCCGGCGAATCAGGCGAGGGGAGATAGACCGCGAGGGGATGCTGCTATGCGTGTAGCTGTGGGTTCAACTAATCCGGTGAAAATTAAAGCAGTCGAGGAGGTGCTTCGCGAGTTTTACCCTGAGGCAGAGGTTTTTGGCGTGGAGGTTAGCTCAAAGGTTGGCGCTCAACCTATAGGCATGCAGGAAACTGTGCTCGGCGCGGTGAACCGTGCCAGGGCTGCGCTTAAGCGAGGGGATATTGGCGTTGGCATCGAGGCAGGCTTAATTGAGGTGCCCTTCACGCTCACCGGCTACATGGATGTGCAGTTCTGCGCCATCAGCGACGGCGAGGTTGTTACCCTCGGCGCTGGCTCTGGATTCGAGTATCCCCCGCAGGTTGTACGCGAGGTGCTACGAGGGCGAGAGGTGGGCGAGGTGATGGAGGAGCTGAGCGGGATCGCGAACATAGGCCGGAAGGGCGGGGCGATTGGCTTTCTAAGCCACGGAAGGCTTAAAAGGAAGGAACTCACCAAGCAGGCGGTGCTCATGGCGATGCTGCCCCGGATAAATCGCGGACTCTACAGTTTATAGAATCATTTGTTCTCAACAATGCTCTCCATATGCTTCAAATTCTTGCTCATGTCCCACCACCCCAGCATAAAGCTCTGGTAGTCGTGGGCTCCCGTCATGGCGCTCGCATACCTTACGGTGTTGCCGTAGAACAGCCACTGCTCCACCCAGAGCTTCTCCAGGTATTCGTCAAAGAGGTTTGAGTCGTCGGCAATGCCAGCCTCCCACGCTTTTAGCATGAGCTTTGTCGCCTCGTAGGTCATCGCATTTGTGGCATTCACAGTCTTCTCAAATTTTGAGAAGTGCTTGTCCACCCAGTCGGTGGAGTGACAGGTCTTACATATCCTCTTCATATTCTCCTTTCTGATGTACATCTCCTGGGGTGATATCAGATAGTCGCTTGCATACTCCATGCTCAGGCTGGAGGGCAGCGGAAGCTCAGCATTAAGCGTTGGGTCGTAAACCTTGATTTTGTAAGTAGCTCCATGCCTGGGCTGGGGATGGGCGTAAATCAAGCCAAAGAGCCTTATCCATATCCTCTCCCCGAAGTCGTGGGTTCTGTTAGCAACTACCTCTCCCATTTCATTCACCAGCAGGGCGTTGTGGCAGGCTGCACAGGTCGGCGCCTTAATATCCTTACCAAGAACCCAGGGTACGTGCTCAAAATCCCAGCCCTCACCTTTGCTGAAGAAGATGTTGCCGTGCTTGCTCTCCTTGTAAACATTCCAAGCTGGCACATCAGGCTTAAGATGGCACTGGGCGCAGGTGTAGGGCTTCCTCGCTATTTCTATGCTGAACCCGTGCCTCGGGTGGCAGGAGGTGCACGCTCCTCGGGAGCCGTCGGGGTTGATTCTGCCAACCCCCTGATTGGGCCAGCCCCGCAGGTCTGGTACTGTAACCCTGAGCCCGCCCCTGTAGACGTCTTTATAGCCGGCAACTTTAATAACCGTGCCGTGGCATCCGAAGCAGGTCTCCTCCCTCGTGTTCTCCTCCACCTCTCCAGTTATAACCTGGGCACCCTCCACCCTCTTCATGCTAATCGTTGCATTAACGAGCTGGGAGTACACCGGGTTTTTTGCAAGATTGTCGTAGGCATAAGCCTTTGTGCTCCTCATGTACTGCTCAACCTCAACGCTGTGGCAGGTTCTGCAGTCCTCGGGAGAGACCACCACCATAAGCTTAAAGCCGAAGTGCTGGAAGGCATCGGCATGCTTTTCTACATTCAAACTGTGGCACTCGTAGCATCCCACCACATTTCTGTACTCTGAGGCTCTTTCACCGCTAACCCGCCTCTCGAGTGGAGGTTTCTTCAGAGCCTCAGCGGGGGTTACCCTTGCATGCCTGCTCTCCCTCCAGTCTGCGACTATGCCGGGGGTGTACTTCTCATGGCAGCCGAGGCAGCGCTTTGTTTCTTCGCTTATTGGATACTCCTGCTCAAGAGAAGCGTTCTGCTCAATCTTTTCTGTGCTTTCAATTTTTTCAGCGCACCCCGCGAGAAGCAGCAGAGCCATGAGAAGGGCTGCAAGCCTAATCACTTTCGTCACCATAAAGAGTATTGATTTCCTTTTATTTAATTGTACTGGCAACACATCGGTCCACTTTCGTTGTAAGCGTCCATTCTTGTAAGACTCCTTTCTACCGGCGTGATCACCCGATTCCGCCTCTTATTCTTCTAAAATCTGCTCAGCTCCTGCTGTGCATGATCTAGGTCTGAGAACACCACCTGGCTTATCAGCTCGCGGCACATAATCTTAAAAAGCCTGATTTCACCTCTCGCTTTGTAGGGTCTCCCCGGAAATTACTGATTCTCACCAAATTTACTGTTCCGCCAGAAGCAACTATCTCACCCACCATAAGCACAGGTTTCATCTCTACCAAATAAGCAGGCACATTGGTTATACCGCCATATTCTTCTATTAAAGCAGCGTCGTCCTGCGTTGCCGGGACATAGCTGAGAGTTACTCTTTTCGCTGCCAGTTCAGGCATGCTCAGAGTAACAGAAAAATCAGGTGAGGAGGCAGGTAGACTTCCCAATAATGAGGATGATACCTGATAGACTTCAAACTTAATCTTATGCCGAAGCTCATCTGGCACCTCTGAAAACTCAGCTTTCTTCTCCACCACTTTGTAGGGCAGAGAATTTGGAAGAATGCCTAATTTTTCAGGTATTATCTCGCGGTATCCCAGAAGCTCGTTCAGTGTTAGATTGGTCAGGTTGTGAGCAATGAGGTAATCGTAGGTGCTGTTGGTAAGGTTCTCCATGTACTGCCTTATGAAGCTCTGGTTCACCGAGGTTATGTAGTATCCTGACTCGTTGATGGTGCTCTGGTTCATTATTATATCAATAAACTCCGTGGCATTAAAGCCCATCGCATGGCTCAGGTTCACCTTTGCAGGATAATAGCGGTACCACTTGAAGCTCGGGTCTAAGGGAACCCACTGGTAGCCGCCCTCGCCTTTGATTCTGCCCCTGTAGTTGCCGTAGGGAAGGTAGGCTTCCACCCACACGTGCTCGATTATCAGCGAGCTTGGCTTGCCGCCTGAGATGATGAGCGTTGTTGGCACGCCTCCAGAAGCGAAGGCGTTGGCCGCGGTGACGGGGTCGTTTATACCTGTGACGTTCATCGCCCACTCTATGGGCACCTCCACACTGCCGTACGCATAGCGCGCTGGAATGCCAACGGAGCGGAACAGTGCAATGAGCAGCGAGGCGAGGTCAAAGTCGTTGCCAGCTTTCTCCCACAGGGTTAGCTGGCTGCCTTTAAGAGAGCCGTAGTAGGGCTGGTATTCGAAGTTGTTCCTCACGTACTCGTAGATCGCAACTGGGTCGTGAGAGAGCATCTCGGCGAGGTTCTCAATCTCAGGTGTTATTATTACCTCGGCTGTTGCGTTAAGGTCAGCTGGAGTTGGCAGAGCCGAGAGGTTCGCCTGGCTTATATTTGCTAGGCCGTAGGTGTAGCTCGGGAGGAGAGACTCACCTAGAGTTAGCTGTCTCGCCTCTCTGTAAACGGAGCGATGGGGAAGCTCCGTGCCCAGGAAGCGCTCCTTCTTCTTGCGCTTGAGCTTCTTCAGCTTCTCCTTCGCTTTGGCTGCCTTACGCTTAATCTCTTCCCTGCTCCTGGCCTTCTCTACATCCTCAATTTCCAGGAGAAGCTCCTCCATGCTCGCTGAGTAGTTCCGCCTCACCTCAGCAAGCCTCTTCAGCTTCTCTTGGGAGATTTTGCCACTCACCGCAAGCTCTCTTAGCTTAGCCTCGGTGGCGTTGAACTCAGCTCTTATCCTCTCATCTATCGCCAATAGCTTCTCCTTCTCGCTCTTTATCTTCTGTATGTCAAGCTCTTCCAGCGCCTTCTCAAGCTCGGCGATACTCTTAGCGAGTTCCTCTACCTCCTTGCCGCTGTGCTTTTTCCTTTGGGCAAACTTTGTGTTTGCCTCAACATGCGGCATGCGGCTCTTCTCTTTGCCCTTCTTTCCTGAGAGAATCTCCCTCAGCTTCTTGAAAAGCTTTTTAAGCGGGAGGTGCTCGCTGCTTATTCCCGGAATCTCAAGCTTGAGCGGCTCTATTGCTGGAGCGCTCATAATGGGCTCAATGCTCCGGGATATCTCGTAGGGGTAGGCTATCTCAACACCTGTGATGAAGATGAGCACCATAAATATGGCGGTAGCCCTAATGCTTCCCATGCTTCTTCCCCTCCTTGTGCTCCTTCTTGTGCTCTTCCTCCTCCGCATGCCTTATCGCATGCTGTGCGTGCTCCCAAGCATGCCTGAAGTGGTCTATTGCGCTGGCGTAGCGCTTCTCTGCTATTGCATCGTAGGCTTTGCTCAGCTCCTCGTATGCTCTGTCTATCTCCCTCTGCACCTTTTCCCTGGCGGAGGCGTTCGTAAGCGCATAGCTCTCCCCAGCGAGGACTACTTAGTGCTGTTCTATGCAGTCCACAACTCTTCCATAATACCCCTGGACCAGAGCTACCTCCGTGTTTTAGCCACGCCCAGAACTCTGAAGAACGACTCAATAGCCATGCTTTCTGGAGTAGTAAACATCACAGATAAGCACGCGCAGAAGGAAATTCTCAGAGCGATAGAGCACATAGCGCGCAGCTTAGGCATAGAGGAGCA
The DNA here is from genome assembly GCA_015521615.1 of Candidatus Hydrothermarchaeota archaeon. Classification (GTDB taxonomy): domain Archaea; phylum Hydrothermarchaeota; class Hydrothermarchaeia; order Hydrothermarchaeales; family BMS3B; genus Pyrohabitans. The sequence continues at coordinate 8,809 of WANW01000049.1, forward strand.
GCATGGTAAAGAGCACGAGGATTCAGATGAAAGCCTTTGGTTAGACGACTACCACCTTGACGAGAAGCACGGGCACAAGGTTTTCAGCGAGGAGAAGAAGGCTGTGAAGCACCTGCCGTAAACCTATACGTAGTCCTCCAGCGTGCGCAGCTTCTTTTCCACGAGCGCCTCGGCATAAAAGCCCCTCGCCCGAAGCTCCTGCGCAAACTCCTCTGCGAAGCCGTGCACCGTGTATACCACCTGCGGCGAAGCCTTTTCCACGTAGCGCAGCAGAGAATAAAAATCGCTGTGGTCGCTGAGTGGAAAAGCCTCGTCCACGCCCAGCCTGAAGCGCGTGCCCTCGTGCAGGGCCCAGCCGCTCATGAAGGCGAAGCGCGGGTTAAGCTTGTGCAGAGCCTTTGCCTTGCGTGCTGCTGGAGGGAAGATCACCACTTTATCTTCGCGATCTTCGCAGGAGAACAGGCGATACTCACCAAGGGGCACGCCCAGAGCTTCATACTTCCTGTTGTTCTCATAAATCGCAGGGTGAACCTCAACCGAGAAATCCCTCGAGAGACAGCAGGTCAGCTCCTGGGCCTTGCCCAGAGAGTAGCCCAGCACCACTGGCGTTGCCCCGCGTGCATGCTGCTCCTCCACCCAGTCTTTAAGCTCGCGAATCACATCCTCGCGGGGAGGAAACTCGTAGTGGGGGCTTCCGAAGGTGGACTCGATTATTAAAACGTCGCAGCGCTCCACCCTTGCAGAGCCGCAGGTGGCACCGCCCTCGAGGTGCAGATCGCCGGTATACACAACCTTAAAGCCGTTCTCCATCACAAGCTGGCTCGCGCCAAGGATGTGCCCGGAAGCAACAATGCGCAGGGTAAAGTCGCGCATTTCGTAAGCCCTGTCCATCTCAAGGCTCCTCCCTGCCACACGCCTGCGCATGAGCTTCGCGGTAGCCTGCGAGAGGAGAACCTCGCCCTCAGCGCTTCTCGGCGCGTGGTCCGCATGGGCATGGGAGATGAAGCTCGTGCCTTTTGCACGCTTGGGGTCCAGGTACAGCTTCTCGCCTGCGATGCTTATCTCGATTCCGTTACCCAGCCTCAGTATAGCCGCTACCTCCTCCCTCTAACCTTAGAGCGGCGCAATATAAGGCTTCCGATTTTGCTATGCTTGATACAAAAATAAAACTATAATGGTAAGGTAATGATGTAATAGTAAAGAAAACATTATGAGGTAAAGTTAAATGGAAGTCACCAAACTTTCTTCAAAGTTCCAGATAACCCTACCTAAAAAGGTGAGAGAGGATTTAAATGCCAAAGCGGGCGATCGCATCCTCTTCATTAAAGAAAAGGAAAAGTGGGTGCTGATGAAGCTGCCCAGTGAACCGGTGGACGCTCTTCGATATCTTGGAAAAAGAGCAAAGCTGAAGGGCGACGCTGCGCAGGTGCACGAGGAGATGGAAGAGTGGGAAAGATAGGGCTGGATGCAAATATTTTTCTGTGCATTCTGCTCCCTGAATCCACCATAGCCGGAAAGGAAAATATTAAAGGATGCGAAAGGATTTTAAAATCGCTCGGAAGAGGTAATACTGGCATTACAAGCACCATAGTATTTGCCGAAATTGCCTGGGCTTTCTTGAGAGAAGGAAAGGCAGGGGTTGAGCTTGAAGCCGCAAGGAAAGTTATTGAAGGCATGCAGGGCTTAAAGCCGGTGCCTGTGGACAGCAGCATAGCCTTTGAAGCAGGAAAGCTACGGAGGAAATACTACTCTAAAAAATTCCAGATATCCTATCAGGATGCAATATACCTCACAACCTGCATAAGAGAAAATGTGGAAACATTTTACACAACAGATTCCCATCTCTTAAGCTTAAAAAATGAAATAGAAATTAAAGAACCAAAAGATTTTGAATGAAAATGTCTTCGGAAAGGGCTCAGCTTCTACATATACCCCAGGTCGCGCAGCCGCTTCATTATCCCCTCCTTGTCCTGCGCCCTGCCGGCGCGCTCAGGCAGAGAGTCAAAGTCCTGCTCCCACGCAGGCTTATCGCTCACGGGCTGCGTCGTCGCCTTTGCTCCCAGGCTGCGGTAGCCCTTTGCATAGAGCTCATTCACAGGTACGCGGTTTTCGCGCAGCACCTGCCATACCTCGCGCTCTGTGAAGTGGAGGATTGGATGCACCCGCATGTGCTTCGGGTTATCGCGGGGTGAGAAGTACACTTCATCCCTCCTCGCCTCCTGCTCATCCCAGCGGATGCCCGTCATGACCGCCTGTATTCCGCGCTCCTCAATGAACATGTTCATGGCCACGGTCTTCATCAGGTGGTTGCCCTCGAAGCTCTCTGGGTTAAACACGAAGCTATCGCCGTGGAAGCCTATCCTCTCGAGCTCGCGGCGGTTGCGCTCATTCAGCTTGTCCACGTAAACAATATCGCCCACTTTGTTAACCTGCTTCAGAACGTCCTCATTCTTGACCTCGTGTATCACAAGACCCCACTCCCTGCGCATCCTCGCCACGTAGTCGAGTACCTCCTCGAAGACGCTGCCCTCATTTATGAAGATGCACTCGGGCATCTCTAAGCCCTTCTCCTCGCAAACCTGCTTCGTCAGCCAGAGCATCAGCGTGGAGTCCTTGCCTCCGGTAAAGGCTGCGACCAGCTTATTACCGTAGCGTTCTATCGCTTCTGCTATAATCTCCTTGCTCTTCTCTATCTTCTTCTCTATCGGCAGCGCCATTATCTCAGCGTCCATTCAATCACCTAGGTAGCGAGCCTTAATGCAGTAGAAAACGTCGATGGGCTGGGTAATTTCGCAGGGTATGTTCTTCTTTATCAGAATCGCATCCGGGTGGTGGTCTCCCTTTATCTCCCCCTTGGGTGTCCTCCTCGGCAGGGTGCGTATGGGCGCGGCGTCGTAGTCGCAGAAGCCGTGATCAGAGATCACAAGAACTTCATCGTCGTAGGGGATGAGCTTTCCTATTGCCTCGTCCACGCGCTCATAAAAGTCCACCAGCACGGGTTCGCCCCAGTGGAGGTGGGAGAGCTTGTCCAGGGCGGTGTAGGCCACAATGAAGACCTCTGGCTTGGAGTTGCGCAGCACCTCAAGCGCCTTTTGAGTAACGCGCTCAATCTCCTCCAGGAGTTCATCCTGCTCCACGGGCACGCCCCCGGCGACGGGCTCAAAATCCACATTGAAGTTGTAGGGGGGCACGACAAAGGGCACATTGAGCGCCTTCACGCTTACCCCCGCCCTGTCCAGCAGGTCCCAGATGAACTCCGCCTTAATATCCTCCCTGCGCACAATCTCGTTGTTGACAACAAAGTCGTGGTGCCCGTGCTCCTCCGGCAATAAGCCTGTGAACATGGAGCACCATACCTCAGGCGACCAGGGCTTCTGGTTGAGGTGAATCGTGGAGTACTCGCCCTCTTCCATGAGCTTCCTGAAGTTCGGCAGCCTGTCAAGGTTGGGAAGAATCACGTCCCACGTAGCTGAGTCCACGCCTATTATGAGCATCTCACTCCTCCTTCAGGTACCCGAGGGCGCGCAGCCCCTCAATAACCTTCCGCTCACTCCGCTCCATCAGCAGCAGGCGGAGGGTGAAGATTATGAACTCGGTGGGTGAGCGAAAGCCCGTGTCCTGAATCATCTCGGAAACCTTCTCGTAGAGCTCCCGGGGTATGCTTATGGTGACGTACTTGCCCTTCATTTTCCATTACCTGTAATTGATATTTAATTGACTTTTAATATAAAGCTTTGCCTGGGGTCGGTTGCGCACAACCCAAAAATATTTATCCCCTCAGGAGCAGGAAGAAGCATGCTTGTGCACGAGGAGCAGTGCGTGGGCTGCGGCGCGTGCATGCCCTTCTGCCCGAAGGAGGCGATCAGTGTTTACGGCATAGCAGAGATTGACCCCGAGAGGTGTGTGAACTGCGGGCTCTGCGCAGCCTACTGTCCCAACGACGCTATAGAGGGTGATTAGCTTGCGTGCCTGCATAGTTGGCGCCGGACTGGGTGGTCTGCTTGCTGCGGCAAACCTCGCCAGGGAAGGCTTCAAGGTGGAGGTCTTCGAGAAGCTTCCCTACCCTGGAGGGAGGTTCACCAACCTGCCCTACAGGGGCTATCAGCTCTCCACGGGAGCGCTGCACATGATTCCCCACGCTGAGAGGGGACCTCTCGGTAAGATGCTCCGTCAGCTCGGCGCAGGGGTGGAGATAATCCCCTCTCAGCCTCAGGCGAAGTTCCGCATCTCGGGCAGGGACTACGAGTACGAGGAGCTTCCGTCGCTCTTCCCTCTTCGCGACAAGCTCAAGGTGGCCAAGATCATTGCGATGCTCAAACTGGGCAGAGCCACAGGCGAAGAGAGCTACCGCTCGTGGCTTGAGAAGCAGATAAGGAATGAGCTTGTGTTTAAGATAGCCGACTCCTTCACAGGCTGGAGTTTGAGCTTAAAGGCAAGTGAAGTGCCCGCAAAGGAGGTAATCGCCCAGACGAAGAATATCAACAAGCTTGGGGGTCCGGGAATACCCGCCGGCGGTTGCGGCGGCGTAACAAAAGCGCTGGTGGATGTGCTTCAGAGCGAGGGGGCAGAGCTTCACCTGAAGCAGCGCGTTAAGGCGATAAAGCAGAAGGGCGGAGCCTTTGAGGTTCTCGCAGAGGAGAAGCGGAGCTATGATATAGTGGTGAGCAACGCGGGACCCAAGGTAACAGCGGAGCTGGCGCGTACAATTCTTCCTGAGGAGTATGCCCGCGCCGTGTCGCGCATTAAAGGCGCTGCCGGCATAAAGATAAGCGTCGCATGCAAAAAGCCAATGCTCGGGCACAGCGGCGTGCTCTTTACCCCGGAGGCGGAGAGGATAAACGGGATAAACGAGGTGACCAACGCCGTGCCGGAGCTTGCTCCCCCAGGCGAGCACCTGCTCATGTCTCACCAGCGCCTAGCCGAAGGCGCAGACGTAAAGCGGGAGATAGAGCTTGGTTTAAGAGACCTGCGCGAGCTTTTCCCGGATTTTAAGAAGTACTGCCGCGTGCTGGCGGTGCAGGTCTACCGCAACTCCTGGCCTGTGAACCGCGCGCCCAGTGGCACGCACCTCTCGCCTGCGACGCCGGTGAAGGGCCTCTACATTGTGGGTGACGCCGTTAAGCCGGAGGGCTGGATGGAGACCGACGGCATAGCCGCAGGCGTGGAGGAGGCGCTAAGGCACATAAAGGCGAGCTACTGAGGCTTTATTTCATAGGCACGCTTCTTCCAGGCTATTGCCTCCTCCAGGTAGGAGTTCGCCTCAAGGGCGGCGATATTGGCTTTGCCTTTTTCTCCGTTGAGCATTAGCTCGGCGTACTCCCTGTACTTCTGCGTTGCCTTTGCCGAGCTCTCCACATACTTGAGGAGGTACTCCACGTAGAGCCTTTCCTCATCGCTCTTTGCAAGCTGCGCCGCCCTTTTCAGATGCTCCATCGCCTTAGCGTCCACTTCCGCCTTGGCGTCGCAGGTTTTGATAATCTTTGCGTAGTCGCTGCTTGAGATTATCTCCCCCCACATGCCAGTAGCCCGGGAAATCTGCTCCTCCGCCTTGGAAACCTCGCCGGCGTAGCTGCTCCCCAGGCAGGCGCTCATCAAAAGAATCAGCAGAAGCATGACTTTTTTCATGCCCCTAAATTGCAGGTGTTAAATAAAAATTTAATGCTGCTTCAACAGCTCCAGAAACCGCCTCGCATCCTCCCCCATGTAGATGTTGTTGAAGAGCACATACGCGGTGTCGTATTCCATGGCTTTTTTCAGCACTGCCTTTAGCTCTTCATCGCTGTACCTGTGGCGGTAGTTTATCCTCCCACCCTCGTAGCTCCCGTGCAGGCGGAAATAAGCAAAGCCGGAGGTAACCGGCTCCTCTTGGAGGGGGTCAACGCAGTGCACAAGCTTAAGCTCCTCGCAGAGTTCCCCCAGAAGCTCGCGATCCCAGGGAGAGCGAAGCTCCAGCGCAAAGGTGAAGCTTCCCCTCTCAATGCTGCCAAAGAAGCTTTTTAGGTTTGAGATGTGCTCCTCGCTCTGGGTAAAGCGCGGCGGGCATTGGAACACCACAACGCTGGCCTCAAGTGCCTCCGCTATCTCCCTGGTCCTCTCCCAGGCTGAGAATACCTCCTCCGTGGGCCTGAAAAAGCCGTACTTCTCCCTATCCTCAACATTAATCCCCGCCTTCCTGTAGGTTGGGCTGCTTGCTGGGTGGGTGATGAGCTGCCACGCCTTTAGGGTGAACTCAAAACCCTCGCCCGCGTGGGTGCGCCACCTCTGCGCCGTCTCCACCTTAGGCGGCGAGTAGAAGGTCTTCTGAACCTCCACCAGGGAAAACTCCTGAAAGTACTTCTTCATGCCTCCCGGAAAGCCGCAGCACCCCACCTTTATCATCTTAATAACGGGAGAAGATTCTCTTCAGCAAGGAGTCGAAGCCGGTCTTCCTCCGCCTGCCCCGCCTCTCCCTCACAACCTCCACGCTGGCTCCGCCGTGGCGTGAGCGCTTCACGCGCACATCCACGAATATCGGCTGCTCAACCACGTCGCCCACCACGAGAGCTTCACCGGGCTCAAGCTGCTTTATTTCCTCCTCAAGGTCGGAGGTAAAGCCCTCGATGCTCTGGCTTATGGCCTTTAAATCGTTAGGATTGGTGACCTTGAGTATTATCTGGGTGTTGCACTGGCTCAGCACGCTCTTGTCTATCCTTGCGGGGCGCTGGGTCACCACGCAGAGCCCCATGCCGAACTTCCTGCCCTCGCTGGCTATGGTGCGGATAATCTTGTTAGAAGCGCGCGCTCCGAAGCCCCTCTCTGGTGCGAAGTTGTGCGCCTCCTCTATCAGGAAGAGCAGGGGCGGCACCCTGCCCCGCTTGCGGTCCTCAAATATCTCGGTGGCTATCCGCGAAACCACTATATCCTGAATCTCGGGCTGAACGCCTCGCAGGTTTATTATGGAGGTAATACCCCTGCGCACCAGCTCTGAGGTTTTGACGGGAGTACCCTCGAAGATCCTGCTCTCACGGAGCATCTCCAGGCTTGTGATCAGGTTCCACTTCGCCTTGCTCTCGTGCTCGTGGATCACCCTTATTATGTCTTCGAGGGTGTAGCGCCCATAGGTTTCCACAACCTTCAGCGCCTCGAAGAGTATTCCCTTCTGGGAGTCGGTAACCTTGGTGGGCAGCATCTCTATAAAGTCGTTTATTGTGAACCTGGTGATGTCGAGGCTGAGCTTTCTTTCAGCTTGAGGATTTATGCTCTGGTTGGGGGTGTACTCCACCACACTATCGTAGCCCTTGGGAGCTATGCCGTAGTGCTCCATCAGCGCGAGCTCTCTGGGGTTGTCGTTTGGGTAGCGCAGGGCAGAGTACTCGCCGTGGGGGTCTATTATAACCACGGGCACCTTCTTTTCAATGAGCTCCTCTACAAGCACACCCACGGTATAGCTCTTGCCAGCGCCAGTCTTCGCGAGCACTGCGATGTGCTTCTGAATCAGCTTGTTGGGGTTGAGGTAAACGGGGATTCTTCTGCTGTGCCCCTCAAGAAGACCAAGATAAATACCGTTTTTCTGCTCAAGCTTTAGAGATTTGCGTATTATCCCTGCATCTGCCTCATAAACCTTTTCTCCTGGTTTGAAAGGTATTTTTGGCATTTTAAGGAGCCCATCTTTATCTATATAGCCTATAACCTTTGCATTTGCTATTATCCTCTCTTCCTGGACTTTTGGTATCGAGGCACCGGTAATCGCATTCAGAGAATAAAGCTCATTATAGCGTTTAATTGAGCGCACCTGAGCAAGAACCCAGCCGTACTTTTCATGATTTACCTTTACATACTCCCCCTTCTCCAGGTTTGCATCTCTCGCTACAAGGAAATTAAAATCACCATAACCTACCTCGCCAAAAATCATTCCCACAATCTTGGTCATCTTAACTCAACCTTAGCTTTCATATTCATGCATAGATAAATCTTGCCAAGGACACCCCATTTTTTCATGTGGAGAAATGGAAAAGTAGAAAATTATTTCAATAATATTTGACGAAAAGTATTCAGAAGTACTATGGCACTAATAATATAAA
>WANW01000050.1 GCA_015521615.1 Candidatus Hydrothermarchaeota archaeon
CCTTCAGCCTGTACACAAGCCTGAAACTCCTGTCGCCGTAGTCCAGCCCGTCTATGCTGTGAAGCTCCAAACCCTTGAGCTCGCGCTTCACCTTCTCATGAAGTATCCGGAAAATCTCCGCGTAGAAGGTGGCGATCTGCGTGCTCTGTGGTATTGCCACGCTGAGGTAGACCTCTCCTTCGTCATTGTCCCTGTACAGGGATACGAACTGCTCCCTGGCAAGCATCTCAATTCCCAGCTCTTCCATTCTTACACCTCCTAAGCTGAGCTGGAAATAATCCATGCCTCCAGAAGAGGTAGCAGCCGCCCTTGCAGGCTTCGAGCAGCCTGCAGGAATCGCAGGCTCCGCGGAGGTGCTCGTGAGTTGAGTGGATTGCCTGCACTATCTCTGAGCTGAGCACGTCCTCGTAGCTCGAAGTCTTTACGCTTCCCACACGGGTGTCCTCGAAGGCGATGCTCGGGCAGGCGTAGATATTCAGGTAGGGGTCGATGACGATAATACCCGTACCCGCGCTGCATGCCGGTGAATCGCCGTAAATGCACTTTGGAAGAACGCCGAGATTCCTTATCCTCATCCCGAGGATGGTGCTTAAGTGGGGTATTTCCTCGAGAAGCTGTGCATATCTGCTGAGGTCTGGCACTATGCCGTGGTTCTCACCGTTGGGAGAGGCGTAGTTGAAGGACGCGCGTCTCAGCCCAAGCTCATGGGCGAAGCGAAATATTCGGCCGGCATGCGGGAAATTTAATGCGTTTAGGGTGGTGTTTGTGCTAACTCTCTCCTCTCCCAATTTAATGAGCGCCCTGCCTATGTTTTTGACAATCTCCTCGAAGCTCCCGCGCTTCACTATGCGGTTGTGGAGCTCCTCCGTGTGACCCTCTAAGGAGAACTGCATGGAGACGCTGCAATCTCTAAGCTTATCTATGAGGGCGCCGTCGAAGGTGCCGTTGGTTATTATGCTCACAGGAAAGTCATGGGAAAGCTCCACAAACCTCAAAATCCTCCTGTGCAGTGTCGGCTCACCCCCTGTGAACGAGAGCCTCGCTTCAGGGAGGTTGTTCTCAATCCAGCGCAGCGCCTCTCTGAAGGCTTCTTCGCTCATAAGCGCGCTTGAGCTGTGCTTCGCTACAGTGGTGGCGTTGTAGCAGAAGACGCAGCGCTGGTTGCAGTTGTAATTGAGCACCAGATGCACATTCATGCGCCTCTGTCCCGAGTTACCCGGAGCACAACTCTGGGTGACGTAGCATGCCAGCGTATTTGCAGTAGCCAAGCCAACCACCGGAGAAAATAGAGAGTTTATAAGCTCGTGTACTCACAGCTGTGAAAATCTTCGTCACCCTGAGCTGCGCTCAGGGTAACTGCTCCGAAGGTGTCTGAAAATCTGTCTATAAGCAGGACAAAAACAGTCCCTTGCAAAGGCATTGCCGCAGCTCATGTAGGCATTGTACATGCAGCCGCCGTTGCAGAACCTCGCGAACTCGCAGGCTCTGCACTTTGTGGCGCGGAGAATGCCTCCCCTCGCCTTGAGCTCTTCGTAGCGCTGGCGGTCGAACCAGTCTTCGGCAAAGCTCCCGAGAAGGAAGTTTTTATCACCGAGCAGGCGATGACAGGCGTAGAGTTCACCCTCTACAGAGACGGCGTAGCCGCCGGAGTAGCCGGTGTCCCTGCACAGCCCCGTCGCATAGCCGCGCTTGAGGTGGGAGAGGTACTGGGAAAGGGGGTTAACGCTGACTTTATCTCGGTGCCGCTTCCACAGCTTTGTGAGCCTTAGCAGAGCCTCCGCGTACTCTTCTGCGCTTAGTGCGAGCCCATGCTCCGATGCACGCTTGGAAGGGCTGGCGGGGTTGAAGCCTAAGGTGGTAACACCTTCCCGCAGGGCAAAGGAGAAAATCTCCTCCACCGCGCTGACGTTTTCTTTGTTGAGGACGCAGAGCACAGAGGTGTGAATACCGGCGTCTTTTAGTAGCCTCAAGCCCCGAAGCACTTCTGAAAAGCTCCCCTTGCCGGAGGGGAAAACCCTCGCTCGGTTATGTAGATACTCCGGACCGTCGATGCTTACCGTGACCCCACACCCGTGCTTTCTGAAAAATTCCACCCAGGTTTTGTTTATAAGAGTGCCATTTGTCACGAAGCCGTTGGTTATCCTTACTCCATACTTGCGTTCAATCTCCCGCTCTATTTTGAAGAGCTGCTCATAGTACTCCACGCCGGCGAGCAATGGCTCTCCCTCGTGGAAGACTACATGCAGAACTCGCTGACGCAGCTTTGTGAGATGGCTTTCAAGCACTTTTCTGAAAACTCCCGGCTCCATCGTCACAATGTCTTTATCGTCGTAGTAGCAGTACCTGCAGCGGAGATTGCACCCCTTCACGGTCTGAATCAGCATAGCTATGAGGGAGAGCTTATAAGTCTTCATTCTCACAGCTGTGAGCGGGAGAGCTTAAAAGCTCTCCCCAATCTTTTGGTGATAAAAAATGGGCGGGGATAATGTGTGGGTGATTGATTTAAGAGGTAGCATCGCAGTTATGAAGCCGGAATCCGCGCTGAAGTATCCAGGGATGGATATCAGGGTTCTCAAAGAGCTGGAGAAGACAGTAGGCGAGAGCTTCACATGGCTCTTCACAGGGAGGTACGCGACACCACTGATGTGCGATGCCTACCGGGATCTAGAGGAAAGAAAAAAACTCGACGAAGCCAAAAGAGAAGTGGAAAAGTTGATGGACGCCATAATCGACGCAAGAAGAATGCTGATCAAGGACGGCATCCTCTACGTCGACACAGACCACTACTACATAGACTTAGCAATAGATAAAGTGTGCAAAGGATGGCTAGAGCGGGAAGAAAACGGTACTTAATGAAAGTCAGAGCACATCCCCCGTGATGACTTTTTATCTTTTTACTTTTTTAGTCCTCTGAAGAGCTTCCACAGTCCGTCATCCCACCCGATGGTTATGCACTCCTTTATCGGAACTCCTCTGAACTCTTCGCCACTCTTTTTGCTCACATTTGTGGGGATTTTCTCTAGAACCTCCGAGAGGCTTATCCAGTACCAGGTTCTGTAGCCTACTCCGACATTAGAAAAGGCGAACCACACCGGTATTCTGAAGCTCCTCTCGAATATCAAAAGCCTCTGGATTTCTCCTTTTTCATCCACAGCAAAGGTTTCATATTCCTCGTATAGCTCTTTGTCTTTAACTTCTACGGCAAGCAGCCCTACAGAATCTATCAGCACAAGAAAGTCCGGTCTTTTGACCTTTCCCCTGAACAACTTGCTGAAGGTCTCTCTGCTCTGTTCTATGTTCACGTAAGGGTATCTCTTATGTTCAAGCCACTCCTGAAACTTCATTTCCGCGGTGGTGAGCACTTCTCCCACAGAACTTTCCTTCGAAGCGAGTTTCACGCTTCTTACCCCCCATATTCTTCACAGCTGTGAGCAAAGTAAAAAATTTTATTTGACCACTACCTATTTAAATGTTATATCATGCGCACCCTCCTTGCCTGGCTCCTCGTGCTCCTGCTCCTCTACGCAGGAGCATGCGGGACGTTGGTTTACTCGGAGCTTGAGCGGGTAAATGCGCTGAAGGAGGAGTTGGGAGAGGAGCCGCAGAGTATAGTAGCATACCTCGCCGCAAACGCTGCGAGAATACTCGCCTCACCCTGGAAAGTGCTCTCCGAGCTTAGGGAAGAGAACCACCGCCTTTCAAAGCAACTGTTCGATCGGAAACTAGAAAAAAACCGTAAGATCCTGGAAAAAGTGGCAGAGGCGAGGACGGAAAAGACGTCGAGCAGCGAAACAGGCGGAGTTACCCACATACAGAGCTCACGGCGTGTGGAGGTTCAGGGGGAACCTGAGCCGAACCTCACGCTGCTGCGCAGCTACTCCGAGTTACTCTCTGCGCTTGAGGAGAAGCTCAGCAGGTGGGACTTCAGAGGCGAGCTGAGCATTACAAACTTCAATGGTAGCTCTCTGGCAAACCTCTCCGAAGAAGAGCACACTGAAAGAGCGTTGATGAGAAAAATTAAGGAGCAGGAGGAAAGGATAAACGAGCTGGCAAGGCAGACAGGCAGGAGAAGAATTGACTACGGCGGTGTGGAGATAAACAGGTTCGAAGGCGATAGGTACTTTGTGTTTCTCAAAAAAGAATTTCCAGAGGTAACTGTGGCTTGGAGACCTCAGGTTCTGGTGAATATCACAGAAGCTTATAAAATCATAAAAGAAACCAAAAATGCGTACTCAGAAATCATGGGAATGGATGATACAGTATCATATATAACAGTATACCTTTGGGATACAAGAGGAAATTACCATTCAGCGCATAAATATTGGAAGAGTTTTATCCCAGGTTCAGGACATGCTAAAAGTTATAATGAGAGGATAGTTGCCCATGTGGCTCCAAGGGAACCTTACTCCTTTTCTTCGCGAGATTTTGAAGCATTATCACATGAATTTGTTCATGCATTAGATGTTTATTATTGGGAACGACCCTTACCAAGCCTTGAAACTTTAATGGAAGGCTTTGCGGATTATATATCAAAATATCAAGTGTTTAAAAGAGAACCAAAAATATCCTCCTTAAATTTTACCAAAGCAACGTACCTCCACTATGAATGTAATAGAGGGTCTAAAACATGTGGGAAGGATTATTGGAAGGCATATGACTATTCATATTGGTTTGTCAAATTTCTGATAGAAAACTACGGTGTTGAGAAATTCAGAGAAATCTACAAAATTTCGGATCATAACGATTATAGTTATGGCTGGAAATACATAGACCAAAAGTTTCAGAAAGTTTACGGTAAAAGCTCGGGAGAATTAGATAGAGAGATGAAAGCATGGGCTGAGGGGAGAGATTGACTAACCCTGCAATCACCCACTACTATCTCCTCCCAGAGTATGCCGTTTTCGTCATGGTCGAAGAATATTACTGTTTCACATCCTTCGTCATCCGTAGCTGTGCCACGAGCAACTTTGTCCTCAATGCTTGAAGCGCCTGTATTTTCGTTTTTACCCGGAAACTTTGCTTCCAGCGCAACGAAGCTCTGATCTTTGTCTAGGGTGAATGTCAGTGTTGCAAGTACTACAGAGATTATCAGAAATAATGCTGTTTTCATGTAAAATAGAGAGCTTAAAAGCTTCCTTATTCACAGCTGTGAAGCACGGTTAAAACTAAGGAGTCTTCGCAACCGCCTTTTTAACCCACTTTTCTGCAGCTTTCGAAATAAGCAGCCTCTATCTCCATGAGGCTCTTCACCAGCTCATTCTCCTCTTTATTTTTAGAATCCTCCTGAGCCGCGGTAGCAGCTGTCGCAATCACCGTAGCAATAGCAGTCGCAGTCATCGTAGCAATCGCAATCACCGTAACAGTCTCCGTAACAATCGCTGTAACAATCTCCATAGCAGTCTCCGTAGCAGTCGCTGTGGCAGTCGGTGTAGCAACGGAGGTCGGTATAGCAATCGGTGTAACACGTATAACAGTTTGAGTAGCAGTCAGCATAGGCATTGGAGTGACACCCGGGAGTGGGGCACTCCGGTGTGGGTTGGTTAATGGGAGTGCTGTGATTTGCATAGCAGTCACATACCTGATAGCAGTTCTCATGGCAGGAAACGCAGAAGGTATCAGTGTAACAAATCTGACAGGTAAAACTGTCGCAGTTGCTGTGGCAGTTATTATGGCAATCAGAATGACAGTCTGTATGGCAGTCGGAGTGGCAGCTGTCGCCGTAGCAGTCGCCATAGCAGTTCCCGTAGCAGTTGGTGTGACACGCCTCCACCTGCACCGTCTCGCCGACTAAGCCGTAGGTGTGGTACTTTAAGTGGTGCAGCCCGCCCTCCGGGTAGTCAGGGTCTCCAACGGGGTATGGCGTATTAGCATACTTGAGGTCGGTGAAAACCGGGTCGATCGTTATCTCGTACCTGTTCCCGCTCTGCGAGGTGCTCAATACGACGAGGTCAAAGGCAACCTGGTCGTCGGCGTACTTGCCGTTGATCTCGCTCTCTATCTCATGCTCCGCAAGCCTGACCGCCTCGTCTATGCTCTTACCTTCGCTGAGGTGCTCCTCCACCTTCTGGGAGAACTGGTTCGCATATACGGATTTGAACTCCTCTGCAAGGTCGGCAAGCAGGTAGAACCTCGCTTTTATCAGCTCCTCCCCTGGGGAGAAGTCCTTCTTCACCTTGAGGGCGTGAGCCTGCGCTATCACCGCGCTCGCGGCGAGTGGGAGCATCAGCCCGGCCTTCACCAGCGCGGGAAGCAGACGCGGGCGCTCCTCCTCGGCGAGCCTTATCACAACCTCGGGTTCTCCGCCGTTGTCAGGGATGTAGTTCATGGTGAGCTCACCGTAAAATATAAAGAGTTTATAAGCCTGTTCGCTCACAGCTGTGAGCACTCACCTAAAAAAATTATCTAGTATATCCCTATTGGGCTTCTCTTGATGATACGCGGCACAATGTCGTAAAAGCCACTGAACAGAGAGTATAACAACTTTCGCTGAAGTCGCTGGTGAAGAATGTCGGATGCTTTAGGTGACACTATGAGATTAGAGATTATGCTAAATAGCTAAAAAAATCACAGCTAAGTTGTTTTGCTATAAGCTGTACACCTTTTCCCTCTTCTCATGAACCATGGATACGAAAAGACACCACATTTTTGAGAAATCATTTTAGATGTTACTAAGCTAAGGATGTTGTAGTTCTATGTTGTAGTTGGTATGTCCCTTAATGTTATCAACATAGAACCTCAACATGGTTGGAGGAGATATGATATGTATAGGTTTAATGTTAGACATCCGCCATTTGAATTTGAGCAAAAAGAACTCAATTATCTTTCGCCAGAAGAGCGGAAAAAAATAATCAGGAATTATTTATTGAGAATATTGAAAGAAAACTCTAGTACTGGTGTGACTATATCGCAACTGTCAAAAATAACGAAATTTGACAAAAGGACAATTCTAAAACATCTTGAATTTCTGTGTGCTATCAGAGAGGTTTATAAAGTGGATTTGGGGAGCACCTCTCTTTATTTCCCAAACGGAGAGGTGATCCATAAGGCACGGGAAGATGATCTCCAGATCGGAGACAGAACATACTCTTTTTTGCTCATAAAAAATCCTTTTGGAGAATTTCTCTACATTCAAGAGAAAATAAGGGATGAGTATAATTCTGTTGCTGTTAATGGAGGTCTTATAGTACCTGTTGAGTATGTATATGATTTCATTGAGAAAATTCAAAAAGTTATGAGGGATGTATATGAGAAGTCATGAACAGGAGAGAATGGAAAAAATTGTTGGCGAAAGTGTCCCATGCGGCAGCAAGAAAATCGAATTACCGGCTTATTTTACAAAAATTAGAAGTGCCCTAGATCTGGAAAAGGTGTTGCTTTCATCCCATGAAGAAGTTCCTAGAGTTCAAGGAGTGGTTTTTGATTTGGCAGCTCAAACAGGGCTCAGTAAATACATGACTGCCAGTGAGGGGCTGATTCAAGCATCACTCCCCTTCCTAGGAG
>WANW01000051.1 GCA_015521615.1 Candidatus Hydrothermarchaeota archaeon
AGTGTGAATAGAAAACAATTCTACGTGCCAGAAGATATCGCAAGTAGCTAAGGCAAGGAAATAACCCTGAGTCTGAGACTAAAGGTAGCTATGGCTGTCTCAACCAGGGGAATGTTAATGGTGGAAAAGATTTATATAGTACACTTTTCCGGCGCACTCCGCCAACCTTTTTAAGTAGTAGAATACAAATGAGAGATGGGGATATAGATGAAATTCGATGAGCTGATAGGTAAAATAGCATCCGAGAGCGGGCTTGCTGAGGATGAGGTCCGCAGGAGGGTGGATGAGAAGCAGAGGGAACTTGGTGGTCTTATAACACCCGAAGGTGCTGCCCATGTTGTAGCAAATGAGCTGGGAATAAATCTGTTTTCCGGTGCCTCAAAGACCAGAGATATAAAGATAGAGAATATAATACCCGGAATGCAGAGCGTCGATGTCGTTGGTAGAGTAAGGCGTATTTTCCCGGCCCGTGAGTTTACCCGCAGCGATGGCGGTAAGGGGAAGGTCTCCTCACTTATCCTGGGTGATGATACCGCAACTATTCGCGTTGTATTCTGGGGCAGGGATACTGAAAAACTGGAGAAGATAAAAGAGGGGGACATAATTAGAATCAGAGATGGCTATACCAAGGAGGACCTGAATGGCGAAGCTGAGCTGCACATCGGCTCGCGCACAAGGGTTATTCTCAACCCTCCAGATGTTGACCCGGAGCAGTTCCCGGAAGTGGAGACAAAGGTAAGGAAAATAGCTGAGCTTGAGGATGGCATGCCAAGTGTAGATGTGCTGTGCAAGGTGATGCGAATTTATGAGGTTCGTGAATTTACCCGTGATGACGGCAGCACCGGCAGGGTGGTTAATCTTGTTGTAGCAGATGATACCGGACGTGCGAGACTCGTGCTCTGGAATGAGGACGTATCCATGGTTGAGGAGGGCAAGATAAATGAGGGCGATGTGCTCAAGGTGGTAAAGGGCTACGTAAAGGTCAGAATGAATGAGCCAGAGATACACGTGGGCAGGTTCGGGAAGGTGGTGCTCAACCCGGAGGGAGCTGAAGTACTCGCTGAGCTGCCTGAAGAGAAGATAGTCAGAAAGGAGCTGAAGGAGCTTAGAGCCGGAGATCGGGCTGAGATTAGAGGAGCAATAGTGGATGTGGCCGAGGAGGTCAGGGTTTTCGACAGGAAAAATGGCAAAGGTGTGGTCTTTAATGTGGTCATCGATGACGGCACAGATAACATGCGCGCAGCCTTCTATGATAAGCTTGCAGAGACACTTTTAAATGTACCCCTTGAGAGGATAATTGCAGGTGAAGCCGAAGAGGATATAAGCAGAAGAAAAGAAGAGTTGCTGGGCAGAGAAATAATCATTGTTGCAAGTGTTCGAACAAATGACTTCACAGGTAAGGAGGAGCTTGTCGTGGAGGACCTCAACCTCAACCCAGACCCAAAAGGTGAGGTGCAGAGGTTATTGAAAGAGGCAAAATCGATTATGGGAGGCTAGAGACATGGAGCTTGAAGAGCTTCCCGGAGTAGGTATTGCGACCGCTGAAAAGCTGCGTGAGGCTGGATTTAAAACTGTTGAAGCGATTGCAGTGGCACATCCTGCGGAGCTAAAAGATGCTGCAGGTATAGGCGAGAGCGCCGCAATGAAGATCATAAACGCCGCCCGCGAATCACTTCAAATGGGTTTTATGACAGGGATAGAGGTGCTTGAAAAGCGCAAGACGATGCGTAAAATTACTACTGGGAGTAAAAATCTGGACGAACTACTCGGCGGCGGTATAGAAACCCAGGCGATTACAGAATTTTTTGGTGAATTTGGCTCTGGAAAGACACAGATATGCCACCAGCTTGCGGTGAATGTTCAGCTTCCGGAGGAGGATGGTGGACTGGGTAAGACCGCCTTTTATCTGGACACTGAGAATACCTTCCGCCCTGAAAGGATTATTCAGATGGCAGAGGGGATTGGCAAAAAACCAGAGGAAATTCTGGAAAACATCATTGTTGCCAGAGCATACAACAGCGATCACCAGATGCTATTGATTGAAAAGGCAGAAGATATAATCAGAGAAAAGAACATAGGCCTGATTGTTGTTGACTCCCTTACCTCCCACTTTAGAAGCGACTATACAGGCAGAGGAATGCTCTCTGACCGGCAGCAGAAGCTTAATCGCCACATGCACACACTTCAGAAGTTAAGCGATATCTATAACCTCGCGGTGGTGGTTACCAACCAGGTAATGATGCGTCCCGACTTTTTCTTCGGCGATCCCACAGCGCCAATAGGCGGGCACGTCGTGGGACACTCCTCAACCTTCAGAATATATCTGCGCAAGTCCAAAGCGGGCAAACGTGTGGCTCGCTTAATAGATTCCCCCAGTCTGCCCGAGGGTGAGGCAATATTTACAGTGACCCGAGAGGGTATAAGGGACTGAAAGTTTGCCTATGTTGACTTTAGAACCTGTGACATGATAAAAGCAGTGGCAATCGACATAGATGGTACTATCACCGACGAAAAACGCAGATTAGAAGTAGAAGCGGTAACTTTACTTCGTGAGCTTGAGCGCAATGGTGTGGCTGTCATTCTTGCCACAGGTAACATACTGTGTGTAACTGAAACTGTGCAGACATTCATAGGTACCACCGGGGCAGTAATTGCCGAAAATGGAGGTGTTATTAAAGATTCGGCACTGGGAGTAGAGCGCTATCTTGGTGATGCAGTAGAAGTTCGAAGAGCATTTAACCATCTCGCTGCAAGATGTAAAGTTAAGCCTGTACCATACTCAGAACTTCGAAAAACAGAGGTGGCAATAATACGTGAGGGAATTACTGCTGAGGAGGTAAAAGAAATTCTCAGCGGCTTTAATGTAGAGGTTGTTGACACTAAGTTTGCCATACATATAAAATCTCCGGATGTTAGCAAGGGAAGGGCCCTCGAAGAGATAGCGAGACTGAGAAGTCTGGCCATGAATGAGATTGTCGCTATAGGGGATAGTGAAAACGACAGGGATATGCTTGCAAAATCTGGCTATGCCATCGCGGTTGGAGAACCTTCCCTAGGTGATGTCGCTGATATCGTGACAAATCACAGGTTTGGCAGAGGCGCGGTAGAGGCCCTTCAACATGTACTTGAGCTGATTCGATAAATTTTTAAATGATAAATTATTAAGAATAGGAAGCATATCAAAACTACCCTGCTCAGGATGGATTGGAATGGAAAAGATAGAGCTTAAGTACAGGGAAGTAAGCTCTGACCTGGTTAAGAAGGTCAAGCAGGAGCCAGGCGGTGAGTTTATATCCCGATGTTATCAGTGCGGTACCTGTACCGCCACCTGTGTGGTTAACCCCTTCAAGGATGACTTCAACCCCCGCAGGATTATCAGAATGGCAGCACTTGGCGTGGAAAATGTATTGGACAGCATTGAGCCGTGGTACTGTGCGGTGTGTTATCTCTGCACTGAGCGCTGCCCCCGTGATGTAAAACCTGCGGCGGTACTCATGGCGATAAAGAATGTCGCTGCAAATGAGGGCAAGGTACCTGCGGCTTTTAAGAACATAAATGAAAACATCGCCAAGATAGGGAGGCTTTTTGAGATAGATGACTTTACAAACTTTATGCGTGAGGACATGGGCCTGCCCCCCATCGAACCAATAGATGAAGAAGAGATTAAGAAGCTTATCTCTGGCACCAGATTTGAAAAGATTATCAAAGGTGAGGAGAGCGAAACATGAGCGATAACTATCTCTACTTTCCGGGATGCAACATCCCCTACCGCGAGAACCAGTATGAACTCTCCGCCCGTGCAGTGGCGGAGAAGCTGGGAATAAAGCTCCACGACAGACCATTCACCTGCTGCGGTTTGAACACAGAGCCTCTGGATGAGTTTGCTGCGTTGCTCTTCTCGGCACGCAACATTGCAGTGGCAGAGGAGGAGGGCATGGACCTAGTTGCCCTCTGCAATGGATGCTACAAAACGCTGCGCGTGGCAAACAGAAAACTTAAGCAGGACGAAAAACTCCGCGAGGAGGTAAATGAGAAGCTGCGTGCAATTGGACGGGAAGTAAAAGGTACTATTGAGGTGTACCACCTTCTGGACTTGATATCTGACCGAATAAAGCCCGAGCACATAGTTAAGAAGATCTCTGCAAGAGTAGCACCCTTTGCAGGCTGTCACTCCTCACGACCAAGCGAGTATGTGGACTTCGGCGCAAAGGAGAAGCTGGAGAAAATTATAAAGCTCGCCGGTGGAAAAGTGGTGAGATACAGGGACATGGACAAGTGTTGTGGTGCACCGTTGCTTGCGCTGAGCGAGGAGCTTGGCATCAACTTAGCGAGGCAGCGATTACTCAGCATGAAGGAGCGCAATGCCGAACTCGCTGTGACAATGTGCCCCTTCTGTCAGGTTTCCCTGGATGGACTCCAGGTAAAGGCAGAGCAGGAGTTCAATGAGAGTTACAATGTTCCCAGTCTGTACATTACTCAGTTCTTGGGTCTTGCCATGGGTATTAAGCCAGAAAAGCTCGGCCTGAAAGAGAACAAAAAAGACCCCAGCAAGGTATTGAAAAAAGCCGTGATGTAACCTAGAGTAGCCAAGGATAAAAATGGTGTAAACCGACACCCTCCACCGGTAACAGGTAATAATTAATATTGACCAATCGATAACTATAAAAGTTGAAAGAGAACTAAAATAATATAATGGAAAAAACTGGGGGTCATGAAATTACAGGCAGGGTACTGGTGGTAGATGACGAAAAGGAGATTCAGAATCTACTACAAAAGTTGCTTACCAAAGAAGGCTATGAAGTTGATGTGGCCACCCTTCCTGAAGAGGCTATTAAAAGAATAGAAGCTGAACACTATGACGTGGTGCTCCTGGATCTGATGCTTCCAGGAGTCAAGGGTACAGACATTATCCAGGAAATTAAGCGACGTCGCCCCAACTGTGCAGTGATTATAATGACGGCTTTTGGTACTATACCAAGCAGCGTCGAAGCCATTAGAAAGGGTGCCTTTGACTATATAGAAAAACCCTTCAAAAAGGGAGAAATTCAGTACGCTGTGAGAAATGCCATGGAACACCAGCGCCTTAAGAAAAGGTTTGGAAAACGCGCCAATGAGGTTTTAAAATCGGTATCCAACCCCCTCAGAAGAGACATTCTTGAGATACTTTTCGAGAATGAAGCAATGAAGCTGATGGAAATGGTCAAGGCGCTGGGAGTAAAGGACCACACCAAGGTGAGCTTTCACCTGAGGAAGCTTAAAGAGCAGGAGCTTGTTACACAGAACGGTAACAGGCTCTATCGGATTACCCCCAAGGGTGTCAAGGTGCTGGAGACAATATGGAATCTGGAGAAGGAGTTTCTGTAGCTTAGAAGCTCTCATTGCCCTCGGGCACGTACACTATCTCGCCAGTCTCCAGCCTGTAGGCGCTGCCAAGCTTCACACCCCTGCCACCTGCAATCTCCCTTGATATGTTGTACCTCTTTATCTCGGTGCCCTTCTTGACAATAATCTCCATATCAGGTGCCCCGGGGTTCTTTACTATCGTCACATCCTTCTCCGAGAGCAGCTCCGGGAGGTTGGAGTAGGCGACCACGGCGAGGAGCAGAGCTACAGCGAACACCATTGCAACATCAAACAGGTTCGCCACGTAGCGCAGGGGCTCTTCTTCCTCATGCCACCGTCTCCTTCTCCGGAGGAACCTACTCCTTTCCATCACCACCACCCGCGATGAGCTCGGCGTAAAAGGCTATGTCAGATATGTCCTGTGCATACCACCGCCTCCTCAGGCTTAAAGCCACGTAGCATACACCCGCCACAAAGAGCCCCACCACTGTGGTGGTAAAAGCTATTGCGAGGTTTTTAGCCAGCACATTGATATCTCCTCTGGTTAAGCCTATGAGCGCAGGACCCAGGGGTATGAGAGTGCCCATCAACCCCAGCACGGGGGCGAGCTTTGCTGAAAGCGCAAGGGGCTCAAGCTTCCTCTCCACTTCAAACTCGTACTCCTGCAGCAGCTTCTCCAGCCTCACCTCAAGCATAGGCTTGCCTCTGAGCCTCTCCAGGTCCCTTCTGAACCTCTCAACCAGCCAAGTGCTCCCCCCTATACCGCTACCTGCAATATCAAATTCCCTCCTGCGTGTGGAGTATTCTGCGAGCAGCTCCCCTGCAAAAAGCAGCGCTGCAAGGGTGAGCAGGGCAAGCAGTATCATCACGGGATAGAGCAGCGCGCTGGAGACTATCAGCAGCAGGTAAGTCAGGGTGTCTATCATCCTCTCACCATCCTCGCCTTTAAGAAGCCTGCAGCAACAAGCACCGCGAAAATTGCGTAGGCTTTTAGGACGTCATCAATGGGTGGAGAGATGCTGCTGAAGCGCAGGTGTCTGACCTTAAGGTACGCGGGCACTAGGAGAAGGGCGCACAGGTAGAGCATGCCCACCATTACCATTACCGCACCCAGATTTCTGGGTGAGGCATACCTTCTCAGCCCCATGGCAGAGGCGAGCGCCACTGAAAAGAAGAAGACTCCCAGCTCCAGACCCACCTCAAATCCAGGGCTCCTGGTGTACTTCATCAGCATCCCCGCTGAGAGGAACAGCGCTACCAAGCATGCGGGGCAAGGCAGAGCCATTGCAAGGAAAGTCCTTCCGGAGACGTCGCAGCCGCAGGTGTGCTGCTTTATTGTCCTTATGCCGAAGAAGATCAGAGCCAGGGATATGGCTGCATGGGAGGCAACACCCAGGTTGAGAAGCGCATACAGCCTTTCCTGAGAGATGCGCTCCATCACTGCACCAGCGGCTATGGTAACTGCAACATAAACCAGGAGCACCGCTACAATCTTACTTCTGCGCAACCCTGCAAGACCACAGCTGCAGCCAGCTTTTATGGCGAAAACCGCCACCGCTATAAGCACGCCTGCAGCCACCGCAAGGGAAGCATTCATTCACAGCCACCCTTTCCTCAGAAGCCTAAGGAAACCGTAGCCGAGCACCGAGAAGGTTCCCACCGCCACAACCACCGCCTTAACAGGCACTGCGCTTGAAGGCGTGCCCTCTTCTTCCGCCTCTTCGGGCGAAAGTACCCTGCCCCTCACGCTCTTTCCTGCGGTTGAGGCACTTGTGTCTGCAGGTGCGCCCTGCTCGCCTTGTGTGCCGAAGCCCTCTGCGCTGCCTGCCTTCTCCACCTGCTCCGCCTGAGAGGTGGTCTCATTCTGCCCCTCGTCCTCAGCTGTGGCATTCACGGGTGCTCTCTTTACGGGCTCATAATCCCAGCCTGAGTCGTCGCTGTGGTAGCTCGCGGGCTTCACCCCCGGCACGGAGAGCAGCCCCTGAATGAATTTATCAAGAAGAGGGTTGGCGCAGGTGTGGTGGCAGCATGCAACGCCGTACACCTCTATGAGCTCCTGGAGTTCCTCTGCAAGCGCCCTCTGCACATCTTCGCTGGGGCTCCAGTAGCCCTTGCGCACAGCCTCCAGCATCCGTGCATACATGGACTGCTTTGTCCAGGGGGAGTACTCCCTGAACCATTCATCCAGCCCCAGGGAATATTTATCCCTGGCGTAAATCTCATAAAGCGCATCCCAGACCTCTGGCGAAATCATCCTCTCGTCCACAACCTGCCAGCCCCAGAGGTTCTCCAGGGTCTTGGAGAACATGCTCGCACCAGAGTAGCCATTCTCCATCATGCCCTGAATCCACTTTGGATTGTACAGCCTGGAGCGCAGCTCCCTGTTCAGGAAGTCCTGCAGCGTCTCCATTCTTGCGTTATCTCTGTCTCTCAGGTTTGCTATCCACATCTCGGGTCTTGCTCCACCTGAAGCGTAGCCTATCGCCAGGCTGAGCCCGCCGAAGTACTGGAAGACGTCGTCATTGTCAAAGGCGCCATAGAGGTTGCTGGTTCTCGTGAAAAGCGCTGCCTCTGTGCCCTTAAGATTCTCCTTAAACAGCTCTGGCAACAGGGTGTAGAAGCTGCCGTCAAGGTACACATTGCCCAGCCTCTGGATGTAAATCTGAGCTATTTTATCTGTGCTCTCCCAGGTGTTGCTTGCCTCTGCTGCGGCTGCCACCCTTACGCCGTAGTCGCCGGGAGGCTCTGAGAAAATTCTTGCCATTGCAAGGCGCTCTGCATCGCTGGTATTGTAACCCCTCGCAAGGAGCCAGCCTTTCATGGCAAGGTAGTTCTCCCTGACGTAGTTGGGGTAGCTTGAGTTTGAGGCGTTGGCAGCCAGCATAACCGCCCTATCAAGAAGCTGGAGCTGGTAGGTGAAGGTATCCCTGTAGAGCCCCGAGGTGACTATCACCACATCTATCCTGGGTCTCCCGAGCTGGCTCTCATTTATGAGCTGCACATCGTAGACCCTGCCCCTCTTCCACTTCGGCTCAACGCCCAGCAGATAGAGTATCTGTGCCTCGGCAACGCCTCTGTGACGCATGGTTTCAGTTGCCCAGAGCAGGTAGGCGACCTTTCTCGGGTAGGTGCCGTGCCTCGCTACGTAGTCGCTGAGGAAGGCGTCTGTGAGAGCCTTGCCAACCTTCCAGGCGGCAGTGGTTGGAATTCCGCGTGGGTCAAAGGAATAGAAGTTTCTGCCTGTTGGCAGCGCCTCGGGAGCGCGAAGCGGGTCTCCGCCCACGTTGGGCTTTATGTATATGCCCTCAAGGGCGTCTAAGAGGGAGTCAACCTCCCGCGAGGTGCCATTCACCAGAAGGTCCGCATAGCTCAGAGCAAGCTCAAGCTGCTCAGTTACATTTGCGCTCACATTACCCAAAAAGTCAATCTGTGTTTGATTTACATCAGAGCCTTTAAGCACAGCTTTCAGAAGCTCAAAGCTGCAGCGCTCCTCGCAGGAGCTGTTCGCCTGTTTCGTTGCGCTGGTATAGTCCTTGCCCAGGATATTCATCACAAAAGTCACAAGAGCATCGCCCTCTGGAGGTATGCCAAAGGTGTGGAGCCCATAGGGTATGTTCTCATACTTTAGCTCGGTGAGGTAGTCTTTGAGCTCACCCAGGAAGGCTTCAAACTCGGCGTCGCTCATCCCATCCAGGGTGACATTCAGGTCCCTATCAAGGTGCTCAGCCTTTGCAAGCTGGAGTATCTCCTCCCTGTACTGCTGCATCAGCAGCGTCTTGTTGTTTGCCTTTGCATCCCTGTAGAGGTCTATCCTCTCGTAGATCTCGGAGAGGTTGCCGTAGAGCTCGCCGGGTATGAGCGCCGGTGTGAGATGGTCAATAATCGTTGCATACCCCCTGCGCTTCGCCTGCGTGCCCTCGCCCACGTTGTCCATCACGTAGATGTACGGGTGGGGTATGTCTGAGAGAAGCACATCCGGCCAGGAGGTGTTGTCAAGCCCTACCTGCTTGCCTGGGGTCCACTCCACCGTGGCGTGGGTACCAACATGCACTATTGCACTGGGGTTAAACTCCTTCTTCAGCCAGAGGTAGAAGGCAATGTACTGATGATTCGGCGGCAGAGAGGTGTTGTGGTAGGTTTTGTCCTCGCTGTTCAGAAAGCCCCTGTAGGGCTCCGGTGCAAGCAGTATGTTGCCGAAGCGCACGCAGGGTATGACTATGTACCTGCCTGAGGAGTTCTCAAATACCATCTGCTCCCCTGGAGGAGAGCCCCACTCCTCTATCACCTGCTGCTGGAGCCTCTCCGGCAGTGTGGAGAACCAGCTCCTGTACTTCTCCTCGCTTATCAGAACAACTGCACCACTCTCTGCAAGTGCATCCACATCCTCCTGTCTCCACACGCCTATGTTTCTTCCACTCTCCAGCAGAAGGTGCAGAAGGCTGCTGTTATCTGAGTAGCTGGCGTTTATGCTGACATTGAATCCAGAGAAGTTGCCCAGGTCGTAGCCCCTCGCTTTCATAGCATTGAGAATCATTTCAAGGCTTGCGGGGACGTTGAGGTACGATGCTCTTATGTTGTCTCTGCCGGGGGGATTGTTGTAGTAGATGAAGGCAATCCTCTTCTCGCTGTTGTTGAGCCTCCTGAGCTGTGCCCAGTTCAGTGCCCTGTTCACTATCTTCTCAAGCCTGTCCTGAATCACAACCCTTCTGCCATCGCTGCCTCTTGCGGAAAGCACCGTGGGCTCTATTATTCCGTCCAGCTCTGGCATTGCCACCTGCCATGCGATCTCGCTGGTGGTTATCCCCTGGGTTGAGTTCAGCCACTCACCCTCACTCTGATAGTACAGGGAGATTGCCTTGATCCAGGGCACAGAGATGTTGCTCAGGTCCTCCAGCCCCTGCTCCGGATTGAAGTAGTTGTACCTGAAGGAGTGCTGGGTTATCACCGCATCCACAGTGCTCCTGCTACCGTTCAGGAAGAACTTCTTTACCGCACCGCTCGACTTTGTGACCGCTATTACATTTGCCCCTCTGCTCTCAATCTCCCCTATAAGGGCTATTACGTCATCGATATTGCTGCTGGTGTAGTAGGATTTGTAGAAGACTATGCCTATAGTTGGGGCACTTGCGTTGTACCTGCCCGTGCTCCTGTACCACTCCATGTAGCCGCTGAGGTTTGTGAAGATGCAGCTCGGGCACGGGTGCTCACCCTGCCTGTAGTCGGGATGAAAGGCGCCGTAGGGCACGGGGATTACAGGCAGTGCTGTTTCGTTTGCGCTGAGAACTTCAACCGCCAGGTATGTGAGCAGCCTTTTTATGTTCTCCTCGCCACCGTTATCTGCGTAGCTCTGGGCAGTCTTGAGCACAGTGCTGTTCACGGTTATTAAATCGTTGTAGTAGCTCGTGCTCAGGGCGATGAAGGCGGTGGTATTTGTGACATTCTCAATTTTTGCATAGAGGTTTTCTCTGTAGCCCACCATGTACATCAGAATGAGGTCATAGCCTTCCAGGGTCTCATTGCCTGTGTCCAGCTCATCAGGGTCCATAAGCCCCAGCTCAAGAAGGGTGTTGTTCCACTCCAGCGAGTCTTTTGCACCCTCCACAAGGCGCCAGAAGGTGCCCTGCTTTGAGGCTATGACCGCATATCTGAGAAGGGGAACCACCTTCAGAGAGACGCTCCTGCTAAGCGTTGCCGAGGCTGAGGTGAGGGTTGCGTTTACCAGCGCTACCTCGCCGGTGAAGGCGTTTGTGCGGATGCTCAGATTTAGGCTAAATCTCCCCGGGGTGAGGTTGAAGGAGGTGTTCTCAGCGATTAAGCCGCTCAGATTCAGGCTGAGCTCAGAGCTTTCGTTGGTGTAGCCTGTGAGGGTTATGTTAAAACTCTGGTTTTCATGCACCAGCGCGGGAGAGGTTATCTCCAGCATGGCTGGCTCAACAGCTACGGTGGCGCTCTGGTTCTGAAGCGTGTATACGGTGCCGTTCAGAGTGTAGTTCAGGTACACCCGGTTTGGAGGGATGCTCTCCCCAAAGGTGAAGTTGCCATCAGCGAAGGTGAAGTTTACCACCGTGGTGATGTTCACACTGCCGGCGGTGTCATTTAAAGCGCAGGTGAGGTTGCCCGAGGTGAGGTTGCAGGGCAGGGAGGAGTTAATGAATATGAGCCCATCTGACAGAACATCCAGGAGCAAAAGATTGCCAGCATTTGCCTCAACCTCATAGGTTATTGTGTAGCCGAGCTCTTCTCCTGCATATGTGCTGTTAGTCCAGGGAGTTTTGACCAGCACCGCAGCGCCTGCATGAGAAACAGCCAGCAGGATTACTAACAGGGGCGCGACATAAGTTTTAACGCCTCTCACGGGTATCACCGGGCAAGTGGTTGGCAACCTGACTTATATATGTTCCTTTTTGGTTAAGAAATGTTAACCAAAGTGGAAACTATGCTAAAAAAGAGTTGGAAAGAATGGCTCAGAAATGGGCATTCTATATAAATTTGACTCTAATTGAGATAAAAGCAAAAATCAGGAGAAGTTATTCTTTTTCAAAAGCCTCTTTGGGCGCATTGCACACCGGGCAGTGCCAGTCATCTGGAAGCTCGTCGAAGGGTTTTCCCTCTGCCTCCTCATCGTAGATGTAGCCACAGACAGTGCATCTGTACTTTGCCAATTTCTCACCTCCTATTTAAACCTGCTGTGGTACTCCCTAACTTTCTGGGCAAACATCCTGCCAAAGTCGTAGCCCTGCTCATAGTCTTTCTTGTCAGGGCGGTAGTTCACCTCATAACCCGGCTCGACCACCTCCAGCTTCATGGACTTGAGCACCTGCAGCGCTTCTCTCACGCCTCCGCCACCCCAGCCATAGCTACCAAAAGCGCCGGCTATGCGGTTCGACGGACGAAGTCCACGGAGATGCTGGAGGAACTCCGCAACAGTGGGGAACATAACATTATTCAATGTCGGGGTACCCACAAGTAAGCCGCGATACTTCCAGAATTGCTTTATTGCCACACTCATTGGTGTCTCTCTGAGCTTTATGACCTCTGCATACATGCCCTCATCGAGTATGCCATCTAGAACAGCCCTGCTCATCTTCTCTGTAGAGTGCCACATTGTATCATAGACTATAACAATGCCCTCCTCTGCTTTGCCATTTGCCATGTCCAGGTACATGTTGATAACCTTTTCCGGATTCTTTCTCCAGATAACGCCATGATCGGGGGCGATCATGTCTATCTCCAGTCCAAGCTTCTGAAGCTCGGCAATTTTCGCTTTAATCAGCCTCCCAAAGGGCATCAGAATGTTGGCATAGTAATCTATGACTGCATCTTCCAGGGTCTCCTGGGGCACAAGGTCGTCAAAAAGAACCGCCTGCGCAAAGTGCTGGCCGAAGGCATCCTGAGAAATTAAAAGCCTGTCCTCCTTTACGTAGGTCATCATGCTATCCGGCCAGTGGAGCATGGGCGTCTCTATGAACATCAGTGTCTTCTCGCCGAGCTTCAGGGTGTCACCAGTTTTAACAGTCTGAATATCCCAGCCAGTGGTGTCGAAGTGTCTCTCCAGCCCCTGTTTCCCGCGTTCTGTAGCATAGAGAGTTATATTTTCACACCTTTCCACCACCAGATCCCAGGAGCCTGCATGGTCCAGCTCAATATGATTTATTATTCCCACCTCAATCTTCTCAGGCTCTGTCAAACAACGGATGCGGTCAAACATAACGTCGGCGAATTCCCGCTTTACCGTGTCCACCAGGGCTATTTTCCTGTCCATGATGAGAAAGTTGTTGTAGGTTGTGCCCCTGGGCGTGACGTAGCCATGGAAGTCTCTAACATTCCAGTCTATGGCGCCAACCCAGTATATTCCCGGCTTTATCTGCTTCGCCTTCATGCGCCCACCTTAGAACCTAACCTCCTTCTTACCCTGCCAGAGGCCGTGGAGGTTGCAGAAGGCAAAGGCTCTGAGAGTGGTAGGCTCATCCAGGGTTATGGTGAACCTCACCTTCGGATGGCTCACCACAGGAGCAAGGGTCGCCATTCCCAGGAAGGTGTACTGTTCGTCGTAGAGGGCCACCCAGTTTATGTAATGGCCCAGCTCATTTGGATGTTTTAAAAGCTCTCCAACCACAATCTTCACGCTGAAAGGCTCTCCCGCCCTGATATCATCCGGAACGTGAATCACAGGGGTGTGCTTTTTCTCCAGGTCGGTAAGATTTTCAGGGTCTTTGGGTTTGTTCACACCTTTAAGGGAAAATTCCGCCATTTCATTGGCCTCCTAAAATTCTCTAAAGGCATTGCCTCCAGCACCACAAACGGGACACCGCTCTGGAGCATCCCCTATAACCGTATGCCCGCACACCGAGCAGATGTTTACCTTCTCTATCTCCAGGTCCTTCCCTTCCTCTGCCAGCTTTTTCGCCTCAGAGTAGAGCTCCGCGTGGATCTTTTCCGCCTCTATCGCGTAGCGTATACTCCTCTTCGCCTTCTCCTCCCCCTGAAGCTCTGCCACAGCGTTGTACGCGGGGTACATCTCCTCCACCTCGAAGGTCTCCCCCTCTATGGCAGAGTTCAGATTCTGAGGGCTCTTGCCAAGCATACCCAGTGCCTTGAAGTGATTTGTGGCATGCACCTGCTCCGCATATGCTATTGCCCTGAAGAGCTTTGCGATGTTGGGAAGCCCATCCCTCTCTGCCTGCTTTGCGAAGATTAAATACTTCATATGTGCCTGGCTCTCGCCAGCAAAAGCTGCCTTGAGGTTCTCTTCCGTCATCTTCCTCATCTCAACACCTCCTGAATTAACTAATTGCTCATCTGCCAATTAATAACTTTCTGTTGTTACATCTCGTAACCAGCATTTAGAATCAATTTTCTGCTTCACATTTTGGGGTGTGCATGTGGTAGTACGGGTTGCCAATCTCTGCGCCACAGCTTTCACAGTTTATTGCAGCTTCGTCGCTGAAAGCTTCATTCTCGGCGCCACAATGTGTGCAAATTAAAATGTGGAGAGTGGGACCCCTGCCGGGGTCACACACCTAGGCTACCTCCTTGAACATCTCTCCCGGAGCACCGCAAACGGGGCACCGCTCTGGTGCTTCTCCTTCGACAGTGTAGCCACATCCCTGACAAACGAGTAGTGAGCCAAGCTCTGCATCTTTACCTGCCCTCACGGCCTCCATTGCCCTAGTGTAAAGCTCTGCATGAACCTCCTCTGCTTTAATGGCCCAGGTGAATGTCCTCTCAGCCTCAGTATTGCCCTCTTCTCTGGCCGCGTTTATGAACTCCGGATACATCTCAGTTTTCTCGTAGGTCTCGCCCTCATAGGCAACCTTGAGGTTCTCTGCTGTGGATTTAACGCCGCCCATGACCTTGAGGTGGTTCAGAGCATGTATGGTCTCACTCTCTGCGGCTGCCCTGAAAAGCCTGGCTACATTTGGGTAGCCATCTTCTTCTGCCTTTTTCGCAAAGGCGAGGTAACGGCGGTTTGCCTGGCTCTCGCCTGCAAAGGCTTTTGCAAGATTTTCTTCTGAATTTCCCATTTTTTCTACCTCCTAGCTTTCAACAGGTGCGTAGTAGCACCTCTTCGGGGAGTGAACCCTCCCTTCCTTCTTGAGTTCACTGATTACCTTTGAAACCTCCTTGCTTTCAACACCCAGCATTTTGGCTATGTCTCCCGGCCTCACCGGCTTGCCGGCACTTTTCATCGCCTCAAGCACCTTTTCCTTATCCACCATTCATATCACCTCAATTTTTGTTATGTATTTCGTTATTATAAGTACTGATATATAAAATTTTGGTATGGAATTCGCAATCATAAAGACAATACCGTGCGAATTTCGAACTTATTTATAAGTGTGCAACAACTTGACTGCTTTTTAAATTCAAATTTCGTTATAATTATTGTAGATATCGTTACAATTAATATGAATCATGATATGATACTCGACGAAAAAGACCTGAAAATAATAGAGATTCTGCGCAGGGATGCGAGGACGCCATTCACAGAGATAGCCAGGAGGCTTCACGTAAGCGAGGCGACGGTAAGAAAGCGTGTCGACGCCCTTGAAAAGATGGGGGTTATAAAGGGTTACACTATAGTTGTGGACCCTGCTAAAATGGGCTTTTCTACCGTGGCACTTGTAGGTATAAACACAAACCCTGACATGTTTCTCAGTGTGGCTGAGAAGCTCACCGAATTTGAGGAGGTGCGCTTTGTTGCAACCTCAACGGGTGACCACATGATTATGGCCGAGGTCTGGACACGGAATGGTAAAGAACTCTCATCTCTTATATCCGAGAAGATAGGAAAGCTGGAAGGAATAACCCACATAAGACCTGCAATAATCCTTGAAAAGCTCAAAGAGGTTTAGTCTCCCAACCCTGAACTTCTTTTTTCTGGCCTCCTTCCAAAAGTTTTAAATCTCTGCTGAGCAAATGCATGCCGAGGGCGTGCTATGAAGGCGCTTGTTGTTGTTTGTGATGGTCTTGCAGATAGACCTGTGAAGACGCTCGGAAGAAGAACCCCCCTTGAAGCAGCGGATACACCACACCTGGATGAGCTCGCAGAGAGAGGAATAACAGGCATTGTGGATCCAGTTGCACCGGGGATCAGGGCTGGGAGTGATACCTCCCATCTGGCAATACTTGGCTACGACCCCTGCAAGGTTTACACGGGGCGTGGACCCTTTGAGGCCGCTGGTATGGGAATTGAGCTGCGTGAGGGTGACATAGCCTGGAGATGCAACTTCGCCACCGTAGATAAGAACCTGGTGGTAGAGGACAGGCGTGCCGGCAGGATAGAGGACACCTCTGAGCTCATAGACGCCCTGCGCAGCATACGCTTGGAGGGTGTAGAAGTAAAGCTCGCCTCGCTGGCGTACCGCTGCGCCCTGGTTTTTAGAGGCAAAGGACTCAGCCACATGGTGAGTGACACTGATCCGCATGCTACGGGGGTAAAGGTACACCCCGCACAGCCTCTTGACAACAGCGCCGAGGCAAGGCGCACCGCCCAGCTTCTTGAGGAGTTCTCGAAGCGCGCGCATGAAATTTTGGAGAAGCATGAGGTCAACACAAGGCGCAGGAAGCACGGACTGCCTCCGGCGAACTACCTTCTTGCCAGAGGCGCTGGCGTGGTACCTACGCTGGAGGATTTCCACAGGCGTTACCGCATGAGAGGCGCCTGTATAGCAACCACAGCGATTATTAAAGGCATCGCCCGCTTGGCTGGAATGAAGGTAATAGAAGCTGAAAAGGACTACATCGCCAGGGCAAAGCAGGCGCTTCTTGCACTTGAAGATGTAGACTTTCTGCTGATGAATATCAAAGAAGCTGACGAAGCCGGGCACGATCACTCACCTGAAAGGAAGGTGGAGGTTATCGAGGCAATTGACGCGATGGTGGGTGAGTTTTTAGACTTTGCAGAGGAGAACTATGTGGTGGTGATGTCAGACCATACAACGCCCTGCAGCGTGGGTGACCACACGGGTGATGTGGTGCCAGTGCTCATCGCAGGCCCCGAGGTGAGAACCGATGAGGTCACACAGTTCAATGAAAGAGCATGCGCAAAGGGCGGGTTAAATCGCATTAGGGGCATGGATATAATGCCGATACTGCTCGATCTCCTGAATAAGAGCGAGAAGTTTGGTGCTTAGAATGCGCGCCTTAATTCTGGCAGCAGGCAAGGGAACGAGGCTTGAGCCGCTAACAGAGACACAGCCCAAGGCTATGCTTCCCCTGGTTGGCAAACCCCTGCTGCAGCATGTGGTGGAGGCGGTAAGAGAGGCGGGGATTAAGGAGATTACCATAGTAACCGGCTATCTTGGCGAGGCAATACGTAGCTATTTTGGCGACGGCTCTGCACTGGGGATAAGCATTGATTACCTCACGCAGGAGCAACGCCTGGGCACAGCGCATGCAATAGCACTGGCGCGATTCGATGAGGACTTTCTGGTGCTCAACGGCGACACCCTGGTGGACAGCGAAGATATAGCCAGAATTATTGCTGCGCACCGCGGCGTTGCCACTATAGCATGCCACCGTGTTAGCGACGCTCGGGGCTACGGAGTGGTGACACTTGACAAAGACGGCAGGGTTGAGAGGATAGAGGAGAAGCCGGCTGAGCCTGAGAGTAACCTGATTAATGCAGGCATCTATGTATTCTCACCCGAAGTCTTTGAGGCTATTGAAAGGACCCCTTTATCGCCACGAGGGGAGTATGAGATAACCACAACACTGGAGCTGCTTCTGCGCAGGGGCGAAGTGAGAGGAGTTGAAATAGCCGGAAGGTGGCTGGACATAGGCACCCCCTGGAATTACCTTGAAGCGAGCAGGGTTCTGCTTGAGGAAATGCACCACCACATTGCCGGAGAAGTTGAGGGAAGGGTGAGCATAAGAGGAAAGGTCTACCTTGCCGAAGGCGCAGTGATAAGGTCAGGAAGCTACATAGAAGGTCCGGTCTACATAGGTGAAGGGAGTATCATCGGCCCAAACACCTACCTTCGTAGCTTCACCGCAATAGGCGATGGATGCAGGCTGGGCAATGCGGTGGAAGTTAAGAACTCAATAATTATGGACGGTACACACATAGCACACCTGAGCTATGTGGGCGATTCCATAATCGGAAGGAACTGCAATTTTGGAGCCGGAGCCAAGGTGGGCAACCTCCGCCTGGACAACGCAAATGTGAAGATGCGCATAAAGGGGGAGCTTGTGGATACCGGCAGGCGAAAGATGGGCGCTGTCATCGGGGACAATGTAAAGTTGGGTCTGAACGTTATGATAAACGCAGGACGAAAAATAGGCTCTGGTTCAATGATAGGCCCTGGCGTAATAGTCTACCGCGACGTGCCCAGAAACAGTTTCCTCCTGCTGAGGCAGGACCTTGAGTTGAGGGAGATGTAACTCATGGCGTAATCCTCTCCACCGCATAGTAGGTGACGTCGCCCTCCCCGTCTACGACCGCAAAGATCATCTTTTTCCTGACACCGTGTGCGAGGCGCACCGCGCGCGCCAACTCTGTAAAGCTTATCTCGCTATCCTCGCTCACCGCATGTACCAGATAGCGTGAGTGCTCCTTTGGAAAGGCACCACGCTCATAAACACGAAAATGTGAGCCAAACTTGAAGCCGGTTTTCACAACATAGCCACGCTCTCGTAAGTCGCGGTAAACCGCATACCTGATCAAAAGCTCCTCCTCGTTCGCTGCCAGAAGCTCCTCATGACTTAAAGAGCGGTTTTTGCTAAACACCTCCAGCTTGCCCTTCTCCACAAGGTACAGCGCCTCAACCAGTGAGAGGTAGAGCTTGCCCTCCTTCTTCTTCCCATAGCCCTTCTGCACAAGCTGGGAAATCGCCTTCTGGTCAGAGATAATCACATACTTTTCTACAAGGTAGCCTTTCATACAGAGATATTCTCGAGGAAAATATTTAAAAATACTCCACAGATAATTAACCCATCAATTTTTAAGGAAGGCTCTGGTTATGGAGTGTGAAGTGTGCGGGCGCAAAATCTGGGGAAAGCCTGTTTCAGTGGTAATTGAGGGCACAGAAATGAAGACCTGCAAACAATGTGCACGCTTTGGCAGGGAGGCAAAGACCTGGTCACGGGTGCCGAGAAGAGAGCCCGGAAAGCCGGTTGCAGTTACCAGAAAAAGGTATCCCTATGGCGGTAAGCGCGAACCCATACTTGAGGTTGTGGAGGACTACAGCAGTATAATACGGCGCGCAAGGGAGGCGAGGAAGCTTACCCAGGAAGAGCTGGGCAGAAAGATAAATGAGAAGGTCTCTGTTATAGCGCGCCTGGAAGCGGGTAAAATGAAGCCCAGCGTTGAAATCGCAAAAAAGCTTGAGAGGGCACTGGACATCAAAATCCTCGAGGAGATTACCGAGGAGGAAGAGTACTCCACCTCAGGCAAAGCTTCCGGAGAGCTGACAATTGGAGATATTATCAAGATAAAGAAAAAGGGGTAGGAGAAATGCTTAAGCGAGAGGAAATTCAGAAAATCGCCGCAGATTATGGCAAGGATATAACCATAGGAATTTTCGGCTCTCACTCCGCCAAGGAGATAGGCGCTGCCGCAAAGATGGCCGGTTTTCGCACAGCAATAGTGGTGCAGAAGGGCAGGGACAAGCTTTATACTGTATACAACCGCCACCTCTACGACGAGATAATAACTGTAGAGAAATTCAAGGACATGCTCAATGAAGAGGTGCAGGAGCGCCTTCGCGAGCTGAACACCATCTTTATTCCCAACCGCTCTTTTGCAGTTTACGTGGGATACGACGGTATCGAGCGCGAGTTTCGTGTACCAATATACGGTAACCGCTTTATGCTGCGCGCAGAAGAGCGCGAGTATGAGCGGGGGCAGTACTACCTTCTTAAAAAGGCCGGGATAAGAACGCCGAAACATTTTGAGAAGCCGGAGGATATAGACCGCCTATGCATAGTTAAGGTGCAGCAGGCCGCAAACCCCCTCGAGAGAGCCTTCTTCTACGCCGACTCCCCGGAGGACTTTTACAAACAGGCAGAGGAACTTCTGAAGCAGGGAATAATAAGCGAGGAGACGCTGAGCAGGGCGAGAATAGAGGAGTATGTGCTTGGTGCACGCTTCAACGCCAACTTCCATGGTTATGCGTTAGAGGATATCTTTGGCGATTTTGACCTGGTAGGCTTCTCGGACAGAAGACAGGTCAATCTGCAGGGATTCCTCAACCTTCCGGCAAAAGACCAGCTGAAGATCCGCGTGCCAGTGACAAATGAAGAGATTGGACACTTCGGTGTAACCATGCGGGAGAGCAAGCAACACCTTGTTTACGACGCAGCCTACCGCTTCCGCAGGGTGGTCGAGGAGGAGTACCCGCCGAAGATGATAGGCCCCTTTGCGCTTCAGGGGGCAATAGCATACTCACCCGAGGACAATAAAACACTGGAGTTTGTGGTCTTTGATGTCTCTCCTCGGGTGCCCGGAGACCCAGCAATGGGACCCACATCGCCGGAGATGCGCAACCTGAGCATAAAGTACGGCAGGCGAATAGAAGACCCGCTTGACCTGGCCATGATGGAAATTGGAGAAGCAATAAAGCTCGATAGACTGGAAGAAATCGTGACGTAGGTGAGGGCATGCTTGAAAGAGAGGATATTCTGGAAATCTACAGGGGCTATGACAGGAGCAATATCGCTATAGCCACGCTGGGCAGCCACTCAGCGCTCCAGATTCTGAAAGGGGCGAAGGAGGAAGGCTTCAGGACAGTTGTGGTCTGCAAGCGAGACAGGGCAGAGCTATATCGCCGCTTTCGCGTAGCTGATGAAATAATAATCCTAGATAGTTATTCGGAGACGATCGCTGAGAAGACTCTGGAGAAGCTCAGAAAGCTCAACGCCCTCCTTGTGCCCCACGGTTCACTAATAGCATATGTAGGCGTGAGAAACATAGAGGAAAAGCTTCGCATACCTCTCCTTGGCAATCGCCACATACTGCGATGGGAGGCGGACCGCAACCTTGAGAGGCAGTGGCTCACCAGAGCGGGAATAAAGATGCCAAAGGAGACAAAGGACCCCCACGATATAGACCGTCTCAGCCTGGTCAAGTTTCCTGGTGCTCGTGGCGGGAGAGGCTACTTCATAGTCGCAAGCTACAAGGACTTTAAACGCAAGGCAGAACGCCTGATACGCAAGGGAAGGATTACCCGCGAAGACCTGGAGAAGGCAACAATTCAGGAGTACATACCAGGGGTAAACATGTACCTCTCGTACTTTTACTCACCTCTCACAGATGAGGTGGAGCTGTTCGGCATAGACCGCAGGTACGAGGCTAACATCGATGGTCTGACAAGGATACCGGCGATAGACCAGACAGAGACATATATTGAACCAAGCTATGTCGTTGTAGGCAATGCCCCTCTCGTTGCGAGGGAATCTCTCCTGCCCAGGGTGCTTGAGATGGGCGACCGCCTGGTGGAGGTCTCCAGGGAGATAGCCCCGCCCGGAATGCTCGGCCCCTTCTGCCTTGAGACCATGGTCACTCATAACCTGGAATTCATAGCCTTTGAGATTTCAGCGCGAATCGTCGCTGGAACCAACCCCTTCATATCGGGCTCGCCCTACAGCTATCTTCTGTACGGAGATAACATGAGCATGGGCCGCAGAATTGCGAGAGAGCTGCGCCTTGCTCTAGAGCAGGAGAGGGAGGAGCTCCTCATAACATGAGGGCTTAGGGTATGGCTGTGTTCAGATACCTCCTGCTGCTGCGCAGGCATGCATGGTTCCTGCTGGGCACGGGGCTTGCTTTTTTTATACTCTTCTTCTATCTTTCTGATTTCATCATACAGCACATGAAACAGGACCTCCTCCCGGAGAGTGCAAGACTGATCGCCACCGGGATGCTTGAGACAGTGATGGTCAAGCTGCAGATAGCGCTTGTGCTCACCGGTGTGGTGATTATTCCCATTATCATCCTCATCATTCTGCGAACACTGCACTTCAGGATCAGGGCAGGCATCCTGCTATGGCTCATCGCCGCACTTGTCCTCTTCCTCTTTGGCTTTGGCTTTACCTACTTTCTGCTCTTACCAACTGCTGTGAAGGTGCTGACAGCGCTAACCACCGAGGCGGGGGTGCTCGCATACTACAGCATTAACCAGTTCATATTCTTTGCCTTCCTCACCACAGTCATATTCAGCCTGCTCTTTGAGCTGCCACTTGTGGTAACCTGGCTGGCGCTTCGCGGCTTCGTGAGCATAGAATCTCTAAAACAGAAGCGGAAATTCGTCTACGTGGGTATAGTAACCCTCGCCGCGATTATAACCGCTGACCCGACGCCGATGAGCCAGCTTCTCCTATCCTTCCCCTTAATAATACTCTACGAAATGAGTATTCTCGTAGCAAGCTTCCTACTAAAAATCAGGGAATAAGTCTCCAGTTCCCCTCCTGAAGTGACTT
This sequence comes from Candidatus Hydrothermarchaeota archaeon, assembly GCA_015521615.1. Taxonomy (GTDB): domain Archaea; phylum Hydrothermarchaeota; class Hydrothermarchaeia; order Hydrothermarchaeales; family BMS3B; genus Pyrohabitans. Next base: position 22,264 of record WANW01000051.1, read on the forward strand.
CTGGAGCTTCTTGAGCTTGGCCGCATCCAGGTCGTACTTCTTGAGCAACGACTCTTCTGACTTCACAAGTATGCTAATCAACTCGTCCACGCGCAGTCTCAGTTTCATCCTTCTCTCCTTTAAAATATTTTTATAATTGTTTAAGATATAACCACAGCAAACTTTGCTGTTATATCAGGAAAAAAGGAGAGAAGGGGTTACGCCTCGCTTTTTGAGAGCTTGTAGTAGGCTATAGCGAATATCGCCGCCTGCACTATGCCAACTGCAATGGGCGGAACCCCACCGAGCAGGTCATTGAGCCAGACCAGGCCATAGTCGTATCCCAGGAAGGTATACCCGGGGTAGAAGAAGGAGTAGGGGGCAATGTTGAAGAGCCAGGAGCCTGCGATTATCCCCACGAGCATGAATATTACGCTTGCAACATAGTTCCACTGTCCTTCTCCTATCCTGTAGAAGGTCGACGTAACGCAGCCTCCACCAAGGGCCATACCTATTCCGAAGATTATCCCGCCTACGAAGGTGAACCAGCCAGCAGGCACCAGGGTGGGGTTGAATATGCCGTAGGTCAGGAAAAGTGTATAGAAAAAGGTTATTATGGCAAGCACTATCAGTGTCATCTGCAGGTTCCTAGTAATTCCAAACAGGAAGTAGTCACGTATTGCACCTGTCATGCAGTAGCGGGAGCGCTGCACCACAAAGCCGAGCAGCAGACCGAAAATTATCGCACCGGCGTAATTTGCAAGCGTATAGTCGCTCATTTACCTCACCTCACATTGTGCGCTCGTATATCTTTGCCCCTATGTAGGTACCAATCACCAGTCCTATCGCCGCGATGTAGCCGCCGAGGCTGAGCTGTGGCATTGAGTTCAGGAAGATGCCTATGTTGCAGGTGGTTATGAGCACTATGCCAACACCCATGAGGAAGCCACCGATTATCTGGTAATGAATGGTGGACCTATCCCAGGTGTTTACAAACTCTCCATTTATCTTCGCAGCTATAAAGCTGCCCACCACAAAGGCAACCAGAAATATAAATACAAGCATTGGTGACTTAATCAGAGTCCAGAAATTATTGGTGAGCAGCGAATATGCGCCTACGCTCTCAAGTATCTTGTAGTCCATCCAGCGCAGACCACCGGCAAATGCCCATGCTCTCCCATAACCAAGAGCAGGGATTACTAAAAGCACAAGTATAATCCCCAGAGCAAGACCGCCCTTCTTTTCATCCAATGGTTCATGAATAAGCTCCTTCACTCCCATCTTCTGGACCTCCTTAGGCTTGACCCGGTTTAAAACTCAAGCGAGCGCTATTTAAGTTTTTCTAAATTATGCATGGGTTTGGAAATCTCATACACACCCGAATATTTATTATAGCGTTTTTCTATAACCAGCCTATGGCGCTCCATTGCATCGCCCACAAGAAGGACCTGGACGGCCTGGGGAGCCATGCAATAGTGCGCAGGTTTGCCCGTGAGACCGGAGAGCACATAACCCATTACTTCGCCGACTACGATGACCTCGCTGAGATAATTGTAAAACTCAGCAAAGAGATAAAGGGTGAGAAGATAATTATCGCAGACCTGGGATATAACTCACGGGTGCTTTCTACAAAGGATGCACTGGCCGAGCTCTGCACAGCAAACGAGGTAACCTGGATAGACCACCATGACTGGCAGGGAGGGGAGGAGATTCTGAAGCTGAAGCTTCGCTTTATTCACAGCACAGAGCTATGTGCGGCAGAGCTGGTGCAGCGGGAGTTCATGCCCCACGACGAGGTCTCACAGGAGATTGCGCGTCTTGCCCATGCCCACGACTTTCGTGAGGAAAGTGAGCTTGCCTGGAAGCTGTACGATGTGATCTCCTCAGGCTATAACAAGCTGAGCTTTGTTGAAGCGCTTTCGCGGGGCGAGTTCTGGAATGAGGAGTTTGAGGAGGCTTACAGTAAGTACCAGCGGGCAAAGGAGAAGGGCTATGCTTATTTAGAGGAGCACATGGAAGTTTTCAATGTCAACGGCTACACCTGTGCAATGGCTCTGTCCAAGAAGTATCTGAGTTCAACCCTGGCTTCGCTCTACCTCCAGGAGAAAGGTACCGACTTTGTGATTGTGGTTTATCCGGACGGCAAGCTGAGCTTCCGCAGAAACAATCCTAAAATAAACCTCCGAAAAATTGCCCAGCTCTTTGGTGGCGGTGGCAGAGAAGTCGCAGCAGGCGCAAAGATCGATGAGGCTGTAACAGAGGAGAACTATCCGCAGGTGTTCAGGAGCATAATAGACAGGATACTCAGAAGCGGGGTTCTTAACGGGAGCTGAGCCTGCAAAAGGTTTTTTTACAACAACACGGAAAGAAGTATTGACCATGTACAAGGATGAGGAGCTTTTGGGGAAGGAGGTTATAGATGCTTCCGGCGAACTTCTGGGCGAGGTGCTGGAGATAACCATGGTTGACGACGTTCCCTGCATGCTGGTTGGTGAGCGAAAATTCCTGGCCTCAAAGGAGCGCGTGGTGCGCTACAATGCAATCAAGGTGCCCTATTATGAGATTGCCTCTGCGGATGATGTGATAATACTCAGAAAAAGCAGAAAAGAGATTCGTATCCTCTAGCGCCTTCTCCTCAGCCTGCTTAGCAGTGCACGCTTCCTCAGCAGCCTCCTTGCATGGTATGCCAGGTTTATCAGAATCAGACCCAGTATTAGTGTCAGGAGGAGGTCAATCAGGTACTCTGTGGCCTTCATTTTTCATCCTCCACTATATCGCTTGTACCGGGTGGTAGAAACGCCTGGATATCCTCTATTGGTATCCCCTCTATTTTCCTGCGCACCTCTTCGCCCAGCTTCTTTATGAACTCTCTTTTTATGCGCTCGGCAACCTCTTTGCTCTTGCTTCTGCCAGGTGCGAGGAGTACGTACGCATCGGCTCTATCTCTTATAGCAGAGGGGGGCCCGCCTATTACTCGTGGCACTTCATTCAGCACCACGCCTATTGCCACGCGAACCCTGCCTATACCGTAGTTACGCTTACCACGAATCACAAAGGCGCCCTTCGCTACATATTCGCCGCTCTCAGCACGCTTGCTGACCTGCTCTGGCTTAACCCAGTAAACCTCTAGGCTCGCGAAACCGTGCTTCCAGGCACGGGAATAGCTTGCTGCAAAATCAAAGGCTTCCTGAATTGTAGTCTCCGGCACCTCCCTTCCTTCAGTCCTTATAATCACCGCGGGTGCGCCGTGAATGTCGGCGTGCACAAATATATCGTCCTTGCCCAAGTGCTTCTTAACAAGCACCTCGTTGCTCACCGCATCCCTGCCGCCAAGCACCAGAAAGCCGTCGCTGGAGACGAACCACCGGAACTTCTCGTACCATTCCCGCTTCCTCTTCACCCGCTTCTGCGGTGCCTTAAGCTCTGCTTCAGAGGCCTCAACGCCCCTCTCCTTAAGCTCGCGTATCTCCTTAACAGTCTTCAGCACAGCCTCCCTTGCGCTGATTGCCTTGCTTCTGAGCTTCTTGCTCCTCTCATAAAAAAACTCAGCATTCTCAGCTGCGCTCTTCCTTATATCGAGGGTAACCTCCCTGCCATCGAGGGTAAGCACCACCTCTCCTCGCGATGGGCTGAGCCGCTTTATAAGCTCCGCCTCCTTCACCTTACCTTTGCCCTGTTTTATCCTCTCCTCTATCTCCTGCCAGGAGTACTTTTCCCGTGCGCTTCTCAGCACGCTGAGGATGCGCTCCACCTCATTAAAGTGAAGATAAATCGCATCCCCCTTGCCGCGCAGCTCCTTCTCCTCCTGCAGGTACTTCTTTATCGTCTGAGTCTGGGATTTAAGGCGGAAGAGCAGCCGGTTGAGCTCAGTCTTAAACTTCTCCTCCCTCTGCTTTGCCAGCCTCTCCACTTCATGCTTTGTAAAGTATTCGTCCAGCGCCTGGTTAAAGCTCGCGAAGCTCTTTCGCTCATGCTTGGCATAGATTCTCAGGGGCAATGGGGTGATGTCTATCGCAACACCGGAGTCGAAAACAATTTCAGGCTTCTCCACACCCACTTTTGCCCTAAGCTCTTCAAGCGCTGCCTTAACTCTAGAAGCTTCTTCAGTGTCTATCTCCCTGGCATTCTTATCAACACCTGCGCGGAGGCAGGTTTCCTCTGCGTACAGACCGCCCAGACCCAAATCCCTCGCGAGAGCGCGCACCAGGTCGCCCTTAGACTCGCTAACCACCCGCGCTATCTCCTCAGCGCTAAGCTCAAAGGGGTTTGCCCTCGCAGGCGGGAGTTGGTATTTTGCCCTGCCAACAAGCTCACGTGTAGAGTATCGCCTGGGCAGCATAACCGCAAGAATCTCGTAGCTATCGTTTGTCAGTATAATATTTCCCTTGCCGAAAAGTTCGGCGATGAGGTTGTACCTCTCGCGATTTCTGCCCGTGAAGCTGAGAATTACTATCCTATCGAAGCCTACCTGCTTAATCTCCTCAAGCAGAGCATTGCCAAGATGCTTGCGCAGTGCCATGGCGAACATCGAGGGTTGCTGTGGCGCCGGCCTCGGGTAAGCGGTCAGGTGAATCCTTCTACCGGCCTCTATCACCAGATCCTCCCTTCCCCTGCCTCTGACGTTTAAGGTTATTCTAAGCTCACTCGGGGTGGGTTGAAAAACTTTATTAACCCTGGCACCTATTATCTCCTGAAGTTCCCTGACCACCGCGAGAATATCAAAGCTGCTCATACTGGTCTTCATAATCACCACCGGAGGAAATACGATGAAACATGAGATAGAGCGGAAGGTAAGTCTTATTCATGCTTTAGCGGGTGCAACATTTGGTGTCGTCTCACCCTTCTTATTCACCAGAACATTAACCTTTGTCTCAGTAATTATCGCCGGCTTCCTGTTCGCCTACCCTCTGTATATTTTAACCCGCAGGATATTCAATCTACCGGAAAAGGAGTTTGACCTGAAAGAGTGGCTTGGTAAGGGTTTTCTGTACTTCTTTGCAGCCTGGATTCTGGTATGGACTATAGCGTACAATTTTATAAATGCCTAAAAATAGGAAAACTGAAAAAGAAAAATAGAGAGGCTCAGCCGAAGAGTGCTCCCAGTCCCTCGAGAGCCTCCTCCTCGCTGGGCTCTTCCTCCTCTTTCTCTTCCTCCTTCTCCTCTGCAGGGGCTTCCTCTGCAGCTGCTGGAGCGCCAGCTGCCGCAGGGGCTGCTGCTACAGGCGCAACCGCAGCCTGCTTGATAGCCTCATCTATGTCGATGCCCTCAAGGGCAGCGACAAGAGCTTTCACCCGAGCCTCGTCAACATTTATCTTTGAGGCTTCGAGCACAGCCTTGACGTTCTCCTCATTTATCTCCTGCCCTGCAGCATGGAGAAGCATGGCAGCGTAAACATATTCCATTTCTTCACCTCCATTATCCGAACAGTGCTCCTAACCCTGCCGCAGCCTCCTCTTCGCTCGGCTCCTCTTCCTTCTCTTCCTCTGCTTCTGGCTGTGGCTCCTCCTTCGCTGGTTTCTCACTTGGTGGCGCAGCAGTCTGAGTTGCGCTGAGCAATTGCCTCAGCTCATCATCCAGCGCGTCATCGCTGAGCTTAGACGCCAAGGATAACATCTGCAAGTGAGCCTTCGCAATAAGCTTGTCCACCACGTCCGGCTCCGGTATCGCTGCTTCAAGCGCAAGGGCAAGCGCCTCGCGGTATGCCTTGGCAATTGCAAGAGGTGCCGTTTCCCTGGTGAGGAAGCCAGAGTTAATGCTGAGATTAACAGCCTGCTGGTATGCCAGAGCAAGCTTTGCCTTTATCTCCTCTTCATCCACACGAAGCACATCTGGCAGAAAAACTGTACCATCTTCGTAGGCTGCAATCAGGTCCAGACCGACCTCCATGGGCTCTATACCGAGACGGCTAAGTATATTCGCCAGCTTCGCATCAATTACATCGCCCGCCTTCGCTACAACAGTATCCTTCTTTACAGCAATCTTGCCACCCTTTATCTCCGTCTGTATCCCAAGCGCCTGGAGTTCACCAAGCAGCGGACCTGGAGCAAAGGGAGTCTCGCCCTTGGGCACAACAATATCGCGTGGGGCAATGCTGTTCGGCTTAGCCGGTGCTGGAACCTTGTTCTCCTCCAGTATCCTGTACAGCTTGAAGGGATTAATCCTGGAAAATATGAATGCTGGCTGACCGCGAAGCTTATCCTTCAAACCCTCGAGGCTCTTCTCCTCCCTCGCGGCCTTCTCAATTGCGTGCTGCATTATGGACTTCTTTGACATTTTGATGAGAACTTCCCCGCGCAGCTTGGCACGCATCTTCTGCAATGTTCTCGCAGGGATGTTCTCCATATTCACTATACCCACGACAGGATAATCCTGTATGAGCTTTGCAAGCTCCTCAACCTTCTCCAGCTTCCACTTAGCTACAGCACCAGAGGCACGCATTTTCAGACCTCCACCCGTACGCTCGGCCCCATTGTGGTTTTTATATACACACTCTTTATGTTACCCATACCCTTATCCAGCTTTCTCTCCAGATGCGAGAGCACAGCCTCAACATTCTGGGCAATATCCTCGTCACTCATGTCCTCGCTTCCTACCGCCACATGTATCACCGGCTTATCCTTGGTGCGCAGCCTCACCGTCCTTCGCAAGCGCTCCACTATTGCCGCGATGGGCGCATTGGGGGGCACGGGCTTTGGCATCTTGCCTCGAGGACCAAGCACAGGGCCAAGAAATCTGCCTATGAGAGGCATCAGCTCAGCCTGGGCGATAAAGAAGTCAATATCGTTAGCAATCTTTTTCGCTTTCTTCTTATCCTTGGCAAGCTCTTCAAGCTCCTCCTTGGTTATCACCATATCAGCATGCTCCTTTGCGGCAAGAGCAAGCTCATCGCCAGCAATAATCGCCACCTTGACATGCTTACCTCTGCCCTTCGGCAGAACAACCTCCTCATTGAGGCGATTCTCAGGCTTGGACATGTCTATGTCACGGAGGTTAATCGCCAGGTCAAAGCTCTGGGTAAAGTTGCGCTTTTTCGAGGCTTTTCTGGCCTCTCCTACAGCTTTCACAATTTTTTCTGTAGTGACCGCCATTTTTTCACCCCTCGAACTTATCGTCGTACTTGCCTTCGTCTATCTCCCGCTGAACCTCCTTTGCAGGCTTGCCTTCCACAGTCACCCCCATGGAAACGCATGTGCCAAGAACCTCTTTGGTCGCTGCCTTGAGGTCTGCGGCAAGCATTCCATCGCGCTTCATCCTTGCTATTTTGATCGCCTGCTCTATGCTCAGGTTGCCCACTATGCTCGACTTTGCATCGCTTGAACCCTTCTCTATGCCGAGTTCTTTAATTATAAGCGCGCTCGTCGGCGGAGTGCCCACCTCTATCTCAAAGGCTTTTGTCTTGGGGTCTACAATGACCTTCACAGGAACCTTCATGCCTGCAAAGTCCTTTGTCTTCTCGTTGATCGCAGCCACCACTGCGGATATGTTAACCCCAAGCGGACCAAGTGCTGGCCCAAGAGGTGGACCTGGCGATGCCTTGCCGCCTTCAACGAGACTCTCAACCACCTGTTTCACTTTCCGACGCCTCCTTTCTAATCACCTTGATGCTCTCGCCCTTCACCGTAACCGGGATAGGCACAGTAGCTTCAAAGAGTTCTACTGTAATTTCCTCCTTCTTAAGGTCAACCCTGACCACTCTCGCTTTTTCACCCTTGAAGGGGCCGCTTATCAACTCAACTATGTCGCCCTGCTCAACCTTGGTCACCATTGGCTTGGGCTCAAAGAATCTCTCTATGTCTGCAATGGGGATCTCACCAGGCACAATACCTTTATTGTGAGCAACACCGCGCAGCGCCTTCTCTATCTCCGTCTTGTCCTTTGCCTCCACGAGAATGTAGCCTCTTATGTCGTGAGGCACGAGTACAGCGTAAACCTCAAAGCCCTCCTTCTCTATTCTGGCACTCATCATATCTGCTACGTTTCTCTCCTGCCCTATGGTTGTGCGAACCGCGTAAATTTTAGAATCCATGACCTTCACCGGGTTAAAAATTTAAAAACAGGCTTAGGTAGTCTGAGCCTTTATTCTATATAAACTTTTTGCCTAACGGATTCAAACTTACTTGATAATGGAGCTGGCAAGATGTATTGCCAGGCGTATGAGGAAGGCCACGGCACCGATAATAATCATACCAGCGCCGGTAACCTTGGCAACGCCCAGATACTCACTTTTGCGTGGCTTCCGTGAGAGCTTTATTACTCGCTCCCACTCCTTTATCTTCTCACCCAGCTTTAACTTCTGAGACACTGCAACCTGTACCATGCTGCATCAGTCCAGAAAATCTATTCCAAGCTTTGTTTTCAGGTCTTCCTTTTCCTCCTCGACAAAACCTTCCTCTGAGCCCAGGATCTGCTTTGAGCGCACGCCTGTTACCACGAGCATAACCCTGAGCACGCCCTTCAGGTCGTCCTCTATCTGCGCGCCCCAGATGATGTTGGCTCTGGGATCAAGGCGCTCTGACACCACCTGCACCACCTGCTGCGCCTCTGCAAGGGTTAAATCTTCGCCGCCGACGACATTTATCAGCGCGCCCTTCGCACCGGTTATATCCACATTGAGCAGTGGGCTGTTAATTGCCTTTTCTATCGCCTCCACGGCTCTGTTTTCGGTGTCGCTTTCACCCATGCCTATCATCGCCACACCGCCGCCCTCCATTACAGCGCGCACGTCCGCGAAGTCCAGGTTTATCAGCCCTGGCTTTGTTATCAGCTCGGCAATGCCCTTGACAGCGCGCACCAGAATCTCGTCCGCCACCTTAAAGGCTGCCGGCAGAGGGAGGTTGGGCGCTATTTCAAGAAGCTTGTCATTGGGGATTACTATTACAGTGTCGGTCTCCCTGCGCAGCTTCTCCAGCCCCATCTCGGCATTGCTCCGCCTGCGCATGCCCTCCATGGCGAAGGGGAAGGTGACTATAGCCACTGTCAGCGCCCCAAGCTTCTGGGATATGTTGGCAATCACCGGTGCACTTCCCGTACCCGTGCCACCTCCAAGGCCGCAGGTGATGAACACGATGTCTGCGCCCTCCAGAACCTCCTTGATCTCCTGCTCACTCTCCTTTGCCGCCTCCTCACCAATCTGGGGCACTGACCCGGCGCCCAGGCCACCGGTCAGCTCCTTTCCTATGAGCAGCTTCCTGTGCGCCATCGTGTTGAGCAGGTCCTGTGCATCAGTATTTATTGCTACAGTCTCTGCCCCCTCTATGCCAACTTCCATCAGGCGAGTCATGGTATTGTTTCCTGCGCCCCCTGTACCCACAACCACAATCCTCGCCTTGGTCTGTGATAGTATGTTCTGTAACTCCTCGTCTATCCCGGTTCTTCCTGTGACAGACGTATTTTTATGAGAAACTTCACCAGCCCTCTTTATGGCTTCCTCAATGATGCTGTCCAAAGCGATTCCTCCTGCTGGTTTATGAATGGCTACCGCCGGTATTTAAACGTTTTCCTTAGCACTCCAAGGGTGCGCTGCTCTGCTATGGGTATGCGTATTTTCCTCCTGGAAAGCACCATCTCTGGCGTTATTGTCTGTTCACCTACAACCACGCTCTCCCCCCTGCTGAGCTTCGCATACTCCGGACCTGGCCTGAGTCCGAGCTTCGCCGCCTTGGCCGGGTCGAAGGCTTTGTAGGTGAGCACAAGCTCATTACCATTAAAGGAAAGCTCACCCCTGGAAGAGAGGATATCCACACATGCCTTAACAACCTCCTCGCCTGCGTCACGCTCTGAAAGCAGCCTCTTTATCCTGCCACTCACATCACGCTCCACCACTATGCCCAGCGAGCTGAACACCTGCTTCACCCGCTTTGAGTTGAGCTTTTCCGCAGCCCTCACCAGCTCCAGGTCCACCCACAGGGGCGTTAACGCAGAGCTCTGCGCCTGGAGCTCGCGCCTCCGCTTCACAGGCACGCCAAGCTCCTCCGCCAGAGCGAGAGCCTTCTCCCTTTCCTCCCGCTTCATTCCCTTCCAGTCCAGGTAGACGAAGCCGGCGCCGCTCTTCTCCACCGCCTGTGCAAAGACCTCTAACGTGAGCTGAGCTATCGCGTAGCTTGGAATTATGTGCCCCACAGCGTACTGCGTCTCCTGGGCAAGCTCAGTGTGCCTCGGAGCGTAGTGCGTACCCCCTACGCCTACGCATGCCTCGTAGCTCTCCTTGCACAGCGCCGCCTCCAGCGCGGCTTTTGCAACGGCACGCACCGCCTGCAGGTCGCGCCACTCTTTCTCGGTGGAGCCGACCTCCACGAAGAGCACCGGCTTCAAAAGCTGCGTTGGTCCGTGGTGCGTCGCCTCAAAGGAAACCTCATAGTCCAGGTTGAGCTCCCGCCTCGCGCGCTCCAGAGCGAGAAGCGCAACCTTCATTGCACTGGGATGAGCATACGCAAGCGTCTCGGGTGAGCCTCCAACCTTAGCCTCCCTGCCAAGGTTGCCGGTGACGTGCACAGTAAGCGTTCTGCGCTCCGCCTGAGCTTTGTGCCTGGTTGCAAACACGTAGTACTCGGCTTTTGGGAAATGCTCGTCCAGGTGCTCCGCTTCAGTCTGCCTCCGCTCCGTAGCTATGGCGACAACCTCGCCCCTCTTCAGCAGGGGCATGCCCTCAAACTCTCCAGCTTCCGCGAACCCCAGCTCCTCTCTGAGCACGCGGAAGATGTTCCTGCCTGCGATGTCCTCCTGTGAGGTGACGATTACTCGCACAGCCTAGCCACCACCTCTTCCAGCTCTCTCAGGTCGTGAAGCACAAAGTCAGCCCTGCTCAGGTACTCCTTTGAAAACCTGCCGTCGAGCAGCGCTATTCTAACTCCTGCGCTTCTCGCAGCGAGGTAGTCGAAAGCGTGGTCGCCAACGGCGAGGGCTTGCTCCGGAGCTGCCCCGAGCAGCTTCAGGGCGAGCTGGAACTGTGCCGGTGAGGGTTTTGGCTCCGCATCTTCCCGGGTTACCACGACATCAAAGGCGAGGGAAAAGCGCTCCGCCACCACCTCCCAGGCCTGCCTGCAGTTCCTCGTGGCGAGAGCGAGGGCAATTCCGCGGGAGCGCAGGCTTTGAAGCACCTCCCTGGCGCAGGACTTAAGCTCCGCCCGCCTGGCGGCGCTAACCTCGTGCTCCACCACCCTTGCGAGGGCTTCCTCCCTCTCCCTGGAGGGCAGCGCCTCTATCATCTCCAGCAGGGGCTGCTCCGCATCGAAGCCGAAGATTTCCATTTTGATTCGTGCAATGTCCAGGTTGAAGTCCACCAGCGTACCATCGAGGTCGAAGATAACCGCGCGGAGCATGTGCTAAGGGTAAGGGTTAACCTAAGCAAATTCCGCAATCAGAGAAGGACATATTAAGCATGAGGAAACTACTCTGGCACATGGGTGAGAGGCGAGCGCTGCTTGCAAGCTTTCTCGTGGTATTTATTGCAAGCGTGGCCTTCTACCTGATTAAGCCCGCGCTGGCGCTCAGACTTAGAGCCGAGCTCGGTGCCACGGCCCTTGAGGTCACCGCCCTTACCTCCGGCTTTATGGTGGCGCGCGCCCTGGCAGCGCCCCTCACCGGCTTTGCCGGCGACAGGGCGCCTCTGCTCAGGGGCAGGATTGCCAGGCTGTGCCTCCTTCCCGTGGCCCTGCTCAGCGCCGCCTACGCCTTTGTGCCCGAGGCTCTTCTTGCGGTGCTTCTGAGCGCTGTGCACGGCTTCTTCTCCGGCATGTTCTGGCCCACTCTCCAGGTTATTGTTGGCTTCTCGGCGCCTGAAGATAAGAGGGGAGCCTACCTGGGCGCCTACTTCACCCTCGGCGCCCTCGGCTCAAGCATCGGCTACGCCCTCTACGGGTTGCTGCCCCTGAGCAGCACTTTTCTCATACTTGCAGGCGCAGCACTGTATGCGCTCTCCGCAGTGCTCGCCCTGCTTCTGTTTTCCGCCTCCTGCACCCCTGCGATGCCTGCTGAGCAGAAGAAGGAGGTAAAGCTCCAGCTGAGCAGCCTTCCGCCCCTTGCGATTTGGGTTCTGGTGATTTCCTTCGCCATCGGCGGAGTTATGGGGCTGATGAACGAGTACCTCTACCTCTTCCTCTACGAGGTGCACGGCATGACGAGGGCTGAGCTGGGGTATGTGCTCACCGCTGCAGCCCTTCTGAGTGTTTTCAGCGGCATCTTTTCGGGTTTTCTTTCGGACAGGCTTGGGATTCGCAGAGTCCTAGTTGCAATTCTGCTGCTGTGTTCCTTGGGTCTTCTCTCCCTTACGCTCTCGCCTGGAAGGCTGATTGTTGCCCTTTCCCTCGCCACAGTGCTACTGGCAGTCAAGGCGACGCTGCCCCTTACGCGAAACATCGCCGTGGCGGGAGGCTCCGGGCTTGCGGGCACAGTGGTTGGCCTTGCGAACACCTTCTCCAGCGCAGGTGCGGCTGCGCTTCCGCTGGTGGCGGGGTACCTCTACGACGCTCTCGAGGGAGAGGTGGTGCTCGGAATAGACGGCCGTGCAGTTCCTCTCATTCTGTCTTCGCTCGCGGTGCTTTTCCTTGCTCTTATTTCGCCTCTGGCGGGAGGGAGGAGACGCGGTGAGAGACCTATTCCTCCGGATTAAAGGTATTTAATCCCTCAGCTTTAGCTGCTCTCAGCAGATTTTCGTCATAGCAGATAAATTCATTTACCTCAGGCGTCCATGTAAGGGCGGTATAGAGATGTATCCCCCATATCGTGTACATTGTACACCAACAAATATAAAGGTTTCGCCTAAACACAATAAAAGATGGCTAAGATTTACATAGCGACCAGAATTGAAAAGAAAGAGTATGATAAGATTGAAAAGCTAGTTAAAGAAACTAAATTGAAGCGAGCGGAGATAGCCAGGAGGTTGATTCTTATCGGTCTAAAACATGTCAAAAAGCCGGAGGACCTGATTAAAATTTAGCGTAATTTTTCAGATGTTGCTCTATATTTACGATTACCTTTAATTGTCTTCTACAACTCCCACCTCTTAAAAACCCTCAGCTTGAAGCAGGAGAGGCGAGGCTTTCGCATGCCCTTATACTGCACCAGCACTTTGAAAATCTCGCCCATGCTTCCCGGCATGAGCAGCCTCTTCAGCGGGAGGAGTGTCCGAAGGTAGGCCTCCTCGCCCTTCTCCTCCCTTATCCTCATCATCTCCTCCTCCAAGCCCAGGCTGAGCAGGAAGCTCGCCAGGTCGGTGAAGCCGGCGACTTCGAGCCCGAGCTTTCTCCCGAAGTGCGCCAGGGCGGAGAAGTTCACATGCGAGGTAATGTCCTGCTCGCCTATGTTCACGTAGGGGCTCTCCACAACGCGGTGGCGGTGGTAGCACAGCAGCGTACCCGCGCTGCGGTAGCTCGCGTAGAGTTCCTTGCTCGGGTAGCCGTAGTCTATTGTAAGCAGGAAGCCGCGCTTCAGCACCTGCGAAACTTCGCCGAGCCAGCGCAGCGCCTCCAGGTTAACCTCTGTGCGGAAGCCCTCCTCGAGCTCCACGCCGAGCTCGCGGAAGTATCTCCTGAGCTCCTCCCCCGCCAGGAGAAGCACCTCCCTGAATTCACCTTCCCTCAGGGTAACGTACACCTCCCTGAGCTCGCCCTCCCGCATCTCCACCACGTGCACCGGGAAGGCGTCCACCAGCTCATTGGAGAAGATGCACCCCTCTATCTCGCCCAGCTCTCCTAGCGACTCCACAACCTCCACCCTCCCGCCAAGTGCCGAGCGCTGCCTTCGCCTCATGCTGGGGGAGCGCTCCACTATAACGTAGCGCACCTCTCCACCAAGTGAGGAGAGCACATCCCCGGCGAGCAGTCCTGTGCCCGCGCCCATCTCCACCAGGGTAAACCTCTCGCTCGCGAGAAGGCGGCGCATCTCCTCAAACTGCCTCGCAAGCATGGCGCCGAAGAGGGGCGAGACGTTGCTGGCTGTGAAGTAGTCGCCCCGCTTTCCTATCCTCTCCCGCGCAGAGCAGTAGTAGCCATAGCGCTCGTGGTACAGCGCAAGCTCCATAAAGTCCCTGAAGGGTATCGCTCCCCGCCTCTTAATCTCCTCCACTACAACCTCACGCGCACTCATAGCAGCCTCGCCTTGCCCACCAGTGTTGATAAGGTTATTCTCCTGCCTCCCCCTTTAAAGTACTCCATCAGCCTGCTCCACTTCTCCTCGCTCCACTTCCTCTTAAAGCCTATAAAATAGCTCAAAGCATCCTCGAAGGAGTCAAAGGTGAGCGCCTCCCTCTCCACCACTAGGCGCTCCACCGCAAAGCCGTTCTCTGTGAGGAGCCTCCTCATCCCGCGCTCAGAGTAGGCGAACCTGGAGCGCCAGCCGATCTCGCGAAGGTTATCCTCCTCTATACATGCGAAGCAAACACATTCGCCCCGCTCAAGAGCGTGGGCAGAGTTGACCACGACGCTGTCGTCCATGAAAAAGTGGGCCACCACCATGTCCGGAGCAAAGGCGGAGTAATCGCACTTCAGGGCGTCACAGGTGCAGAAGACGACGTTGGCCATGCCCATGCGCCTGGCGAGCCTTCTAGCCCTGTCAATCTCCTCTGCGGAGATGTCTATACCCACCACAAACTTCGCCAGAGGCGCAAGCTCCAGGGCAAGGGCTCCGCTTCCGCAGCCCACGTCCAGGATGCGCATTTCCGCAAGGGGCTCTTCACTGATAAACTCAAGAAGCTTCTGATTTACCATGGTTAATTAGCACAAAACTACCGAAGTAAGGTTTTGTAAATTTTTAGAAAGAAACCCATCACAGTTTCATTAAAAATGAAACCACACACAAAAACAGGCGAAAGATTTATCTTTAATGAGGTGAAATCAAATTGTGAGGTGATTATTTATGGGAGAACTGCCAGTATCCGCATGCGGTAGGATAATAAGAAACGCAACAAACATGCGTGTTGGAAGAGACGCCGCTGTTGTTTTAGCTGAGATGCTTGAGGAGATAGGCGAGGAGATAGCCTCAGAGGCAGGAAAACTAGCCAAGCATGCGAAAAGGAAGACAGTGAAAGCCTCTGATATAAAGCTGGCTATTAAGTAAACCACCTGCCCGGATTATACCCCGGGTAACCACGCACCCATTACGTCGTCTCTATCTATTATTCCCACCACTTTTTTATTTTCCACAACAGGAAGGCGGCCTATATACTTTTCAACCATAATTTTTCCGGCCTCGCGTACATCGGTTTCCCTGTAGACTGTAACCGCTGGCGTCGTCATCACCTTCTCAACACTCGGTGGATTCCTCGCTTTACCTTTGTCGTCTTCGCGGGATATTCTTGCAAATCCTGAATCTATTATATCCTTTCTGGTAATTATCCCGATTATCTCACCATTTTTTACAACCGGGATACCGGAAAAACCGGTGTCGTCCATTTTTGCCCAGACCTTTGTCACCGGGTCGTCGTAGCTGCAGGTCACCACCTCTGTGGTCATAATGTCCGCAACCCTCTTTTTAATTGGCTCATGCCCGCTCTCGAGAAGTGCCTTGATGATGTCGTGAGCACTTATTATCCCACAGAGGGTTGAATCAGTAGCCGAGGCGACCACAGGAAGGCGCTCCACATCCAGACGAATCATCTTCCTCGCAGCGTCTAAAATACTCTCCTCTGGCAGGGCAGTATCAACACTTGTTGACATAAGCCCGCCCACAAGTATATTTGACCTGCTGGAGGTTATCCTCATTATATCCCCACGGGTTATTATCCCTATAAGCCTGCCCTCACTGTCAACCACAGGAAAGCTCCTGTATCCATATTCTCTGAAAAGGGCCCTTGCCTTAGTGGCTGGTTCATCCTCATGCACAGTTACAACGCTGGTGGTCATTACATCTTTAACCTTCGGAAGCTCGCTCAACCTACCGCCCCCTCACTCACCCATTAAGTCTTCCTTGCAGCTCTCGCACACAAAAATACCATTCACCTCGTAGAGGGTTACGCCGTAGTCACCGCAGTTCTCACAGGTGCCCTTCTCAGGCACCTCCTTGGGCATGCTCTCACCCTCCTGCTTCATCGCAGCAAGCTCGCGGAGCACCTCTATCTGCTCGGGGGCTATAGCAAGGATATCCTTATTTGTGATTATTCCCACAAGCTTCCCGTTCTCTATAACAGGAAGCCGGCGGATGTTATACTTTGCCATTATTCTTGATGCTTCTGTAAGAGTTTTATCTGGCGAAATGGTGCGAAGATTTTTGCTCATTATATCCTTGACCTTGACCATAGAAGGCTTCAGATCAGTGGCGGCAACGCAGTAGGCAACATCCCGCTCTGTAATAATTCCTATGGGCTTATCCCCCTGGACCACTACCACGCTTCCTATGTTGTTGTCTGCCATAAGCTTGGCTGCTTCCTGAACTGTGGCATTTGGATCAGTAGTTACCACAGGCCGGGTCATAGCTTCTCTGACCTTGACCTCTGTATCCATAGCTTTACCTCCTTCTACGATTGTGGATTTATGTATGGGATATAAATATTTTGTTCTCAGAAATATAAAGACATGCAGTTTGTCGCTGATGCGATGCTGGGCAAGCTTGCAAGGTGGCTTCGCCTGAGTGGCTACGATGTTTATTACAGCAGAAATGCCAAGGATGAGGAATTGTTAAATGTGGCCCGGCACGAGGGGAGAGTCCTGCTGACAAGGGACATAACCCTCGCAGAGAAAGCGAGGAGGCTGGGGATTAAGGTAGCACTGGTGGAGAGCAACTCCATTGAAGACCAGCTTATCCAGCTAAAAAGAGAGCTCGGGCTGAGATATGAAAGAACACCTGAAAAAGCGCTGTGCCCGGGGTGCAACGGCTCCCTAGAGGAGGTGGGCAGGGAGGAGGTCGCAGAACTCCTGCCCCGGGGAGTGCTTGAGGCTCATAAAGAATTCTACCGATGCACGCAGTGTGGTAAGATTTACTGGCAGGGCAAACACTGGCAGAGCATAGCCAGGAGAGTGGTGAGGATTGAAGACAAAGTATCGTCTTCCGGGAAGTAACATTGTTGTTAGAGCAGCGCGGGATGTGCTCAAAAAAAGAGGGGAGGTTAATTCCCTGGCTCAGATGCACTCTCTGGTGCTGGAGAGATTGAGGAGGGAAAATCCAGAATACAGGCTTTCCAGAGCGAGATTGCTAAAAATTCTTGCCCTATCGCCGAAGGTGAGAATTAAAGTAGAGAAGCGCAAGGCAAGACGAAGCCCAAGGCTCTGTCCTCTGTGCGGCTCTGAGATGGAAGACCTCTACGGCATGAACCTCTTCGGCAGAAGGGTAAAGCTCGGAAAAAAGTGTGCAAACTGTGGATACAGTGTTGAGAGGAGACTGGAACCAAGGAGGTATGTATTCTACCTTTGAGCCGAAAGCCATATATATGCACCCGGGGCACGGATTTTTCGGGGTTTAAATGAAGCTTAAATTCAGACTGATAGACGTGCTAAGGGCAAAATTGGGGGAAACGGAGGATATTGATAGGGAGCTTATTGACAGGTTTGAGGATATTGAGAAGAGCCTGGAAAGGGGGAGCTGGCGCATCGTTGCACCCTAGAGCACCTCTTCCAGCGTCTCCACGAACCTCCTGTTCTGTTCAGGTGTGCCCACGCTCACCCTGACGTAGCGTGCATCCAGGCCGGGAAATGACTCGCAGCCACGTGTTATAATACCTCGTTTCATTAGCTCCTCTACAAGCCCCTGCTTATCTGTCCTGAAAAGCACAAAATTGGCATGAGACCTGAATGCCTTTATCCCCAGCTTCCTCAGCTGCTCTATGATGTACCTCCTGCCCTCCCTAACAACCTCAACACTCCGCCTTAGGAAATCTCTGTCATCAAGCGCCGCAATAGCAGCAAGCTGGGCGAGAAGGTTCACGCTGAAGGGCTGCCTAACGCGCGCCAGATAGTCCACAACCTCCTCACTTGCCAGGCAGTAGCCCACACGTAGCCCTGCCAGACCGAAGGCTTTTGAGAAGGTTCTGAGCACCACCAGATTCTCATAATGCTCAACGAGGTGGGCGAAGCTCGTGCCGGAGAACTCAGCGTATGCCTCATCGAGCACGACAATCACGTCCCTCTCCAGCATCTCCCGGAGCAATGCCTCAGGTACAAGATTTCCCGTGGGGTTGTTGGGTGAGCAAATAAAGAGGAGCTTCGCCTGCTCGGCTGCGTCGAGCAGGGCTGCCTCATCAAACGAATACTCGATTTCACCCTCTTTAAGCTGGACCTCAATGCACCGTGCACCGTACATGGTTATTAAAATTTTGTAGTAGGAGAAGGTGGGTGGTGTTATTACAGCGCCCTCGCCCCGGGAGAGGAAAACCTTAACACACTGCTCCATAACGTCGTCGCTGCCATTGCCAACCAGAATGTTCTCTGGAGATAAGCCCACGTAGTGGGAGAGCGCCTCCCGTAGTTCGTCAGCCATGGCTTCTGGATAAATATTCACCCTTCCGGCATTTGCACGAATCGCCTCTATCGCCTTTGGCGACGCACCCAGGGGATTCTCATTGGATGCGAGCTTTATTATCTCCTCTGGAGGCAGAGAGTAGGTTCTTGCAATCTCCTCAATGCCTCTCCCCGGGATGTAAGGCGGCACGCGCTTTATCTCCTCTTTTACCAGCCTCTCTATCATTCTGGCACCCCTTTTAGTATCCCGCCCAGCCTCGAGCACACCTGGTCTATCTGTTCCTTTGTTATCACCAGGGGCGGGGCAAACCGCAGCACCCTCTCATGGGTGCAGTTGAGAAGCAAACCGTGCTCAAGACCCTTTTTCACAATCTCAGCGCAGGGTATGCTGAGTTCAACACCTATCAGCAATCCTCTGCCGCGCACTTCCTTTATGACCTCATGCTCCCTCTGAAGCTGTCCGAGCTTTTCCATAAAGTACTCGCCCAATTCACGGGCGCGCTGAGCCAGGCGCTCCTCCTCAACTATCTCAAGCACCACCTTCGCCACGGCACACGCGAGCGGGTTGCCCCCAAAGGTTGAAGCATGGTCACCCGGTGAGAAGGAATCCATAACCTCAGGCTTTGCAAGCATTGCACCAATGGGAAATCCAGCACCAAGCGCTTTTGCAAGGGTAAAAACATCCGGCTCAATACCAAGACCCTGCCAGGCAAAGAGCGTGCCTGTGCGTGCTATACCTGTCTGCACCTCATCAAGCACTAGAAGCACATCTCTTGCATCGCAGAGTTCGCGAACCTCTTTAAAATAATCTTCCGGCGGAATAATGACACCACCCTCTCCCTGTATCGGCTCGAGAATTACAGCGGCAGTGTCTTTTGTTATTGCCTTTCGCAGTGCCTCAATGTTGCCATATTCAACGTGCTTAAAACCAGGTACGAGGGGTTTAAAGGCTGTGCGATATTTTTCCTGCCCCGTCGCCGATAGGCTCCCCAGGGTTCGCCCGTGGAAGGAATTCCTGGCCGCTATTATCTCACGCTTGCGGCTGTGCTTTCTCACCAGCTTTATCGCAGCCTCCACAGCCTCTGTACCCGAGTTGCAGAAGAAGCTCCTGTAACCCCCGGTTAGCTCACACAGCTTCTCGGCGAGCTCCACCTGGGGCGGGATGTAGTAGAGGTTGGAGACATGCATGAGTTTTGAGGCCTGCTCCTGAAGCGCGCGGAGCACCCTGGGGTGGGAGTGCCCCACATTTAATACAGCTATGCCCGCGATGCAGTCTATGTACTCCTTCCCGTGGATGTCCCTCACCAAAGCACCTCTGCCCTCGACCAGCGCAACTGGCAGGCGAGAATACGTCTGAGCAACACAGCGCCTGTCCAGCTCCACAAGCGTTGAGAAGTCCATGCAGAGAAGTGGTGGCGGAGAAATAAAAAGTTTGCCTCTCTGTAAGCTGCCTTTCGGACTGGTCAGACCTACTCCACGGGAAACTTCTCGTACAGCACCTTCCTCCTCGCCTCCAGCATTAGCTCCTCTTTGCCCGCAAACTCTGCGGCACTCACCACGCGCTTGCCAAGCTTTGTGGCAACGTCAAAGACTTTACTGAGCTTCTGCCGCCATTCCAGGTCACGCAGCAGATGATGGTCGAGTATCAGATTCTCCACCTTTGTGGTCTCAAGAATTTTTACCAGATTCTCCACCGACTTATTGAGGCTCGCCTGTGCATAGCGGTAACCCAGCATGTAGCTCATGGGACCGTCGATATAAATCGTGTCCGGATTCTGTCTGAGAATAAACTCTGCCTGATCGTCTATACTCGGCCCTTCGACGTCGCTGCTGAAAACAAAGCACTCGTCATCGCGGCGCACTGCAATCTCTGTAACATATCCCAGCCTCGGATTGGTGCCGTGGTACACCGCCTTGGAGAACACCAGCTCAGTATCGCCGAAGGAGAAGCTTCTGCCGTCGCAGTACTCCAAGCGTTCCGGGAGTTCGCCGAGCTTCTCAATAAAGTACTTGGCCCTCCCCCTTTGACTACGGTTTATATTTTCTGTAGGGTGCTTCAGCAGCACAAGCTTGCCTTCGTAAATCTCCGGCTCCTCCGGCGAGTGGTGGTCGTAGTGGTAGTGGGTGACCACCATCACGTCGCTGCGCTCCGCATAGCTCTTGATTCGCTTCCAGTCCTCCTCCAGCTTTTGATACTCAAGCGGGTGCGGAGGAAGCCCGTACCTCCTGGGCCCAAGCGCAACACCGGGGTCTATTAACACCCTAACGTCGTCGGTTTCAACGTAGGTGGCCATACTCCTCGTGCCCATCGAATCACTCGCCAGAAGTTCTATTTTCATGCCTCTCCCTTCTCCCTGCGTTGCACCTTATTTATATTGCACTGCAGGAATATTAAATTATGCAGATACCAAAGAGGCGGAGGGTATGACGTTTAATATACCTTTCAATAAAAACGAGAAGCTCCGTGAGGTGGTTAGAAGGATAGACAGGAGCGAGAAGATAAGAGCCTACATTGAAGCGGCGAACGTCACGGCGATAGCCAGGCTGGGCTACAATGACCACGGTTATGTGCACTCAAAAATCGTAGCCAACCTTGCCCTGAAGATGCTCCGCGTGCTGGTGAAACATGGGCTAAAGCCGGGTATTGTTAAAGACCATCACCTCACTGAGAATGATGCTGAGGTAGTGGTGGTGCTCGCCTCAGTATTTCATGACATAGGCATGGCGGTGCACAGGGCAAATCATGTCGAATACGGCACTGCTATAGCCTTTCAGCTCCTCAGCGAACTCCTGGAGGGCATCTATGATGAACGCTCCAAGGCTATAGTGGTGAGTGAGGCTCTGCATGCTATTTCAAGTCACGAGGTGGGCGTAAAGCCACTAACCTTGGAGGCAGGCATTGTTACAGTAGCCGACGCTCTGGACATAGCCGGTGGAAGGGCAAGGATACCCTTCTCAAAGGGCAAGATTGACATACACAGTGTCTCAGCAATGGCAATTGAGGGTGTTGAGGTTAAAGAAGGAGATGAGGTGCCACTGAAAATCAAAATAAAGATGAGCAACTCCGCGGGAATCTTTCAGATTGACGAGCTTCTAAAGCCCAGAGTGCTGGAGTCGGGTCTCAAAGACTACCTCCACATTGAGGCAGAGATTACAGGAGAGGAGAAGAGGATTCTCAAAAAAATTGAGCTGTGAAAAGGCGTTACCTATATATCACCGGCTTTCCCCAGTAATACTACTATGCAGGACTACACCGGCTTCTTCGGCTCCCTCATATGGTGGCTTTTTATCTTCTACCTTGTGCTGGGTCCGCAGCTCCAGCACCGAAGTCTCCAAGCTGCACGGCAGAGGCTGCTCAGAAAGCTGGGTGAGAAGCGGGGAAGCAATGTGATAACCCTTATTCACAGGCAGGAGAGCATTGGCCTGTTTGGCATACCCTTTTACAGGTTTATCGACATAGACGACTCGGAGCAGGTGCTCAGGGCGATACGCTCCACCCCCAGTGATAAACCCATAGACTTAATAATAAACACCCCGGGCGGGCTTGTGCTTGCGGCCAGTCAGATAGCAAGGGCGATTAAGGAGCACAGAGCAAAAACCACGGTGATTGTACCCCACTATGCTATGAGCGGCGGCACACTAATTGCCCTTGCAGCGGACGAGATACTCATGGACCCCAATGCTGTGCTCGGGCCTATCGACCCGCAGATTAAGGAGTTTCCAGCACCCTCTGTGCTGAAGGCTGTGGAGAAGAAGGGTGCGGACAAAGTGAAAGATGAAACGCTCATTATGGCGGATATCGCAGAGAAGGCGATAAGACAGATTCAGGAGTTCGTATATGAGCTTCTGAAGGATAAGTACGGTGAAGATAAGGCAAGGGAGCTTGCGAGGGTGCTAACAGAAGGCAGGTGGACTCATGACTTTCCGATAACTGTGGACGTGGCCAGGGAACTGGGACTTAGGGTTAGCACTTCAGTGCCAGAGGAAGTTTATTCCCTGATGGAACTCTATCCACAGCCCATAACAAAACGCCATCCAAGCGTTGAGTTTATTCCCACGCCCAGCAAGCAGCAGAAGTGAGCCTATTTCAGGATTACTATGTTGCCCCTGCCCTTTTTTATCTTTTTGATTTTGCCTCTGTGCTCCAGGTCAGTCAGCATCAGGCTGAGCTTTGCTTCAGAGCATCCGAGCCTCTTCCGCAACTCACTCTGCTTTACCCTTCCTCCTTCCTTTCTTATAATCTCCAGCACCTGGACAAGGTCCTCAGGCAGCGGCTCCGGTTCTTCCTCCTTTCTCCTCCGTTTCAGATAAAGATAGCCTGCAAAAATTGCCAAAATAATGAAAACGACGATGAGCATAAACAGATAACTGTTACTTTGCTTCCCCTCTTCGAGGATGCTCACATCGATATCATCAAAGAGAAGTTCCTCCTCGAGAGTCGGAAAGAGTATCAGATCTATTCTGTAGCTACCATTCTGGGGAACCTCAAGCTCTTCCTCAGTCTCAAGCTTCAGAAGATTGTTCTCGTAATACCTTGCCTTCAGCAGATAGCTTCCCCCAGGTACAGAAAATGAGTAGCTTCCATCTCTTGATACAAGTACTTGCTCTGGCGTGGTATTTATCTCCACAACCACCCCGCTGAGGGGCTCAAGGGTTTCCCAGTTGTAGAGGTTACCATAAATTTGAGCTGCATAAGTTAATGGCATGCTAAGGAGCAGAAGCAGCAATACTCTCATATGGGATTAGTAACTCCTCTCTCAATTAAATAATTTTCTATGAAGTAAAATAAATAAAAAATTTGGCTCATAAACCGAAATAAAGTATCATAAAGCTTTAAATTTTCTGAGTCAAAAGTAAGCTTATATCAATCAAGCGCCGAGGTGTTGGCGGAGGTGATGAAAATGAAGGCGGCAAAAGTGCTCTCAATTGCCCTGGCGGCGATGCTTGTGCTCAGCCTGCTCCCGGCGGGCTATGCGCAGCCGCCTATGAAAAAGGTAGAAGAGAGGTATAAGGTTGCAAAGGCAAACTACCTCAAGGCACTCGAGGTCTACAAGAGCGCCAGACAGGACTACCTGAAAATGAGGGAGATGGCAAAGCGAGAGCCGGTGCCCTTTGAGAAGGCAAAGAACTTCCTGCTGCGCAGCATTGACGCGATGATAGCGCACCTCGAGATGGTCAAGGCGAGGGTGGATATTACCCGCAGCCTTAGCGAAGAGGAGAAGGCAGAAATCACAGAAACTCTGGATAGCTACATATCCTGGCTGGAAGAGAAAAGACAGGAAGCAGAGCAGGCAGAGAACAGGGAGGAACTCATCGATATAGCAAAAGAGGTCAGGAAGGAGTGGGCAGAAGCCAGAGTAGAGATCAAGAAAATAACTGGGAAAATCATCATATCAAAGATAGATTATGTGCTTGAGAAGGGAGAAGAGATAGGGGACAGACTCGAGGCGAGGATTGAGGCTCTTAAGGAGGAGGGCTACAGCACCCAGGAGCTCGAAGCCCTTCTGGCTGACTACAGAGAACACCTCAGCTTAGCCAAGGAAAAGAGGGACATGGCCAAGGAGAAGTTTGAGGAGATCTCCTCGGTGGAAGACGCCCGTATACTCTTCAGAGAAGGCAATGCCTTCGTTAGAGAGGCAAACAAGCACATACGCGAGATGTTCAAGGACCTTAGGCAGATTATAAGAGAGGTAAAGAGAGGAGAAGCAGAGATCAGAGGGATAGGCTTTCTCTATGCGAAGGGCAACGGCAGCGCAGTGATACAGGGCAATGGTAGCATTTTTGTGAAAGGAGAGGGCAACCTCACCGTAAAGGTGGTCAATGGAACAGTCCGTGTGGCTGGTGAGGGAGAGAAGCAGGAGAACAGCGATGGCAGCATAACATACATCGGCTTTGGACGGGCGAGAATTTCAGGCAAAGACCTGTATGTGAGCGTCGAGGGTACAAACCTTGAAATCAGGGCTAGGGGTGCTGGAAAAGCGACACTTACCGGAGAAGGCTTCTACCGCACGGTAAAGGGCGAGGAGGAGTGGAACGCAGAAGAAGTGGCCTACGGAGGTGCTCAGAATGAGAGCTAGGCTGGCTCTGCTGGGCATCCTCCTGCTGGGACTCCTCCTTCCTGGATGTACATCTAAACCAGAGCAGAAGGCGAGCACTGCCGTGGCACCTGCACCGGAGAAGGTAGAAACAGCAGCACCTGAGCCGGTGATTGGCGACGATGATGCAGAAATCGATGCCCTCATACAGGAGGTACAGGAGCTGGAGGATTTTCTAAGCGACGTGGAGAGCGGTGAGATGCTGGACACCGGCATCTAATTTCTCTTTTTTATTTTACAAAAAGGTTACAGAACACTTTACCTTCGCAGACATACCTAATTTTGCTGCTATTTCTTCAGCAATCATTACACAGGTATCATTAAGTTCATTTCTCAACAATTCTTCAAAGTTTTTATCCTTTGTACCTATTACACCCTTGGAGTACTTTACAACCGCAATTACAATAAACTCAAGCACCTGACCATCTATATTTGGAACAACCCTGATGCTCAATCTTTTTACCCTCTGGTTCCGATTAAGCCTGCTTCTAAGCTTATCCCTGAACTCCCTGGCTATGTCAGTTGTATTTCTTTCATGAACGAGATATTCTGTAACAATAAAGTTCAGAAGACCGTCGAGTGGTTCTTCTTTATAGGATGTATCTTCAACTTCTGGAAGAGGTGGCTGGACAGTTTTCTGGTGGTGCTGGAGAGTTATATTTCCAACGATCTTGCGAAGATACATATTAAGAAGGGGTATGTTGGGCTTCTTGTTGAACTCCATATAGACTATACTGTCTCCAAAGAGCTTAACATAGCTCGCTCCATTTGCCCCCTCAATCAGGATCTCTTCAAGATTTCCCAAGTCAAAAAGTATTGATAGCTTGAAGGCAAGTCCCTCCCCGTCCTGAATGCCACACGCAGCAATTTCACCATCTCTGGATAGAAGAGCACAGCCCTTTATATATTTAAAGCTTTTCTTTAGCTTTTCAAGGTGACCTGCAACATCTGCCTTCTCATCAGCTTTACCTTCAGCTACTTCCAGATGCATCTGCACACCCGCCAGTATCTAAAAATCATATTGAAACTCCTGAGATTATATCGGCAACATCGGAAAGCATCACAGCCTCCGGAGTATTTTTGTCGAAGAATACCACCAGCTCTGCCTCCTCATGCCTCACCACCACTGCTTTGCAGTCAGAGAACCTCAGTTTTGCTGTCGTGTACTCTTCACATAGCTCGCTGATCAGAGCTACAGGTATGACTGCCATCTCCTTCAGGTCCTGCTTTTCCTCTGCACCAATAATCTCCCCATCTTTAATAACATAGCAGGATATCACATTTTCCAGTTCGGCTATGTCACTCGCCAGCTTATGTGCTATAATATCCTCCAACTTCATCACCGAAGGCGTGCTGTATTATCATATCTATCTCCTCTTCCGTCGGCTCCTTAAGCTTAAGCCTCTTAAGCACCTCCTCCCTGGTCACTGAAGCCTCTTCTCTGAGAACACGGTAGATGTCCAGAATTGCCCTGCTCTCCTTCAGTAGCTGGTTGTAGTTACCATTGCAGTAAACAAGATTGCCATTCCTGTAAACAATATAGACTCTCTTCAACCTCTTGGAAAAGGCCCCGACCACCACATGCGAATGGCTCTGAGCTATTTTTTCAAGGTCTTCCTTCACACTGTTGCTAATCCTAGTTTCAATTTTGTTCACAGAGTATTCAATGTTGTCAAGCTTAATCCTCTTCTGAGCGCTGTAAAGAGCAATCACCATCTCCTTCTTATGTTCGGGCGGATCACCTCTCGTTGCAACAATTTTCCTCCCCTGGACTATAATCATCGACTTTCCATCGGTGGCCTTTACCAGATATTTCTCAGAAAGATTTAACAGATCTTCTATATCCACCCCCGCTTTATACACTTTTACCGGCTTCATAGCCCGCCCCGCTGAATTTCAATTTGGTTTTTCTAATTATGTCAATTTTTATTATATAAATTTAACGCTCTTGTTTATTTACAATGGACAAAATTGTCCATTATTATAAAAGTAAAAAATTATAAAGTAGAATTTAATAAAATTAAGATTGTTCATTTCATTATAACAGTCGCCCAGTTACGGGCAACTGCAAGGATATTGCTGGGAGAATTGTCCACAATCTCTCTCACTGTGCTCCCGGTTATTTCAGGATGTCTGGAGTTTATCCCCAGAACAAGAAGGTCCACATCCTCCTCCTTTGCGGTCTTTACTATTTCCTCAGCTGGCAGGCCAACTCTTATAATCTCCTTTGCATTAACACCACTGTTTTTAAGGCAGAGTTTTGCCGCCTCAATTGCCCTCTTCCCTCTGTCATCCAGCAGATTTTTTATGTCCTTCCCCTCCTCAAGAAGGGACTCTATAGTACCCTTGAACTGAGCCTCCCCGAGGAGGTCATGGTGAAAGATATCACCAATATTTGCCACATAAATATACTGAAGCTCTGCATCAAATTTCCTGGCCAGTTTTACCCCAGTAAGTAACGCTTTGATTGATACATTACTCCCATCAAAAGCAACAAGCACCCTCATAACATTGTTAACTTATAACATTCTATATTTATATCTTTCGAATTACCCCCATAAAACACTTACATTATTAACAAAAACTTTTATATATTTACTACAAAAAATGGTAGTGGCGGAGGAGACTTTATGGGGGTCTCTATTACGATAGCCTCTGGAAAGGGCGGCGTTGGGAAAACAATGCTTACCAGCAACCTTGGCATTGCTCTGGCTCAGTTCGGTAAGAATGTAACAATTCTCGATGCTGATTTACAGATGGCGAATCTGGAACTTCATCTCGGGATGGAGGGGATGGAAATCACCCTTCAGGATGTACTCGCCGGAAAGGCAGAGATATCTCATGCAATATACCGTGGACCCGGCGGAATAAATGTGGTTCCAGCAGGAATAAGTCTGGATGGTCTCAGGGAAGTGGATATGAATATACTGGAGAAGGTGCTCGGGAAGCTTCTTGAGGAGACAGAGATACTGCTTATAGATGCCCCAGCAGGTCTCGGTAAGGCTGCGGTTACTGCTCTCGCATCAGGGGAGCACCTTCTGCTGGTCGCAAATCCCGAAATCTCATCCCTCTGTGACAGCCTCAAGACCGCAATGGTTGCCCGGAAACTTGGAACTAAGGTACTTGGTGTTGTTCTGAACCGGATGAGTTTTGAGAAAGGTGCAATGAATGTCAGAGATGTGGAGTTTATCCTCGAAACAAAGGTGGTTGCCACAGTTCCGGAGGATCCGGAGGTGAGGAGAAGCACAACCTATGGTGAGCCGGTGATGATAAGAAGCCCTCACTCACCGGCAGCACAGGCAATAAAAAAGCTGGCTGCAGACCTACTGGGGAGAAGATATGTTGAATCCACTAAAAGAGAGGGTTTCTTCAGACGGTTATTGGATGGGATATTCGGAAGGGTTTAATAGTTTCTAGAAGCATACTCCTATCATGTTCGCCACAATTGTAATAGTACTTATAAATATCATAATCTACATATTCTTCGCCGCAAAAGCTCCGTCTCCCCTAACAATAAGCGAATTCTCCCCCGCCATGGCACTTACACTTGAAACCCTGAAAGAGGGGGAACTCAGCAGACTTATAACCAATTTCTTCTTTCACTTCGATTTACCCCACCTCGGGTACAACATGCTATTTTTGCTGATATTCGGAAGCAGGTGTGAGGAGATTTTTGGCACCCGGAGGTTTCTGCTAATCTATTTTGTCTCTGGCATCTTCTCCTCACTTTCCATATTCTTTTACCCTCCGGGCAGCTCGCTTGCTGGTGCAAGCGGGGCAATCTTTGGTTTGCTTGGAAGTGTACTTGTTGCCCAGCGTACCCTCTATGCCCACGGCTTTGCAACCTCGCTGCTCTATGGCATGGTGTTCTTCATCATAGCCGTCACCACAGGCTTCATGGCCCATCTTCTGGGCCTGATAATGGGTTTTGTGCTGGGCTATGTTTTCACCTATGGTGAGGAGAGCCATGACGAATAAGCCCCTCCAGCCTTGCTCTCTCCTCACGGGAGCCGAAGACTATAAGCACATCCCCAGCGTGAAGCCTCTCCCCCGGTGTGGGATTATGGATTATCTCCTCCCCACGCGCTATTGCTAGAATCGTCGCACCCGTGCGCTCCCTTACCCTGAGCTCAGAGATGCTCTTTCCTGCTGCAAAATCTCCCTCGGCAACATATATCTCATCAATAACCTCCCCCTCCCTCATTCCCTGGAGTATCCTGACCTTTGCACTGCTCTCCCCTCTGAGCACACCCTCACTGCTGAAAACACTTTCTACCATCTTCTCCACACCATAATAGAAATTTCTAACAGTGCGCCATGAAAGGTAGAGCCCTGCAAGGAACAGAAAGAGCACCGCCAGCGAAATCGCCGCGCCGCTGGTTGTGAGGTAGCTGAGAAGGGGCGGGAGGAAGTATAGGGCAGAGAAGAGAAGCATCAGAAGCACTGCGAGGTTCCTGAAGGTTGCCCTCAGAAGATCGCTGCCGATGGGCAGATACCTCCTTCCAAAGATTTTTATCAGGATATCCACCATGTCCAATGCCCGCTGTAACGCTAGGTAGAGGGGCGGAAGTATCAGAATAAAAGCGACCATAAATATGAGTTCTCTGCTGAGACTAAGCTCAGCACCCGCATACTTTACAGCCTTTAATATCAAAAACACCAGGGTAAGGTTAATGAAAACCCGCAGAGCCTTTTTCTTTATTAAAATATACTCCTCACCTTTCCCTGAAAGCCTGTATCTTGCCTGTCCCAGCCAGGTCGCAGAATAACTGAAGAAGTTCTTCACCGTAGATGGGGCAAGTTTATCAAGCAGCACTGCTATATTTTTGGAGGATTCCAGGGAATATGGTGCTATAAAGGTGGTTACCGCAGCCACCGCCACAACAACAGGATAAAGAAAGCTGCTCGCAACTCCAAGGTCTATACCCTGCTTCACTATTGCAAAGGAAAACTCGCCTATTGGCACCAGACCCAAGCCAACCGCCAGCGATGTTTCGCCCTTAACGCCGAGCAGGTAACATGGCAGACTTCTGCTTGCCACTTTGGAGAGTATTACCACTGCAGTCACCACAGCAACAATCGGGAAGTACTGGAGGAGGTATCTGATATCAATTAGCATTCCCACACTCACAAAGAAGAGCATAACAAACATGTCCCTTATAGGTGAGACGCTCCTGACAATCCTCCCTGCGAGAAGACTCTCGGAGACTATCGCTCCCATCACGAAGGCGCCCAGCGCCAGAGAAAAGCCAAGCATCTGTGCAAATACAGCAAAGGAGAAGCACAATGCAAGGGCGGTAATGAGGAGCACCTCACCGGTGCCGCTCCATCTCTCAACCACCTCAAGCAGTGTTGGAACAATCTTCACCCCAAGCACATAGGCTATAAAGAAGAAAAGGAGAATTTTTGCCACAACCTCCAGCGCCGCCTGAATGGATAGGGGTGTGAGGAGGGATATACCTGAAAAGAGGGTTAGAAGCACAACAGCTGCGACGTCCTCAACCACCAGTATGCCCAGCATTATAGGCGCATACTCCCTGTGGAGGAGTGCTCTGTCGGTAAGGAGCTTAACAACAATAGCAGTGCTGCTTACTGCAAGAGCAGCACCCAGAAATGCCGCGTCTATGGCATTAAATCCCAGCGCAATGCCCAGCGTTTGCCCCACGCCTAAAAGAAAAAGCACTCCTGAGACAGAGGCGATTATGGATACAGCCCCAACCCTGCGGAGCTTTCTTATGTTGAACTCCAGACCCAGGGAGAACATGAGAAGCACCAGCCCCAGATCGGCAAAGGCATTGACAATCTCCAGGTTCTTAACCAGCTTCAAAGCGTAGGGCCCGGAGGCGGCGCCTGCCAGGATATAGCCAAGCACAACTGGCTGGCGAAGTCGCGAGAAGACCGCACCTATTGCAAAGGAAAGAAGGAGAACCACAGCGAGGTCGCGAAGTATAAGCATCTCTAACCCACAAGCTCCTTGAGCTTCTGAATTTCTTCAAGTTTGCCAGCTGCTATTAACACATCCCCTGCTTCAATTTCTGTGTCTGCGCTAGGGTTGGGAATAGTCTCCCCACCTCTCACTATGGCTATTACACTCGCCCCAGTGCGTCGCCTTATGTCCAGCTCACCTATGGTTCTTCCAGCACCTTTTCCAGCGCGAATCCACTCTATTTTCACTCTGCCAGCGAGGGCACTGCTCAGCGCTTCTACGGGTGTAGGCTTAAAGTACGCTCCTGCAAGTATTAATCCCACCTTTCTTGCCTGCTCGTCGCTTAGAGTAATTATTACAGGCTCCCTTCCCGACGTCTCGTAGTAAATCTCCCTGCGCCCATCCTCATGTACCACTATATCAAGGGTGCTCTCCTCATCCAGTTTCAATGTATACTTCTTCCCCACTCCGGGCAGTTCAGCCTCAAATATCTCCTCCATAGTGCACCTCCTTTATCTACTCCTCCACCTCATCCTCCTCCATACTCTTGCATATCAGAAAACCTCTCGCACGCTCTGCATATTTATACTCATACACCTTCTTCCAGAAGGCCTTGGAGTGATTGGGATATAGCAGGTGCGCCATCTCATGGATGAGCACATAGTCAAGCACCCACTCAGGCATGTGCTTCAACCTCTCGCTAAGCCTTATTGTTCGCCGCTTGGGATTGCAGCCACCGAAGCGGGATGTCATCCTCTTAGAGAACTCAATCTTTTCCACCTCCAGCCTGCCATCAAAGTAGCGCCTGTTAAAAGCCTCAAACTTCCTGCGCAGATATCTGTCATCCCTTCCCATGCCGAGCTTCTTCTCAAACTTCCTCACAAAAAGCTTGACCCATTGCTCCTCCTCACCTTTTGTGGCGCTTGCTGGTATATAGACAAAAAGCTCTCTACCTCTGAGCTTTGCCTCAACAGTCTTCTTCCTTCTCGGACTTCGTATAACTCTGACCGAAAAGTCCATAAAGATATGTGGCCCCTGGGGGAAATAAGGTTTTCGTGTCGTTTTGCGTTTGATAACACCTGTAGAATATATTGATGCTCTCCTCGAGGTATATACCCTGGAGGAGAGTAAGAAGCTGGCACTGTGTTGCCTGCGGAGAGTGTTGCAGCAGGTTTTCTGTACCCCTTGGCGCAGGAGAGTACACCAGGCTGACCTCCCTATACGGAGAGCAGGTGGTGAGGCTAATTCTCGGTAAACCCTATCTGCGCAGGGTGGGAAGAAGGTGCATTTTTCAAATAGGAAGGCTGTGCTCACTGCAGAATACCGGGTTAAAGCCATACGCATGCAGAATCTTTCCTTTTCTTGTAAGAACCTGCGAAAAGAAAAACAGAAAAGAAGCCGAATTCTGGTATAAAGACAGGGATTTCTACGTCTATGTTAATACAGGATGTAGGGAGGTAAAAATTGGCGAGCCTGACCCATGGCTCATAAATGTAATGATACCCGAGGCGATAGAACTGTATCTGAACAGGAAGAGGAAGGTTATGTGGCTCACCTCAAATATAACAATGCAAGGGCCGCACTCCGCGTATGGAATTGTATGAGCCCTCTACTTCCTGAACACTATGCCCGCGTATGCCACAACGCTTCCATAATCACCTGTAACATCGCCACTGTTTCCATACTTCAGAAGCTCTGCTCTTGTTGCACCCCGCTTCCTGGCGGCTGCTATGGCTGTTGCTATTGCACCGTAGCCACATGCAGAAATGCGGTGCTCATACACGCGCCTGAGAAACTGCTCCTCATCCAGTGCAAGAATTGCCTCTATTGCAAGAGTATCCTTCTGCTTGGCCAGTGAGGCGCTCTCATAGTGGGTGAAGTCACTGGAGGCGAGAATTAAAATGTCCTTCTCAACCCTTGCCAGGCAGGAGGCAATCTCCCGCGCCACCTCCAGGTCCTGGAGACCCAGTGAAATTGCCACAAACTTGAACTCCCCGTAGATGTACTGCAAAAAGGGGAGCTGAACCTCTATGCTGTGCTCGTACGCATGTGCAGTCTCATCACTGTCAATAACATCACAGCTCTTCCAGAGGTACTCAGCAAGTTCGCGGTCACACTTCACAGCACCCAGAGGGGTTTCCCAGTCCTGCTGAGAGACAGCAACCAAGCTGCCCATACCCGTGTGATTCGGACCGAGAATAACCACACTCTCAGGCTTCTCCTGCATCGCCAGAGCATAGTAGACATGCGCCGCCTCATAGCCGGAATATATGTAGCCCGCGTGAGGAACCACCGCAGCCACAATATCCCTGGACACCTCCGCATCGCGCACAGGAAGCTTCCCCGGACCCAGCGCATGGAGAAAACACTGCTCAATCTGCTCAATTAAAGCCTCTCTGGAGGCAGGATAAAACTGCCCGGCCACTGCAGGGCTGCGCATGGATAATAGATTTGCCCTCCTCCCCTAAATAGTTTGTTATATCTCCCCCTCAAACTCCTCAAGGGGCATAAAATTCTCCACGTCCATACCCTTTGCTCTAAGAATCTCCCTGGCGAGGAGCCAGTAAACAAGAGCAAGAGCTTTTCTTCCCTTGTTGTTGGTGGGTATCACTATGTCAACACCCGAAGCACTGTTATCAGTGTCGCACAGTGCCACAACTGGTATTCCTATCTCACCGGCCTCACGCAGTGCCTGCTCATCACCGCGTGGGTCAGTGACCAGGAGCACATCCGGCTCAACAAAGTGCTTCAGATTTGGATTTGTGAGTGTGCCAGGGATAAAGCGCCCGGCTATTGCCTTTGCACCC
Organism: Candidatus Hydrothermarchaeota archaeon; assembly: GCA_015521615.1. Taxonomy (GTDB): domain Archaea; phylum Hydrothermarchaeota; class Hydrothermarchaeia; order Hydrothermarchaeales; family BMS3B; genus Pyrohabitans. Next base: position 55,455 of record WANW01000051.1, read on the forward strand.
ACAAGGCGCGCAAGCTGCTCAATAGGGCGCTGACCGTACTGCCTCCGCGAAACCACCAGGATCCTGCTGGGTTCAAACTTCGCAAGGAACTTCGCCACTGTAGCGATGCGCTCGTCTGTCTTCTTAACATCAAGCACATACAGCCCGTCAGGACGAACGCGGTATATGTAGGGCATCATGTCTGCATTCTTCTGCTGCGTACCTATATGCACCCCGGCTGCGAGATAGTTATCCAGAGAGGTAAGCTTCGTTTCCATACTACGCCTCCTTTCACAATTTTGGAAGTCTTGCAAGCTTTGCTCTGCTCTGGGTGAGCTCCTCTGCAATGCGAATTAGCTCATTGAGCTTTGCTATTCTCTCCCCGCCGATAACACCTGTCTTAATTATTGGGATATTGAAAGCCACTGCGAGGTGGGCTATGCTCTCATCTGTGGTTTCGCCAGAGCGGTGTGAAATCACCGGCACGAGCTTCTCATTCTTTGCCAGATTTATTGCCCTGAAGGTATCTGTAAGCGTGCCGCACTGGTTGGGCTTTATCAGCACCGCATTGGTTGAGCCCTTCTCTATACCCCGCCTCAACCTCTCAACGTTTGTGACATAGAGGTCATCACCACAGATAAGAGCCTTAACACGAGATGTGAGCTCAGCAAAGGTCTCAAAATCCTCCTCCTGCACAGGATCCTCAACATAGTAGAGGTTGTAATCCTCTATTAAGCTTGCAATGTAGTCCACCTGCTCCTCGGGTGTGCGCTCCTTACCCTCACGGGGATAAACATAGCGCTGCTTCTTTTCATTCCAGAACTGGCTCGCTGCCACATCCAGACCCATGCGGAGCTTAACCCCGGTCTCCTGCGCTACAATGTCGCACACCTCGCTCAGCACATTGAGGGCTTCCACATCGCTTATCGATGGCGCCCAGGCACCCTCGTCTCCCTTGCCAAGAGTTCCACTGCTGCGCTTGACAAGCTCGCCTTTAAGCTTTTTGTGAACCTCTGCGTTTGTGCATATAGCCTCGGCAATATCACGTGCTCCAACAGGAATGACCAGGAACTCCTGAATGTCTGTGGCATTGTTTGCGTGAGCACCGCCGCCAATAACGTTACCCAGAGGGTAAGGAAGCTCACAGGAGAAGTTGCCTCCCAGAAACTGGAACAGGGGGATGCCATATGAAGCCGCTGCCGCCTTGGCATTGGCAAGAGAAATTGCCACTGCAGTGTTGCCACCAATATTTGAAAAATTATCTGTGCCGTCAATCTCCCGCAAAGTGCGATCTATTTCCTCCTGGTTTATAGCATCCATACCGCGAAGCTCGGGCGCTATAGTTTCCTCCACCTCAATTATCGCCTTGTCCACGCCTCCGTCGGGAAAGGCCTTTGCTTCATACTTGCCAGTGCTCGCCCCACTGGGAGCGGCGCATCTTCCCACGCCATAGTCGGTTATAACATCAACCTCAATGGTCCAGTTTCCGCGAGAATCAACAATTTTTCTCGCCTTAACATCCTCTATTATCGTCGGGATCATCCTTCTTCACCCAGCATCTTCTTCTCAGGCATCCGTCTGCGCACACTTATTGGTATAACACCCTTCTCAAGCTCCTTTATAGCTATTATTATCGGATCCTGCATGTCCTCTGAGAGCCTTATCAGGGGCGGAGCACCCATGGAGAGCTGCAACGCTCTTGCGCCAATAATGCGGGCCTTCTCATACTTCGTGAGCTTCACGCTTTTTCCTCCTTTTGCTGTGAGGAAGGGTATGGGGCCGCTGAGATTTGAACTCAGGTCACCAGCACCCCAAGCTGGGAGGATAGTCCAGGCTACCCTACGGCCCCTTCTCCTCGAGTTTAATTACATCGTCGATGAAATCACGGTGGCTCAGCAGCATTCTGCGGCAGCAGTAACGAGTAACCCCAAGCTCATCGAGCACCTGCTTGGGGTCCTCGTTCTCCTCCACTCTGCGCCTGAACTCCTCATACTTGTCGGCGATTACTGCGCCGCAGCTGAAGCATCTTACAGGCACTATCACGGGATCACCTGTACGACTTCTGGAACCTCGCTCTTGCTCCACGCCCGCCGTACTTCTTGGGCTCTGCCCTGCGTGCATCGCCCTTTATAATTGTGCGGTCGTAGCTCATGAAGGTTTCCTTGAGTTTCAGGTCACCGGTATACTCCACCAGACCTCGCCCTATTGCGGTGCGCACTGCTTCAGCCTGACCCATGAAACCGCCACCGCGAACGCGCACATCTATGTCCACCTTGTCCCTGACATCGCCGGCGAGCTCAAGTACCTCCATTATCTTTAATCGAGCCATTTCCGGTTCAAGAATCTCCACAGGGACCTTATTTATCCTGACTCTCCCCACTCCTGGTCTGATGGTAGCCCGCGCAATTGCGGTTTTCCGCTTGCCCACGCTGTGAACTATCTTCATTCAATCACCTCAAAATTTTGCGCCAAGGAAGGTGCTGAGCTCCTCAAGGGTGACATACTTGGGAATCTTGAGTTTGGTGTAGCTTGCGTCTGGGAAAGTGATCTTCTCTGCATCAGCATACTCCTCGGGCACGCCAACATACACACGAAGGCGCTTGAAGGCGCTCCTGCCACGCTCCTGCTTATACGGGAGCATTCCCCGTACCGCGCGTTTCAAAATTCGCTCAGGCCGGCGCGGGTAATGCGGCCCATGCCGGCGGGGGTTGACTATACTCTTCCTCTGCCTCCTAGCACTGTACTTGGCAAAGATGCTCGCCCTGTTACCTGAGATTACCGCCTTCTCGGCATTGACCACCACTACCTCCTCACCTTCCAGCAGGGCTTTCGCCACATAGCTTGCTAGGCGACCCATTATTAAGCCAGAAGCGTCAATCACCTTCATGCTATCACTCCATGATTTTTATATTCGAGCCCTCCGGGACTTCCTGCATTAGCTCCTTCAGGGTAAGGCAGCGCCCACCTGCGGCGGTTATCTTCTGCCTTGCCTTCTCCGAAAAGGCAAAGGCCGCAACAGTGACAGGGTGAGCAATCCTACCTGCGCCAAGCACTTTACCGGGCACAGCGACAATATCGCCCTTCCGGGTATATCTCGCTATCCGGCTTACATTGACCTCTGCACGGCGCGACTTTGAACGAGCCAGCCTCTCCGCAAGGTCGCGCCAGATAGGTGAACCTACCTCATGAGTCTTCTTTGCCAGGTCAACAATTATATTCCTGAGCACTGGGTTGGTGGTTCTGCTCATCTTCATAGATACTGTGCCTCCTTGCTGCACCGTTTGCAAGAATTATTATAGGCCAAACTTCAGAAAGTTTGACCGTCAGATTGCGGTATTTTCGCTATCGCTCAATTCCGCTATGTTTCCATATGCATTTTTCTATCCCTGTCGGGATGGGTATACTGGAGGGGGAAGGCCACCGGATGAGATTGTATGCGGGGGAAGGGATTTGAACCCTCGCACCCACTTAGGGACAGGACCCTCAATCCTGCGCCTTTGTCCAACTCGGCCACCCCCGCATGGTAACCGCAATATCTTTATAACAATGATACCATCTTCTCAGCTTTTTTGGAGATTTCCCTGCACGCTGCACGAAATACTTCCAGCGCTGGTAGTGAGCCGTTGCTCTCAATGGTGAATATGAACCGCGTTGAGTCTCCCTTTACACTTATTGCTTCTTCTTCGCACGACTGGGCACACGCTCTGCACAGGGTGCATGCCTCTATGTTCTTAACCACCACTCTGTCCTCTTTGATGGTCAGCAGATCCCTGGGGCAGGCTTCCACACACTCACCGCAGGCGGTGCACTTTTCATTAACCTCAATCACCGGATAATACTTGTAGCCAACCACAGCGGGCTGCCATTTGGCATGCTCCTTGCCCTTACCCAGCACCGCCTCAGCCTCAAGCCTGAGGCGCTGACCCTTTCCCAGCTTCACAATGGGGATACCCTCCACAGGTGTGAGCTCTGGGTCTGGGGACTTCAGGTCATGAGAGTACACAACCTTGGGGCCCTCTTCCTCAAGGGTAAGCGTGAGGGTGCAGCTCGGGCAGCCTGCGCCACCACATACACAGGAATCGCGGAAGTTGAACCTCTCCAGGTCTGTGCGTATGGGCACTAAGCCAAGACGATGGGCAAGTATTTCATCGTAGAGCGAGGATGTGTTCTCATATATTATTACATCCTCTATTGCCAGCGTCGGCACCTCACTCAGCATTGCCCTGCGAAGCGCATTGGCATAACTGGGATTTGCATTCTCAAGTAGAATCTTTATTTTATTGCCCTCGCCCTCAAGAACACGTACTTCCAAGGTTATACTCTCCTCCCGCGCTTACCACCTTTTCTCTTGGTTCCGTCGTGGGGTATGGGTGTTACATCCTCTATGCGGCCAATCTTGAGCCCTGCTCTCGCAAGGGCACGTATTGCAGGCTGAGCTCCAGGCCCGGGGGTCTTGGGGCCACTTCCACCAGGCGCACGAACCTTGATGTGCACCCCGACGATACCCTTCTCCATGGCCTCTTCTGCGGCACGCATCGCAGCCTGCATCGCCGCATATGGCGATGATTCATCACGATGAGCCTTGACTATCCTGCCACCGGACCACCTGCTTATTGTCTCCGCTCCCGTCAGGTCAGTTATGTGGATAATTGTGTTGTTGAAAGATGAATAAATATGCGCTATTCCCCAGTGCTCCTCCTGCTTCTTTGCCATTTACGCCGCCTCCTGCTTTGCTTCTTCCTTTCTCACTATCTGGATGTTTCGTATTGGAGAGTTTTCAGCATAGGCTATGGTGTCCTCCTCATCGGCGCGCACCAGATAGCTCGGTGCGGTTACCTTTCTTCCGGCGACGGTTATATGACCGTGCACAATGAACTGCCTGGCCTGCTTTATGGTGGAGGCGAGGCCCTTCTTGTACACAAGTGTCTGAAGCCTCCTGTCCAGAATATCACGAACTGTGAGAGCAAGCACGTCATCAAGGCTGGCATCCTCTTTGAGAAGATTGAGCCTTCGCAGGCGTCCCATAAGTAACTCTTCCTGACGCCTTGCCTGCTCGCCCCGCTTGCCGAGAAGCTCTCTCGCTTGGCCGCGAATACCGCGCAATATGGCCAGAGCCTTCCAGATTTCGCGCTTATTCTTTAACCCATACTCAGCAAGCAGCTTCTTCTCTTCCTGGATACGGTCCGCCTGCCATGGATGCGAGGGGGTGTGATACTTCTTCCGGATTCTGCGAGGATCACCCATGAAATCACCCTACTTTTTCTTCTTGGAAACGCCCACAGTTATGCCACGCCTGAAGCTCGTGCGTGTGCGCTGGCCACGCACAGGTAAGCCTAGCTCGTGCCTTATTCCACGATAGCTTCTTATCTTCCTCAGGCGGTTGAGGTCCTCTCTCAGCGCTATCGCAAGGTCTGAGCCAATGACATGCAGGTCCTTGCCGGTCTCATAATCCTTGCGGCGGTTGAACAGCCAGCTCGGCACCTTCTGATTCTGAAAATCTGTAACCAGCCTGTCCAGCTTCTCCACCTCTTCGTCGGTGAGATAGCCTATCCTCTTCTCAGGGTCAACTCCTGCGAGGTTGCATATCACCTCGCCCGTTCTCACCCCAATCCCTTTTATAAGCGCAAGGCCTACGGGCACCTTCTTATTACCATCTATGTCAGTACCACCTATCCTCACTAGGTACTTGAACTCCTCTTTCGCTTCCTCGCTGCCTTTAGCCACTACTATTCCTCCGTTGGTATGAGGTAATATCACCTATATATAATACTTTTGGACTTTCAAAATCAAGCTCCTCTCAATTGGAAAAGTACCATGGTAAAGATTTATGCAAAGCTTGCACGAGGGAAGCTTTTTATCCCAGCCCACGGAAGTCTTTAATGTGATAAAGGTAGTTTCCCCTGCAACGAGCGCCAACCTTGGGTCCGGCTTTGATGTATTTGGTCTGGCGCTAAGCTCGCCTGCTGATGAGATGGGCTTCAGGGAGATTGAGGAGGGTGTGAGGATTAAAGTTAGAGGGTATCCCGTGCCCGAGAGCAGCGAGGAGAACATCGCCGGCTACGTCGCGGCGCGCGTGCTTTCAGCAAAAGGCTTGGAAACTGGCGTGGAAATCTCTATAAATAAAAAAATACGGCCAAAGAGCGGTCTCGGCTCAAGCGCAGCTTCGGCGGTTGGTGCAGCGTATGGTGTAAATGAGCTTTTTAATCTGGGGATGAGCCGGGAGGAGATTCTCCACTTCGCCCTCATGGGTGAGAAATACTTCTCAGGTGCTGAGCATGCAGACAACATTGCCGCCTGCCTGTACGGTGGCTTTACCTGCGTCTCCTATGCACCGCTGAAGGTGCTCTCTATCACTCCGCCTGAATTTCTGGAGTACGCCATTCTCCTGCCAGAGGTTGAGGTGGAAACGCGCTCCGCAAGGGCGATGCTCCCCGGGAAAGTGCCCCTGGCTTCGCATGTGCGCAACCTTGCCAATGCCGCCTTTCTGGTAGCTGGTATGCTGCGAGGCGATGACAATGCCATACGCACAGGAATGCGCGACGAGATTGTGACACCTCTGCGCAAAAACTACATACCTTACTTTGAGGAGCTGAGCTCAGCTGCCCTTCAGGCAGGTGCTCTGGGATTTGCGATAAGTGGCTCGGGCCCGGCATGCATAGCGCTGTGCAACTCATCCGTAATAGCTGGCGAGGAGCTGGCAGGTGTGCTTAGGGAGGTTTACCAGAAGCATGGCTTAAAATGCACCACTTACACAGGGAGGATAGGCAGAGGATGCAGTATAATAAGATGAGAAATTTCACTCTTTGCGCTGCTCTGGGAATTCACGTGAGCGGCGTCTTTTACCACGCCTTCTGAAAATGTCCCTCAGCTCTGTGTGGATAAAGCCCTTCTCCTCAACGTCGGCACGCTCTTCTTTTACTGTGAGCTTTATCACAACCACCAGTGCGAGGATAAAGAAGGTTGCCATTGCAAGGGTTAGAGGCTGTATCTCCAGGGCGCCTGTAAGTATGACCTCTCTGAGCACAGCCACCAGTGCGATCTCTGCCATAAAGCTCACCGCAACCCGGTGCTCCTTGAGGTAGACGATGAGCATGCGGTAGGTCTCAACGAGTATCATAATGTACAGAATTTCAGAGACAACACGCTTGAACTCAAAAGCATGGGAAATCTCAAAGATTATCCCCAAAAGCACCTTTATGCTTACATAGAAAACAATTACAGAAAGAGCTATGATTATCAAATCCTGGATTGTCTCCAGGGTCTTTCTGAACACGTCGTGCACCTTTCGGTAGAGTATCTGCTCCTCTGTCATTTCCTCCCACCGAGCTTTGCCCTGGTCTTCATAACCTCGCCGCCGCGTATGAAGGTTATCTCTATCTCCTGGCCCACCTTCTTCCTGGAGATTATATCAACCAGCTTCTCCATGGAGTCTACCTTTTCCCCATCTATAGCTATGATTATGTCGCCACCTATTGTCAGGACATAGCCCCTGTAGATTATCTGCACCTCTCCCGCATGAAGCCCCGCTTTGTCAGCAGGACTCCCGGGCACGACCTCAACAATCATGGCTCCCTCCTTTACGGGAAGATTGAGCACTCTTGCGAGCTCCTCTGTGACGGTAATCCCACTGATCCCCAGCCAGGGCCTGCGCTCAATCTCACGGTCCTCTTTTATCATCTCCTGCATTATAGCCCTTGCCCTGTTTATGGGTATGGCGAAGCCTATTCCAATACTTCCACCGCTGGTGGTGAGTATGGCGGTGTTTATGCCGATGACCTCACCTGCCAGGTTGACAAGTGGGCCACCGCTGTTCCCGGGATTGATTGAGGCATCCGTCTGTATGAGCCCGTGCATTATGTAGCCCTTCTCGCTCTTTATACTCCTGTTAAGGGAGCTGATTATCCCAAGCGTCGCGGTACGGTCAAGGCCAAAGGGGTTGCCAATTGCTATTACAAACTCACCCACACGGAGATTTGATGAATCTCCCAGAGGCGCCACCGGCAGGTCTTCGGGTGGGTTGAGGATTTTTATCACCGCTATGTCATTGGCAGGGTCACTGCCCACAAGCTCCGCCTCGTACTTCTCACCATTGCTCAGCGTTACTTCAATCTGCTCGGCATTCTCAATAACGTGGTTGTTGGTGAGAACATAACCATCACGGGAGACCACTATGCCAGAGCCTGTACCGCGCTGGGGTATAACCTCAAAGAAGAACCCCCTCTTCAGTACAGTGGAGGTTATGTGTACCACGCTCGGCGACACCCTCTGATATGCACGGTTGACCACCTCATCGATTGAGCCGGTGACGTTAATAATCTCATGCCTTTCCACCTTGACCTCCTCATGCTTTGGCACAGATACTGCTGCAAAGTAGCCTCCCGCCGCGCCAGCAACCAGGGCAACAAGAAGGAATGATATAAATTTAATCGCCTTTTTCGAACCCAATTTTCCCACCACCTGAGCGAGAGCTGGCCTTTACTTGTTTAACTTTTTGTTCTACTATAAAATCCTATTGGACGTATCATCATAACATGGTTACAATTTTTTAGTAACATTATGTTACTAAAATTTTTGACAGTGTGAGGGCGCATATATTAGTATAGTAACAAAAGGTGACTAAAGGAGGTGATGCGCATGTGGAGGAGAAGGAGGATATTTGATGATTTCTTCAGGGAGCTTGACGAAATAGACAGGCTCTTTGACAGGATGTTTGAATCAATGCGCTCCTGGCGCGGCATTGAGGGCATAGAAGAGCAGCCCCTCTACTGGGGATTTTCAGTGCGCCTGGGTCCTGAAGGCGTGCCCGAGATTCAGACCTTTGGCAACGTCGAAGCCGCACCGACGCTGCGCACAGGTGTTCGCGAACCTTATGTGGAGACAATGGTTGACGAGAAGAACGGCGAGCTTGTGGTAACCGCCGAGCTTCCAGGTGTTACCAAGGAGGACATAAAGATCAACGCTACGGAGAACAGTGTTGAGATCGTCGCAGAGCGTGATGACAGGAAGTACCGCAAAGTTGTTGCCCTCGACGCTGAGGTAGAGCCCAGCTCTGCAAAGGCGAGGTACAACAACGGTGTGCTCGAGATAAAGTTCAAGCTCAAGTCACCGCCCAAGAAGGGCGTTAACATAAAAGTTGAATAAGGAGGTGGTGGGAATGATGCCAGCTATATGGGAGGAGCTTCGCAGGCTTGAGGATAGAATGAATCAGCTCTTCCGCGAGCTGTGGAGCAGCTTTCCGCGCACAGAGGAGCGTTTCCCCAGCTTTGCAGGGGTGCGCAGCCCCTTCTGCGACGTGCAGGAGACTGATAAGGAGATAATTATAACAGCAGAGCTTCCAGGGGTTGACAAGGAGGACATAAAGATCAACGCCACTGAGCACGAGGTGGAGATAGAGGCAGAGGTAAAGAGGGAGGAGGAAGAGAAGAAAGAGGGATACTTCCGAAGTGAGAGGCAGTACTCAAAGTTCTACCGCTGCCTTGCTCTGCCCGCAGAGGTGGACCCGAGCAAGGCCAAGGCAACCTACAAGAACGGAGTGCTTGAGCTTCGCCTGCCAAAGGTGAAAACAGAGACGAAAACCAGCATAAAAGTTGAGTAACTCTATCTCCTTTTTTCTTTCCACTGTTTGAGCATACTTTCGTGCCGGGGGCAGAGTTCGGGCTGTGAAAACTGTGCTTCTATGAGTTCTTCCTGCCAGTGAGCATTATAGAGTCTGCACCGCTTATCTTCACAGAAAGCTTCGCCAAAGAGCTGGTAAAAGAGGGCCTGAAGAGCGTAACCTTTAATCACATCTCCCATGCGCACGTCCCCATAATCTAAAATTTTCTGCCCGAATTTCTGCTTGAGCTGAGCTTCTGCCAGAGGATCCTCTCCGAGGAGGCGGCGCTGGAGATAAAACTCCCTCGGCTTTGCCGGTGCTTCCACAATGCCTGAGGTGGAGATTATCGCCGGATAGCCCAGGACAATAGCTCGAAGATGGTAGCGTCTGTCCCCCTCATCAAAGGTCGCAATCATGCGCGAGGTTATTACCAGGTGGAGCTTCTCAAGGCTGACCTCCTGCCTCGGGAGGAGGCTGCGCATGTAACTCTGCAGGGCTATCCCATCGTACAGCACGCCCCCGGCCTTTGCTTTGCTGGAGAGCACGCGCTGTTCATACTTAACCTCGCCATACAGGGGCTCTTCCTGCGCTATTTTCCTGGTAGGGTCGAAGATGCGCATTCCTGCGAGAGATTTCGCCACGTCATCCAGGCTATGAGCAAATCTTGAGAAGAAGCCTCCCCTTACCTCCACTCTCGCACCCTTCTCCTTCAGGTAGTGGGCCAGCTCCTGGAAGTTGACTGCTTCTCCACCCTGTTCGTCGTAGATAAAAATCTTCATCTTACTCTTTTTCAAGCATCTCCAGCGCAACCTCTGCGGCACGCTTGCCAGAGAGGAGCATAGCCCCGAAGGTCGGGCCCATGCGTGGCAAACCATACACGGTGGAAACCGCCATACCCGCGACGATTAATCCGGGGTGTGCCTCGCCGGTGTGCTCCACTACTGCGTCTTCACTGCGCTCCACCCACATGGCACCGTAGCCGCGCACCTTCATAAGCCCCCTTCTCACGAGGGCACTGACCACCTCTGCATCGTGACCCGTGGCGTCTATGACCACCTTAGCCTGAAGCGACACCGGATCAACGCAGGTTATTTCGCGGGGAAGAGCTGAAATGGGTGTCCAGTTTATGACCACCCCCGAAACGCGATTGCCCTCGCGCAATACCACATCATCAACTTTGGTCATGTTGAGAATCTTTGCACCTGCATCACAGGCGGCGGCGATAAGCTTTGAGCATGCATGTGGGCCGTCTGTAACATAGAGCCCCTTCACGTACTCCTGGTAGGGCACGCCTATCTCATCCAGCACCTTTTCGCCGGGGGCACGCACTGTAACCTTGTTCATCAGATAACCGCCTATCCAGAAACCCCCACCCAGGTAGTTGTTCCTCTCTATTATGAGCGTTTTTACACCCTTTGAGGCAAGCTCCTTGGCTGCGGTTAAGCCTGCAGGACCACCTCCTACTATTATAACATCACTTTCAGCATACTCGCTCAGCATTCTCGAAAACTCACCAACTATCGCCTGAGTAACATCCTTTTCCTCTACCTTCTCGAAGAGCATGGCTATCAACCTCTGAAGCTTTCCTTAGCTTAACCTGCACAGCAATATTAAAAGAAGTCAGGGGTCTTGCGACCCCTTGTATAGCGGGGGGTCGATTTGAACGACCGCTCTCCGGGTTATGAGCCCGGCGGGATGGACCTGGCTACCCCACCCCGCTATGGTGCCAGTGCTATGATATGGGGTAGAGATTACCATCATTATCCAAATATATAATCTTTTCCCTCGAATGTGCCCGCCTCAGTGGGATATCATGCTGCGCAGGGGTATGTAGTACGCATACTCCTGGTAGGAAATCCCTGAGTTCCAGTGCCCTGTGAGCTTTGCCAAGATTACAAAGGCAAAGAATGTGCCTAGCAGCAGGGCAGCGTAGGTGGTCTTCCGCAGGGATAGAAATCCCGCTACCGACATGGAAAGAGCCCCTTTAGGACAGGTATCCACGCAGGTGAAGCAGGCATTGCATTCAGGGCTGCGAACCACCTGTTTTTCATGAACCCTTATGCTGCTGTGGCATGCACGCGTGCATAGTTTGCAGCTGTTGCACTTCTCAACATCCCTCCTGACGCCCGTTAAGCCAATAAAACCCAGCACGCCGAGAAGTGCACCGTAGGGGCACAGATATCTGCACCAGAAGTTTTTAAACACCAGGGAGAGGGCAATCATCGCCGAAATGAAAGCTACTGTGTTCCTGCCCGGATGTAGCCAGAAATCCAGCAGCTTGGCGTCCACCACCTTGTAGTACGGGGACTGGAGAAAAGCTGCCACCGCCTCTGCACTCATGTCCACGATAATAAGCTTAACAAAGAAGAGGAGAATGAGGTACTTTACCAGCCTGAGTGGTATGTCCACCGCAGGAGGAAGCCTGAAATTTCTTCCCAGTATCCTGGCCCCGGCTTTTCCCAGCGCCTCGGAGAGCGTACCCACAGGGCAAATCCAGCCACAAAAGCCACGGCGGAAGAATAGGGAAACAGTAAGAATCGCGAGGAAAATCACAAGCGCAGCTGGATGCACAACATCTATGGTGCGGTTAACCATGAGGTGCTTAAATGCGACGAGCGCTCCCACAGGCATAAAGGCGTCCACGCTTTCAGGTCTGGGGACATAGGGAGTTGCGCCTCCAGTATCAAAATGTCTGACGAAGAGGTAGAGGCGGTACCATATGTAGATGGAGAATATGACAAAGAAGGCCTGGACGTAGACTCTCAGCCGTCCTTCATTTAATTTTACTTGCATCGCATATAAGTTATTTTTATTAGTTCTTCTCCCTTTTCTCGAACATGTTCGCACAAAAAAGCTTTACAACGTTCTTTTCACAGCGCTGGGAATGCTCGAAGTTCTGGTAAACGGAGACACCCATGAATACCTGTACTGGAGCACTGCCGAGGTCATAGCTCGTGCCGTCGTGGTGGAGCGCGAAGAAGAGGCAGAGATAAAGCTGATAAACGTTGCCCGTCATCGCAGAGGCGAGGGGATAGGCAGCCTAATATTAGAGAAAATTATCTCAGACTTCGCCCATAAGAACATAACCACCTGGACCTTTAACGGAAGAATCTCCTGGTATGAAAGAAATGGATTTGAGGTTGCTGAAGAGCGCGCATCTCTGCTGAAAATGGTCAGAAAAAATCAGTAGTAGAGAAGCTCCCTGAGTTCCTCAATGGCAACCTCTTTCTTTATCTCCTCGCGAATCTCCCGCTGGAGGTACTCCACGACGCGCTTGGCCTCATTTATCTTCTCGTGCTCCTTCATAAGCTCATGGTAAAGCTCCCTGAGCCTCTCGACACGCTCCCACCCACGCATACGAGAGGTTTCATCAAGGCGATGCACAACCTCTGCAAGCTTCGGGAAGGATGTGAGCACCTCCTCGTTAATCTCCGGGAGAAGCGTCTCGATGTAGAAGTGGTGGGGTGATATCTTCACCTCAATAAGGATATCTTCGCTGATGTGGTAGTATTTCCTGGGCCTGCCCTTATCTATCTTCTCCAGTCTGGTCTCCAGTATACCTGCCTGGCGCATAAGCTCAAGATGCTCAATAACCGCCTTCTGCCCAATATTCAGCGTCTGAGAGAGCTCACTGACATAGCATGGTCTCTCAGATAGCAGCTGGAGAATCTCTCTCCGGGTTTCATTTCCCAGCATATTCAGGAGAATCTCCAGATTCATGCCTATTAAAGCGGGCGTTAACAATGTAAAAATTTTTATTAACCAAAGGTAAGAAAAAGTTTCTTTCCGCAAGATATTTATCTCTAAACTATAAAATGTAGATATAGGGAGGTGGTAAGGATGTGGAGAGACCCATTTGAAGAGCTTAGAAACCTAGAGAGGAGAATGAATAGACTTTTTGAGGAGCTCCTGGGGGAGTACAGACCGGCGCTACGCGCTCCCGAGGTGCGGCAGCCCTTTGCGGACATCATTGATACGGGAAAGGAGATTAAAGTGACAGTTGAGCTTCCAGGAGTAGATAAGGAGAACATTCAGATTAATGCCACAGAAAATATGCTTGAGATTAGAGCTGAGGTAAAGCGCGAAGAAGAGGAAAAGCGGGGCGACTATCTGCGAAAGGAAAGGAGCTACCGCATGTTTCAGCGAAGCTTCTCACTTCCAGCAGAGGTGGACCCGAGCAGGGCAAAGGCCACATACAAAAATGGCATCCTTGAAATAACCCTGCCCAAGGTTAAAGAGGAGAAAAAGAGAAGCATAAAGGTGGAGTAATCTCCACCTTTTAATATTTCTTACTAAAGGTAAGGAAATTATTTAGTAACAAAAAGTTAGTAAAAAGGAGGTATAGAATGGAGGAAGGCATACTCATCGAACTCTTCACATCACCCACGTGTCCCTACTGTCCGCGCGCCAAGGAGGTTGCAGAGAGGATAGTCAGAAGGATGCCCGGAGTGCTTCTCATAGAGAGAGACGTTTCCCAGCCAGAGAATGCAGAGATAGCGCGGAGCTATGGGATTCAGGGCGTACCGGCTATGGTCATCAATGGCAGATATAAGATTCTGGGGGTGCCAAGAGAGGAGCAACTTCTGCACTACCTCTCCACCCTTTAAAAATTAAAGGAGGTGGTTTTTTATGACAAAGGAGATAGAACTCAAGGTTGCAGAAGCCAGGTCCAACGATGTCGGACGGGGAATAGCCAGAATTGACCCCCGTGTTATTGAGGAGTTAGGTCTCACCTCTGGTGATGTCATCCAGATTATAGGTAAAAAGAAGACTGTGGCAATAGTCTGGCCCGGCTATCCCGAGGATGCTGGCCTGAGGATAATCCGCATTGACGGCTTCACCAGGAAGAATGCCGGTGTGGGGATAGATGATAAGGTAAAAATTCGAAAGGTTACTGCGCAGCCCGCAAATGTGGTGAAGCTTGCTCCAACTGAGCCTCTGCGCATCGTCGGTGGGGAGGCCTACCTGAGGCAGTACCTGGAGAACCGGGCAGTCTCGCGGGGAGATATGATAGAGCTCAACATAATGGGCAGGAAAATCGGCCTAGTGGTGACCAGTATACAGCCACCTGCTGATGCGGTCATAATAAACTATGCAACACGGGTTGAGATAAGCGAGAAGCCAGCGAAGATTACAGAAACAAAGATTCCACGCGTGACCTACGAGGATATAGGCGGGCTCAAGGAGGAGATACGAAAAGTTCGCGAGATGATCGAGCTTCCGCTGAAATATCCCGAGATTTTCGAGCGTCTCGGCGTAGAGGCGCCAAAGGGTGTGCTTCTCCATGGGCCACCTGGTACTGGCAAAACGCTTCTCGCAAAGGCTGTGGCTAATGAGACCAACGCCAACTTCTACAGCATCTCCGGGCCAGAGATTATGAGCAAGTACTATGGAGAGAGCGAGGAGAGGCTCAGGGAGATATTCAAGGAAGCTGAGGAAAACGCCCCCAGCATTATATTCATAGACGAGATAGACTCCATAGCGCCCAAGCGGGAGGAGGTGACGGGCGAGGTGGAGCGGCGCGTCGTTGCGCAGCTGCTCGCGCTGATGGACGGGCTTGAGAGCAGAGGGCAGGTCGTGGTTATAGGTGCGACGAACCGTCCGAACGCTCTCGACCCGGCGCTGCGCCGACCTGGAAGGTTCGACCGCGAGATAGAGATAGGCATCCCCGACAGAAACGCAAGAAAGGAGATACTGCTCATCCATACCCGTGGAATGCCACTGCCAGAGGATGAGGAGGAGCGCAGGCGCATAATAGAAGACTTTGCCGACAAAACCCACGGCTTCGTCGGAGCTGACTTAGAAGCTCTCTGCAAGGAGGCGGCGATGCGCTCCCTGCGCAGAATCCTGCCCGAGATAGACTTCGAGCTGGAGAGCATCCCCGCCGAGATTCTGGACAAGATACAGGTGACCTACCAGGACTTCGAGGAGGCGTTCATGGACATCGAGCCGAGCGCAATGCGCGAAGTGCTTGTGGAAGTACCGGACGTAAAATGGGACGACATAGGCGGACTTGAGGAGGTGAAGCAGGAGCTCCGCGAGGTTGTGGAGTGGCCCCTCAAGTATCCCGAAGTGTTTGCCCACATGCGAGCTCAGCCGCCTAAGGGCATACTCCTGTACGGACCTCCCGGCACGGGCAAGACGCTGCTCGCCAAGGCGGTGGCAAACGAGAGCGAGGCCAACTTCATAAGCGTCAAAGGCCCGGAGTTCCTGAGCAAGTGGGTGGGTGAGAGCGAGAAGGCGGTGCGCGAAACCTTCCGCAAGGCACGCCAAGCGGCGCCCTGCATAGTCTTCATGGACGAGATAGATGCAATAGCACCCACGCGCGGCTCTGGCCTCGACTCCCACGTCACAGAACGCGTTGTGAGCCAGATACTCACAGAGCTCGACGGCCTGGAGGAGCTGCGCGGGGTTGTGGTTATTGCTGCGACCAACCGCCCCGACATAATCGACCCCGCTCTGCTCCGCCCTGGCAGGTTCGACCGCCTGATATTCATACCTCCGCCAGACAGAAAGGCGAGAGAAGAGATATTCAGGATTCACACCCGCGGCAAGCCCCTCGCTGAGGACGTGGACATAGCAAAGCTGGCGGAGATGACGGAGAACTACACAGGCGCAGATATAGCTGCGGTGTGCAACGAGGCGGTGATGCTGGCGATACGCGAGTACATAAGCGAGGGCAGGCCTCTGGACAGAGAGGTCATGAAGAAAGAGCTCAAGCTGAAGATGAAGCATTTCGAACAGGCGATGAAGAAGATAAAGCCCATCTCCAAGGAGGAGCTGGAGCAGTACCTGCGAATAGCAGAGAAGTTCAAGACGGTGGCATAAGAAACATGGCCCTCTTTACAACAACAAATTTTAAAGGCACAGGGATGAATATTAATTAGCGGTCGTGGTAGGTATGGAAGTCGAACTCAAGGTTGCAGAGGCGCTGCAGAACGACGTTGGGCGAGGTATTGTTAGGCTGGATACCCGTACCAGGGAAATTCTCGGCATCTCCACAGGCGATATCGTGGAGATATATGGTAAGCGCAAGACTGGTGCAATAGTGTGGCGTGCCTATGCAGAGGATGAAGGTCTTGGTATAATCCGCATGGACGGAATTATCCGCCAGAACGCCCAGATTTCTCTGGGTGAGAACGTGCGGGTGCGCAAGGCGAAGGTTAATGACGCCCGCCGAGTGGTGCTGTCGCCCAACCAGGCGATAAGATTCTCCACAGGCTTTGGAGACTTTGTAAAGCGCAGGCTGCTTGGCAGGCCCCTCACTCAGGGGGATAAGATAGTGGTGGGCGTACTTGGTACAACGCTCCCCTTCACGGTGACGCAGACAATTCCCGGAGGCATAGTGCGCGTCGCCGACCGTACTGAGGTTATAGTGCGTGAGGAGCCGGTGAAGGAGCGCGCAGGCATACCCAGCGTCGCCTACGAGGATATAGGCGGGCTCAAGGACGAGGTGCAGAAGATTCGTGAGATGATTGAGCTGCCAATGAAGCATCCTGAGCTTTTCGAGCGCCTCGGTATAGAGCCACCAAAGGGTGTGCTTCTCCATGGGCCGCCAGGTACAGGTAAAACGCTCATCGCAAAGGCTGTGGCAAATGAGACAAATGCCTACTTTATCCACCTCAATGGCCCGGAGATTATGAGCAAGTTCTACGGCGAGAGCGAGGAGAACCTGCGCAAGGTCTTCAAGGAAGCTGAGGAAAACGCCCCCAGCATTATATTCATAGACGAGATAGATGCAATTGCACCAAAGCGTGAGGAGGTGCACGGCGAGGTTGAGCGCCGTGTCGTTGCGCAGCTGCTCGCCCTGATGGACGGGCTTAAGAGCAGGGGCAGGGTAGTTGTGATAGGTGCAACGAATCGCCCTGACGCCCTCGACCCAGCGCTACGACGCCCCGGAAGGTTCGACCGCGAGATAGTAATAGGTGTGCCCGACCGAAAGGGCAGGAAGGAGATACTTCAGATTCACACACGTGGCATGCCCCTCGCTGAGGATGTGGACCTGGACGAGCTTGCGGACATAACCCATGGCTTTGTGGGTGCAGACTTAGAAGCTCTCTGCAAGGAGGCGGCGATGAATGCGCTGCGAAAGGTGCTGCCAAAGATAGATCTGGAGGAGGAGAGCATCCCGCCTGAGATCCTCGAAAGCCTCGAAGTGACTCGCGAGGACTTCCTCGAGGCCTGGAAGATGATGGAACCCAGCGCACTGCGCGAGGTTTATGTAGAGGTGCCTGATGTGAGGTGGGACGACATAGGTGGTTTGCATGATGTCAAGCAGGCGCTGCGCGAGACTGTAGAGTGGCCAATAAAGTATCCAGAGGGGTTCAGCAAGCTTGGTATCTCCCCGCCGAAGGGTGTGCTCCTCTTTGGTCCCCCAGGCACTGGTAAGACGCTGCTCGCAAAAGCGGTGGCCACCGAGAGTGAGGCTAACTTCATAAGTGTTAAAGGCCCTGAGATTCTCAGCAAGTGGGTGGGTGAGAGCGAGAAGGCCATAAGAGAGATATTTAAGAAGGCTAAGCAGGCTGCTCCGACGGTGGTGTTCTTTGACGAAATAGATGCGATTGCGAGTATGCGTGGAATTGAGGTTGGAAGCAAGGTGGGTGAGCGTGTGCTCAATCAACTCCTCACAGAGATGGATGGTCTGGAGGAGCTCCACAATGTTATTATCATAGCAGCAACCAATCGCCCGGATATGCTTGACCCGGCACTGCTCCGCCCCGGGAGGTTTGACAAGATACTACTCGTCCAGGCACCGGATGCGGAGGCGAGACTGGAGATATTCAAAGTACACACGCGAAAAATGCCCCTCGCTGAAGATGTGGACTTCGACTTTCTTGTTAAGCAGACAGAGAACTTCTCGGGTGCAGACATAGAGGCGCTCTGCCGTGAGGCTGCAATGCTCGCCTTCCGCGAGGCGGTGCTTAACAAGGAGAGCTTTGACGAGAAGAAAGTGGAGATGCGCCACTTCCGTGAGGCGCTCAAGCATGTGAAACCCAGCCTGACAGAGGAAACAAAGAAGACCTACGAACAGTTCCTCAAGCGCTACGAGGCGAAGGAGCTGGAGCGGCTGGTGTATATGGGATGATTATGCCACTCCCTCCGTTTTTGATTTAACTTCACTGCATCCCCATTCCCCGCATCAGTCTCGCAAGTTGCGGGAAGCCCTTACCTCTGCCCTTTTTGAAGCTTTTAAGCGCCTTCTTCATAGTGTTGTAGTACTTCAGAAGCTCCTTTACCTCCTCAACCTTGGTACCTGAGCCGAGGGCGATTCTCCTCATGCGAGAGGAATTTATTATCTTCGGGTTCCTTTTCTCTGCGGTGGTCATTGAATCCATTATCACCAGAAAACGCTTCATCCTTGCCTCTGTTAGCTCGGCAGCCTCCTGAGGCAGCGCAAGCCCCATGCCCGGGATCATCTTGAGTATATTACCCAGTGGGCCCATCTTTGTGAGGGACTCAATCTGAGTATAGAGGTCCTCAAGGGTGAAATCCCCTTTAAGTATATCTTTCGCCTTTGATTCGTCTATGGTCTCTTTGGCTTTTTCCAGCAGGCTCTGTAAATCACCCATGCCCAGCAGGCGGGATATGAAGCGCTCTGCATCAAATGGTTCAAGCGCGTCTATACCCTCACCTGTGCCCACAAAGCGAATAGGTGCACCTGTCGCTGCGACCGCTGAGAGGGCACCTCCCCCGCGAGCAGAGCCGTCCAGCTTTGTCAGTATCACGCCTGTTATGCCTATGTGCTCATTAAATGCCCTAGCCTGCGCACCGGCCTGCTGTCCGAGGTTTGAGTCTATAACAAGGAATTTCTCGTCAGGGCGAAAAACATCCGCAATGGCAACCATCTCCCTGAAGAGTTCCTCCTCACTCCTGTGCCTGCCCGCGGTGTCGAGGAGTATAATGTCGCTCTTACCCACCTGAGTAAGCGCTTTTTTTACAACCTCCACTGCATCTTTACTCTCGGGTGAGCCAAATACTTTTATGTGGAGCGGCTCAACCAGCTGGGAGAGCTGCTCATATGCGGCAGGGCGATATGTATCTGCAGCTATAATCGCCACCCTCAGACCGCGCTTCTGGAAGTACTTCGCCAGCTTGGCCACAGTTGTGGTTTTGCCGGAGCCCTGCAAACCCACTAGCATTATCCTCGCCTTCTGGGGCAGAGGATAAGCCTTCCCTCCACCCAGAATATTCACAAGCTCTTCGTAGAGCACGCGTATGGTGTGCTCCTTTCTGCTCAGCCCTGCTGGCGGCTTCTCCTTCAGGGCGCGGCTCTCTACCTTCTTGGAGAGCTCCATTACAAGCTTTACATTGACGTCCGCGCTCAGCAGGGCGCGCTGAATGTCGCGTACCACCTCGCGGACAAGCTTCTCATCAACGATGCCTGCAAGGGTTATCTTGCGTATTACCCCGCTCAGTGATTCGCCAAGCCTGTCTAGTGCCATCGCAAGCTTATAAAAATATTACCCTGAAAAAATCTTATGGTACATACGTTTAGGAAAATTTTAAATAATTGTGGCGCCAAACACACCACAGAAAGAAGGAGGTCGCTGATATGGGAGAAGTTGAGTTACCGGGAGTCGGGAAGATAAATGTTGACCGTGTGGTGGACTGCCAGGGGATGGTGTGCCCGAGGCCACAGCTTGAGGTGAAGCGTGCCGCATCACAGATGAAAGATGGAGAAGTTGCAGAGGTGCTTATAACCAACCCCGCCTCTGTAGAGGCTGTCCCGGGTATTCTTAAAAAGACGGGTTGCACCCTCCTGGGCAAAGTGAAGGAAGGGAACGTCTTCAAGCTGTACTTCAAGAAGGGCACCTGAATTTTATGTTTGAAGATAAAACAAGAAGGCGCATCTTTATCGCCAGACTTGCCAAACTTCTTTTTGGCATTTTTTCTTTAACATCTATTGTTTCTGCCTTCAGGCTTAAGCCTGGCGCACCGAAGCGTGTGGTTTCTCTGGAAGCCAGGCCGATACGCGTGGCGAGCATGGCAGAACTCATGCAGAAGGGGTATGTTGCCTTTAACTTGAGGGGGAGACCGGGCATCCTTCTTCTGATTGAAGAAGAAATACATGCCTTTGATGCGACATGCACACACATGGGCTGCCCGGTAAGTGGAAAATCTCTTAAAACCAAGGGTGTGCTGGAGTGTCCCTGCCACGGTTCCACCTACGACCCTGCCACTGGTGCAAGACTCTCTGGGCCAGCGCCCAGAGGGCTGAGTACCCTCGAGTTTGAGATCCGCGGGGATGAGATCTACATCCTTCCGCAGTAAAAGTTAAACTTCAAAAAACACTATCACAAGCCATATCACCACTATTCCCATGAGGAGGGTAGATAGGGACTTGAGCACATCCCGGATGTCTTCACTCTTCTGAAGTTCAGGCATCAAATCGGTTGTTGCTATATATATAAACCCTCCAGCGGCTAGGCCCAGTAGAGCGGGTACCAGGCCGGTAACCAGGGCGGAGGACATTAGCGCAGTCGCAGCACCTGCAAAGCTGGCAAGGGCTGAGAGAAAGTTGAAAAGCAGAGCCTTTGTCCTGGAGAACCCCCCGTAAACAAGAATTCCAAAGTCACCTATCTCCTGTGGTACCTCGTGGAAGATAATTGCTATGGTGGTAACCACACCGAGATCAAAGCTGGTTAGATATGCCGCTGCTATAATTGCTCCGTCTATAAAATTGTGCACCCCGTCGCCTATCAGGTTGAGGTAGGTGAAGGAGTGCACCTCGCACCTCTCCTCGTGACAGTGGTGCCACCTTATCACCCCCTCAACGACAAAGAATAGCATTATGCCAATTAGAGCATAACTCAGGGTAAAATTTCCATAGGTCGTCGCTTCCGGCAGGAGGTCAAGAAAGGCTGCGGCCAGAAGCGTGCCTGAAGCGAAGGCCACAAATGTCTTGAGCAGACGCCTCAACACCTCTTCATTTAGCATGAGGGAGAAGATTCCAACCAGGGAAACAAGGCTTGTGAGTAGAACGCTCAGTAGAATGGCCACAACAGCATCCATGGCATCTATTACGCTGCCCTAACATTAAAAAGAATGCGATAATTAACAGCCTAATGCTTATATACTATGTTAACCACAACTAAGGCAAGTAAATCGCCGGGTGGTGAGCGATGTCTTCGGAGACCAGGTGGAAGACCCTTACTCTGGCTTTTGCAGCCCTGTTTTTACTATCCGCAATATGGGGATATACAAGAATACCCTCAGGCTCTGTGGTGGTGCCGGAGGAGGAGTACACCAGCCTGAAGAACAGTATAGCATCACTTCAGAAGGAGAATGATAAGCTTAAAATTGAGCTGGCACAGTTAAAGAGGGAGATTGAGCAGATAAGAAAAGAGAAGGGAAAAACGATTGGAGATTTTATATATACTGGCGAGGAGCTTTGTGCATCTGACGGCAAGCCAGTGGTATACTTCTTTGGTACCAGCTGGTGTCCCCACTGCAGATGGGAGAAACCAATAATAAAGCAGGTGGCTGGTGAATTTTCCAACAGCATAGTCTTCAGGTTTTATGAGCTGGACCTGCAGAGCGCACCCAAGGAGGACATGACAGTTTTCCAGAAATTCAGCCCCAATGGAGCAGTACCAACCCTAGTGCTGGGGTGCAGGTACTACCGCGTGGGAAGCGGGGAGAAATTCGGAGAGGAGGCTGAAATGGAGGCGCTCAGGGCACTGCTCTGCAAGATTACCCAGGGCGGGGCGGATATATGCAACAGGTACGCTGGCATAGTTGCAGGAATACCGTAAAGGTATTATATGCGCGGGTAACAACTTCCATGTATGCGCGTGCCTGTGCTGCTTTTTCTACTCCTGGTACTGAGCGGATGCGCCGCCCTAGGTGAAAAGCACACAATCAAGCTGGAGAGTGAGGTGACACCCAGCAAGGTTAGCCTCGAAGAACCTGAGGAGATTGTGGTTAAGGCAAAAACCACAAACATCGCCGATAAAATGGTGACTGTGGAGGTCAATGTGATAGAAACTGAGGGGCTGAGCATCACCAGACCAAATAAAACCACCTTCAGGCTCAAGCCAGGGGAGAGCAGGATAGTTGAGTTTAAGGTGAATCTCAATGAGGATGCAGTACCCGGGGATTACAGGATAGATGTCCAGGCAAAGACTACCGAGGGCGATGTGGTGCTGGACAAGGCAAAGCTCAGGGTGTACAGAAAGAAAGCACTCCTGTAATAAGATATTTATTTTACCTCGGGAATATAATCTTACATAACCCAGGGCCCGTAGTCTAGCTGGTTATGACGTCGCCTTGACACGGCGGAGGTCCGGAGTTCGAATCTCCGCGGGCCCATCATCTATCTAAGAATTTACATCTGGGAGGGAGGAGGCCCAGGGATTGATGAGAGAAAAAGCAGGATTTTTTCTTCTCCCTGGGCAATATAAATTATGCCTCTTATAACAGATAATTTTTTAGTTTACATTTGTGCACTTTTTAGTTTACATTTTTAAAACAGTCAACAAAGTTTTGATAGTGGGCCCGGAGGGATTCGAACCCACGACCGCCCGGTTATGAGCCGGGCGCTCTACCGCTAAGCTACGGGCCCGCAAGCTGTATGATTGCGCTGAAAATATTTAACATTTTCTCTGTACTTAAGAACGACAAAAAAGGATTATGTAAGGGAGGGGGTATATATACCTAGATGGCAGAATTATACTGGGGGAGATGTAATGAGCTACGAGCTGGTTAAGGAAACCGCACACAAAATCGCAAGCATGGAAATTCGAGGTGCTGCGAAGATAGCCCAGAGCGCAGCTCAGGCACTGCGCGATTTCGCCCTTAACTATCAGGGAGAGAGTGCGACAAATTTTCTGTCAGAACTTGAGAAGGCAGGCACAATCCTCAAGGAGGCGAGGCCAACTGCAGTAAGCCTCCCAAATGCAGTAAACTATGTGCTCCTTGCTGCTAGAGGAAATGATGATGTAGAGGAGATTAGAAGGGCGGTGGTTAATGCAGCCGAGGAGTTTATTGCCCGCTCAAAGCGTGCCCTCGGTAAAATAGGCGAGATAGGCGCCAGACGAATAAAGAGCGGCGACGTTATACTTACCCACTGCAACTCCCAGGCTGCTCTTTCTGTGATAGTTACCGCCTTCCACCAAGGAAAGGATATAGAGGTAATTGCCACCGAATCGAGGCCACGCTACCAGGGGCACATTACAGTGAAGCAGCTCGCCGAGCAGGGTATACCCGTAACACTCATTGTCGACTCTGCGGTGCGCACATTTATGAAAGAGGTGGACAAGGTAATAGTCGGCGCCGACAGTATAGCAGCAAATGGAGCGGTGATTAACAAAATCGGCACCTCACAGATCGCCCTAGCAGCCCACGAGGCAAGGGTGGTTTTCATGGTTGCAGCGGAGACCTACAAGTTCCATCCCAAGACATTGATAGGCGCACTGGTGGAGATTGAGGAGCGCCCTGCTGAGGAGGTTGCCAGCCCGAAGGAATTCCCAGGGGTAAGAATTCGAAATCCCGCCTTTGACGTCACCCCACCAGAGTACATAGATCTCATAATTACCGAAAAGGGTGTAATTCCACCGCAGGCAGCGATAATGGTGCTAAAGGAGGAGTTCGGGCTGGAGCTTGAGGAGTAGTCTCACTCCATTACCCGGACGACCTCTATGCCGCTTTTTTTCAAAACCTCTATGCCGTGCTTGTCGCTGTAGTCTGCGAACACAACCACTCGCTTAATGCCTGAGTTTACTATAGCAAGAGCGCACCAGAAGCACGGATCAACCTGGGTGTATAGCGTCCCGCCTTTGATGCTTACCCCGTGGTAGGCTGCATTGATAATAGCGTTCATCTCCGCATGCACAGAAGGGCATGAGTAGTCTATTACCCCCGAGGGTATACCGTACTTATCCTTGTAACACGGCACCTCGTCACCGCAGTTTTCCCAGCCACGGGGGGCGCCGTTGTAGCCAGTTGCCACAATACGGTCGTCCTTGACGATTATTGCGCCGAGCTTGCGACGAGAGCACGCACTCCTCGAGGCTATCGCATCAATAATCTTCTTGTACATCTCTATTTTTGTGGCTCTTCCCATGCTATCACCCGTAATTTTCTACAGCCTTTTCAATTCTATCCATTGCCTCAGCAATATTCTCCAGAGATGCTGCGTATGATATGCGTATGTGTCCCTCACCGCGTCTGCCGAAGGCTATGCCGGGGGTAACCGCAACTTTCGCGGTGTCTAAAATATATTCCGCCAGAGCAGAGGAGTCTGTGGAAATCTCACTCACGTCGGGGAAAACATAGTACGCTGCCTTGGGCTCGTGAACCTCGAAGCCGGGGATGTCCTTAAGTCTCTTAATAATATACTGCCTGCGCCTGTCAAACTCCGCCTTCATTGCTTTAACCTCGTCATGGAGAGACAGTGCAGCTATGGCGGCGTGCTGCGCAAAGGAGCTCGGAGAGATGTAGAAATTCTGCTGGAGCTTGAGTACCTGTGCTAAAAGCTCCTCCGAAGCAACGACGTAGCCCAGGCGCCAGCCGGTCATGGCGTAGAGCTTGGAGAAGCCATCCAGCATAATAGAGCGCTCATAGTTCGCCTCGAGGATGCTTGGGCTTCTCTCTGCATCGTATACCAGACCCGAGTATATTTCGTCGCTTATAACCCAGGCTTTAGCCTCGGAGGCGACTTCGCAAAGCGCGCGAAGCTCCTCCATGGTGAGGTATGTGCCCGTGGGATTGGATGGGGTGTTTATAAGTATCGCCTTTGTGCGCCTGCTGAGCTTCTCCTTCAAATCCTCCAGGTCAAGGGAATAGTCGCTGTGAAGATTTACACTTACAGGCTTGGCGTCGAAAAAGCGTATAAAGTTGGGGTAGCACGGGTAGCTTGGATCTGTGATGAGCACCTCATCTCCTGGTTCGAGGAGGGAGGCGAGGACAAACTGTAGCGCCAGACTAACGCCGCCCGTAACAAGCACCTCCCGCGAGGGGTTCACTTCAACACCCAGAGTTTCATATATATGCTTGCTAATCGCCTCTCTGAGTTCACGGATGCCCCTTGCGTCGGTGTAGTGGGTGTCCCCACGCCGCATTGCCCTGTACGCCTCCTCCACCACCTTCTCGGGCGTTGGAAAGTCGGGTTCACCTATTTCAAGGTGGATAACCCTCTCGCCCTGCCTCTCAAGACGCTGCGCCTTTGCCAGGATCTCCATCACCTGAAAGGGCTCAATCTGAAGCACACGCCTTGAGAACATTCTACTTCCTCCTGCGCAATGCATCTATCTTC
Organism: Candidatus Hydrothermarchaeota archaeon; assembly: GCA_015521615.1. Taxonomy (GTDB): domain Archaea; phylum Hydrothermarchaeota; class Hydrothermarchaeia; order Hydrothermarchaeales; family BMS3B; genus Pyrohabitans. The sequence goes on from WANW01000051.1 coordinate 81,284, forward strand.
TCACCCACGTAAGCCTCATCTCTGCCCGTCTTCATGGGCTTAGCCTGCGACCTCCTCTTCAAAAGCCTTTTTAGTCTCTCTACCTCCATTCCGAGCAGCTCTGCCTCCTCGCATACCTCAGCATAGCGACGCTCCAGCTCACTTTTCGCTTTCTTTTCTTTCGAAAGCTCTGTCCTGAGGTCCTTAAGCTTTTTCTCTGCCTTTATCCTCAGTCTTCTTTCATTGGTCAGTTTATTTTTAATATTATCCTCGAATACCAGCTTTTCTGCAGTTATCTTTTCTAATTTTGTTTTTAGTGAGTCTATTGTTGCTTTTTTATCATTCAATTCCTGTTTAAGCTTCTTATTTTCCTCCATCACTTGCTTTAACCTGTCTAACTCATCCTCTTTGACTCCTTTTTCCTTCAGTAGTTTTTCTATTTTTCTATTTAATCTGTTGATCATCACTTCTTTTTCTTTAAGTTCCGCATTTATGGTAGCAATAGTTTTTTCAAGTCTGGCTTTTTCCAATTCTTTGCTATTCAATACATCCTCAATTTTACTTTTTTCGATTTCAACAGCTTTTCTTAAATCTTTTTCTATCTTTATCTCCTCTTTCAGCCTGTAAAGCTCTTTTTCAAGTATTGATTTTTCTTTTTCTAGCTTTTCAA
>WANW01000052.1 GCA_015521615.1 Candidatus Hydrothermarchaeota archaeon
ATAAGGTTTAAGTAGTTAAGCCAGTACCCTCTTCTGCCGGGGTAACTCAGCCTGGTTAGAGTGCCACGCTCATAGGGAGAGGCTCTCTGCCTCAGCGATGGGGCACTCCTGGGATACGTGGAAGTCGCGGGTTCGAAGCCCGCCCCCGGCATAAAATTCCGAGTTAGAAGCCCTTTGCTCTTCTTTTCCGATTCTAAACAAATATAACCCTGTTTTCAACGTTAAGATTTAACGATAACAAACATGCGCGTGCAGGAAAGAAAAATCGGGAAGTATCGCCAGCTCTACGTAACGCTACCCGCTAAGATCTGCGAGGCTATGGGCATCGAGAAAGGCACAGAGGTGAGCATAAGCATAGCCGGTAGAGATAGCCTGCTGCTCAAGGTGCAGAGGTAAATTCTACTTCTTGTTTTGCGATGAATGACTCTAAGGTGTTCCAGAAGCAACTTACCGCAGCGCTATATGTCCAGTGCCTACCGCCACACATTTCACAGCTATGCGGTGGTATCAGAATACCCCACCACTCAAACAAAAGCCTACTCAACATCCCTCGCTCCCTCCTTCTCATGCTTCTTTCCAAACCGCCAAGTGAGATAGAGTGCCAAGCCTGCAACGGCAAGAAATGCCAGAATCTGGAAGAGCACCAAGGCAGCATAAAGGTCGGGATAGAAGATTTTTAGCTCGGGGTAGTAGTATAATGGGTCAGCAGCCCCGTTACACATTGGCTCATCCCTCCTCCTTGAAAAAATCCCCATACCTGAACGCAAGCTCCACAAAGAGCTTATTCCCTCTATCGTAGTAGAAGCATCTGCCACAGCGTGGGCAACACCTGACCACGTAGTCTTTGCCGTAGCGCTCCTTTGCCAGCAGCGGAAGCTCAGCGCGATTGTAGTAGTGCGCCTTCCTCGCAACGCGCAGGTTGGGCACGCATGCCGGGCACACCGCGAGACGCGTAGCTATACCCGGTTTTAATGCCCCTATTTCGTGAGAAATATAGCGGTCTAATGTTGTAATACCCATATTCCTCAGCCTCTGAACTTTCTTTCAACCTCAAAAATCGCCTCCACCTTCTCCTCTATGGCGACCAGCGCAGTGCATATTATGTCCAAGCTGTTCAGCAGGTTCTGAAGTTTCAGCTTCACCTCTACCGCCTCGCTCCGTGGGTTGATCTGCATCATGGCATCTATCTCTTCCAGGAAATCGCTGATCTCTGCTGAAAAGTCATAGCAGCGCTGGGATATTTCCTTCAATCTTCTCCTCTCCCTGTCAGTCAGAGCCTGCATCACTCTATCCCTCCTTATCGATTTCCTTCTCGATGAGTTCGAGAGCGGTAGGGAGGCTCTCAATAAGTCCTTCCTTCTTGATGAACCTTCCGTTCGGACCCCTCTCTGCTACGCAAAGATAGAACCACATTCTCCCTGCTTGTCTATAAGTGTTGAAGTTCAAAACTCCCCAGCCTCTCTCATCAAGGAATTTCAGGAACTCTACAAAATCCGCCCCTTCTATTTTTGCAACCATTTACTCCCAACCTCCTTCAGCGCGTAGAATCGGGCGCTATTCCCGCATTCTTCGCATCTCATGGGCTTGGTCTCGGTGTCGTGAACCTTCCCGCAAACGCCACAACGCCACTTCATTTACATTCCACCCCCAGTTTGATTTGTTTCGAAAAATTGGCGTGAAGGCGATTGATTTTCGAGATGTACTCTTTTGCGCATTTTAAAGAAGCTTCAAACGTTGATTTTGCTCGAATTCTCTGTGTGTACCTCTTCCATCTTGCATCAAAATCCCATGCTCCGCTGTCAACGCTGTAAATGGCATCCCATACGGCTTTGTTCCTGAGAACTGAGATTTTAGTGCCGAAAGCGTGAAGTTTCACCCAGTCGGGCAACTCCTGACGGACCGTAAGGATTATTTTCCTGATTTGCTTTTCAGCGTGTCTCCTGCATAAGCTACCTATCGCCATGTAATCTCTGATGAGCCCGTGCTCTCTGAACAGGTCAAGGCAGTACAGGTATTCATCAGTCTCCCAGCCCTGGAGGACTGGGACAGCTCGCCCCTCCAAGCCATAATCCTCTGACAGATCAAGAAGTTTGATGTGGTGTTCTACGGTCCGTAATATCTGGTTCTCTGGCGTGGTGTCATGTTTCTTGATGATCTGAACTTCGCAGGGATAATCTCTTAGTGCGAAGTATGTTGCGTCATGCTTCAGAACGAAGTTGAGGTATTCTTCATCGCTCTTATTGTAGCCGTTGTAGAGAAATGAGCTCGGAAAGCCTCCCGAGTCAACAAAGAGAACTCTCGCCGTCTTCGGCGGGGTGTTCGCTTTGGTCATGAAGTTGATCAGGATATATGGATAGTTCAATGCTTCAGCGGTCTTTTTCTGTGTTCCTGAAGCAACCGAAAGGAAAAAGATTTTCACAGCCCCTCCACCTCCTCGAACTTGGTAACAGGTATGAATTCAACGCATGCGGCATCTCTTGCGAATATCCGCGTCTTGTGGAGTTTGCAGACCCCTGTCCAGCCACCTGCCCTGAAGTGTGCACACTTCCCACAGGTGTAATCTTTGCGTTTCAACCTTCCACCTCCCTAAACAGCTTCAGATCGTCTTTCACGCTTTCTTCCTCTGCTCGGCGTCTCATTGCAAGCAATTCTTTTTTCCTCGCCCTCCTCCAGATCGTCTCGGTAAGGAAGGCATGAGTCTCCTTTTTCAGATCCTCCTCGCTCAGCCCCGTTTCCTTGCACCAGAACATGACGCGCTCCCTGGGGATCGCCTTCCAGCTGCCATGCTTCCTCCACTGCTGAGCGAGCGCATGCTTCGCCTTCTCAAGCTTCAGGTTGCTTTGCTTGTCCTCCTCTGGCAACACAACCTTACGCTTGCAATCCTCAAACTCCCTGCCAAGCAACTCTCTGCCAAGAGCGAGAATCAGGTCGCGATACTGCTCCGCCTCTTTGCTTAGCTTGATGCGCTTCTCCCTGCCCCCGCTGCCCCAGCCGCTTAATGAAACCACTTTAAACGAAAAGAGTTTGCTGCTTTTCTGGAGCAACTGAGCTATAGCAGCCTTCGAAATATTAAGCAGAGCGGCAGCCTCTTTGTATGAGATCAACTGATGCAGACAAATGTAGCACGCGAGCTTTAACGTCGATCTCGAGAACAAATTGTTTGAATAAACAAAAATTGTAAACTTTATTATCTCATGCGTTAAGTCATTACTTAACAAATGCGTTAAGTTATTAGTTAACGCATGGGAGTGGTTTTCAGTCCTGGTTTTTGTAGTAGTAGTGTTAAGTTTAAACTTAACTACTTGTGGAGATGCGTGTGATACTTCTTCCATGCGTAAACCTTTTGCTAAACGCATGTGCGAAGTGTCGAGCTCGTCACCCATGCTGCAACCTTTTAGTTTCATCATGTGTGCGCCCCTGCAGGATAGTAGCGGGTAATATTCCCGGGCACGTGTTCTCTGATTCTAATGACCTTGCCCTTCTTTACAAGGCGAGAGATGCGCTTTGATACGTTTGTCGGGTGCAGGTTGACTTTTTGAAGAATCTCTTTCCTCGTTATGCCCGGATTCTGACAGATGATTTCATACACCTCATGCTGCAAACTGCTCTCCCTCCTTTTACTTTTGGAATATGGGGGCGCGGGGAGGAGGTGAAATGTGGCAAAGCCCTCGGAGGGTGCCGGAGTCCGAACACACATGGGGGTAAGAAATCCCGCGCCCCTTGTCAGCATCTCTACCTCACCACCAGCTCAGCCTCGAGCTGCTCCCGTGCCATCTCCTCGCCTTTGCGCACTGCTGCCTCAATTTCATCTCTGGGCACGCCGATCATTCTGCAGAGCCACTTCCAGATGGAAATCTCGCCCTCGTAGAACTTCTGCGACTCTCTGTCGCCCTTCCAGAGTGCATTCTGGAGATGGAAAACGCACCAGGACAGTTCCTCCAGCGCCAGATTTTTCAGGTCGCGGATGAACTCCACGGCGGATATCTCAGGCACCAGGCGCCACCTCCTCCTGACATGCTTCATAACAGGGGCACAGCTCACAGATGCTATAGTATTCCTCATCCACGTGCTTGCACACCAGTCGCAGGCATTCATCGTCGCACATCAGCCCTTCACCTCCTGGCGCTCTACAACTTTGGTGAGGTGGTTGGTGCAGAGGAATGTGCCGCCGTTGGCGAATCCCCCGCGGAGCTTGTACACAAGGAACTCCGCAACGCCATCGCAGTAGGCGCACGTCGCCATGGCTCACGCCCTCCAGAATTTGAAATCACCGTGCTTTTTCCTCAGCTCTTCGATGATAGGCTCGCCATAACCGTAGTCCACGAGAGTCATGAGCTTTCCTTCTTTTTCCAGCCGCTCTCGGTCTCTCTCAGAGAAATAAGACTGCTGCCCGCAGGTGGAGCAACTGATGAAAGGATACCTCACCAGCATCTGCCCACACTTGCAACGGAATAGCCACCAGTCCGGGATAGTTTCCTCCGCCATGAGGCTCACACCTCCACGCCCAGCTCGCGCAGGAACTCGATATCCTCCTCGCTGAGCACCCCGCGCTTAGCGAGCTCGCGGAAAATTTCCGCCTTCTCCCGTAGCTGCTGCACCAGCCCCATTTCACTCTCCCTCCTGTTCCTCTGGTTCAAGCCAGTACAGCGTTGCATTCGTCCACCAGGCTTCGCAGTCCGCATCAAAGCACTCTATCTTTAGCGTGCCTCTCCGGACTGCTTTTACCTCATTCACGCCTCATCCCTCCCTTTCACAGTCCAGTTTCCGCTTTTGAGTGCAATCTCGAGCTCCTCCCCGGTCACCCCGTACTCAGTGGCTATGGTGTCAAGATATTTCGCGTAGTGCCTGATTGTCCCGCCTTCAGGCGGAGAAAGAACCCGCAACAAATCTATTAGCGGAATTCTTATCTTACGCTTTAGCTGCTGCATGCTTCTCCGCCTCCACCACCTTATGCCCCCCGTAGAGGAGTACTACAGCGCCAGCGGCTGAAAAAAGCGCATCAATGAGAGGGGGCACGCCAGCGTCGTAGAGCCCGAAGCCCAGCATGTAAAGGCTCGCCCCAAAAGCACCGTAGAGGAAAGCGTCTGTGAGTCTCATTGCTCACCCCTCCACCTCCGCCTTAGGGTAGGCATCAAATGCCGGATTTGGCGTTTGGCTCTGGTCGACTTTGTAACCCCTCCTCTCAAGGAACTCTTTCACTGCCTTGTTAATAATGTACTTCACTGTGGGGTATTCGAAGCGCTCTTTTTCAACAAGCCCCTTTACCAGAGCATGTAATTCATCGTCGATATGTACCAATGCCATATCTATCACCTACTACCTATTACCTATCAAGTAACATTTATAACCGAAAGGTATATTTAAAGTTTTCGCACACTAAGTGTTGATATGAAAGAAGTAAGTGATGAGAGTCAAATTGAGAGTATTGGACGAGCAATAGGTGCAAGGGCTCGTTGGAGGATTATAAACGTCTTAAAAGAGAAAAAACAAATGACACTTTCCCAACTTGTGAAAGAACTAAAAGAATGGCAATTTCAGGTAGTTCATAATCATTGTCGCATTCTCCAAGAAGAGGAGATAATAGACATGTGGAAGGAGAAAGGAGGATATGGAGAAAGAGAGCGATTAGTAGTCAAACTCAAGCGCATTCCTCACGTCTACATCGAAGAGGTAGAATGATGTAGGGGGATGGAATGATAAAACAGTGGTTTAAGAAAACGATTGCTGAATTTATGGTTTCTTTATTAATTTCTCTGTTTTTAGTGTTGGTTGGCACAAAATTTGGGGTACGCCCGGGGGAGGTTATAAAAGTTGGGAACGCGGAAATTCCATTATTCTTTTTGCTTGTCTTATTTTTCTATCGCAAACTCTTCTGTACTTTCCCGAAGGCCAGCACTGTTACTGGGGGACCAAGGAGCACGTAGTTTTTCATATCTACTTTTAGGAACTGGAGCGCCTTTAGTAATATCCCTATTGGAGTGAGGAACCAGGCTCCTTTGTCAGCGAGGTATATCTCCAAGCTGAGCCATACGAGAGGGACGACCAACCCCACAGAGGATACCCCATATATCAAAAATCCAACATATACTGCCAACATAAAATCAAGATAGTTCAGAATAACCGCAATGATACTAACATCCTTTTTACTCTTAATAATTTCCGCAAGCTTTAGGAGTTCTGTGCTTGTAAGTTTTATGAATACACCATAATTTGCTGCAGAAAACCCAACGACTCCCATGTATACAATCTTAGGATCGACTCCCAGAAGCTTTATCATGGCCAATCCAGCAATCCCCAAAACTATCAGATTGTTCAAAAACGTGAACAAATAAAGCAACACACGTTTAGTGATCCAGCCAATCATACCCGCACACCATAGTCAATAGCTCAGTTCAATTATTCAATTGGTGTTAATAAATTCACATCAACAGGTTAATAAAATTTTCCGATAAGGTGGACTGACCACAGTGCTATCGCGAGGGCTTAGCAAGTAAAAAGAGGTTAAAAACTCGCTTGTAGAGCCTCGCCCAGCCGTTTCCTTTCCTCGTAGTCCAGGAGCAGCGCTAAGTCCTCTACGAACTCGTAGCCGATCTTCGCAGGCATTTCAACCTCCACCGCGTCTAAGTTCAGGATGTAGTTTCCGTTGCGTTTCAGCAGCTTCACTTTTTTGAGCCACACTGACGCCTGCGTTTCGACTACATGGGTTTTTCCATCTCCTGCCAAGATCAAGATTCTCACGCAGCTCATATTCTTACCCCTCAGTGGTCGTCTAAAGGTGAAATATATGCATCCATATGCACATATGCACTTTTGCCAAGAGCGCCGGAAAAGTTAAGGTTGTGCATGTGGGTTGCACAACACCGTTAGGCTTTTATCCCAGCGCTGGAAGGTCAGAAAAAAGATAGAAGGGGGTAGTCATAGTGCTTATTAAAAGGAAGTGGAGAGTTCACCTCTTTTACATAGCTGTAATTTTCCTTCTGATAGGATTTCTGAAGCCTGAAATAATGCCTTATCCTCTCGATGATGCTTTCCAGAAAGGCGCTCTCTTTATCACGGGGAATATAATGGTAGACGCTGCAAAGAAGGAATGCAGGAAGCAGGTCAACGACAAAATGAGCGAGGAGTACAAAGACATAAAGGCTGGGAGCGCTCTCGTGGGTTTATTTTCAGGGGGAAACTTAGAAGTAGAGGCTGACTATAGAATAGCCGGCATCTACAAAGTCTCTTCCAGGGAAGAGGCAGAGGACATTCTGAGGAGCTATAACATACCACCCTCGAGGAGGGGTAAGACGCTAAGTAAAATTGTAGAGGGTGAGAAGAACTATCTTGCCATGGTAAAGGAGTATGCGAGAGTTGGCAATGTTGAAGGATCAGAGTATAGAGCTTTCGTATGTGATGGGGCAGGCAACATTAAGCCATAGGATAACATTACAATAATTTTTGATGCTCTTCCGGGACGCTATATTAGAAGTACTATTAGAAGTACTTTTAAAAGTACTTTTAGTTATACTTTTAGTTATACTTTTAATAAGGTCCCGGTTTTCGATAAAACATTTTTGTAAACTTTCAACGTTTTGCAGTTTATCAAATACCCGGTTTTAGCTGCGGTAAAATGTGAGTAACATTAAGCGCTAATGGTAAACCATTAGCCACCCTCAAAACTTTCAAAATAGGGGCATTAAAAGTGGGTAAGAGCATGCTTCTGTTAGCGAGCCGTGGGTTGCTCATCATCCTCTGGCTTAAAGATCACTCCAGCGAGTGCCGCTCTCTTCAGTTCTTCATACTCAGCATATAGCTCCTCGTCAAGGTGGCCGATATCAATCTCATAATTTGCCCTCTTGGGGAACTGTTTATTATCGCCATATAGGTAGTCTCTGAGAAACCGCCCCCTACTACTTGTCACGTTGTAGACATATGCCGTTTTCACCTCCTCCATGGTGTAGCCCTTACGTTCCAGCCTCTTCTCGCAGATAATCAGCGTGGTAAAAAGCTTCCTGGTCTCTTTGAGCATAAGCGAGGCGAAAGGCACCGTAACAAATAGGTTGGCTTTCAGGAAGCGGTAGCTCTGTAACACCTGCCCGAGCTGGATAGAAAACTCTTCCCACCACTTCTTATTATTCGCATCCACACCGGCATCGTCGAAAACGAGATTAACGTAGCGCTCAGGCGGATGATAGAACAAATATTTCAGGTACTCCAGCAGGTCTTCCCTGGTAAAGAACAGGTGCTTATGGAGGTCAAAAGGTTCGTAAAACTCAGGGTCCACCTCACTCTGAGCTATCGCCCACTTGATTGCAAATATTGACTTTCCGGAACCACGCTGCCCGACGATGAAAGCGTCCCTCATCGTTGTGGTCACATTAAGCAGGTAAGTCTCTTCCAGGAGAGGGGACTTTATCCCGTCTATAACTTCCTTTTTCAGCTCATATTTAAGCTTCATAAGTTCACCTGCTTTGTTCTTCTCATTCGTATCAGCAAACCATGCCTATCTAAGTCCCGGTATACTTTCCAGAACATAGTAAAATAGTCCTGGAAAGTTGGATTCTCATCTATCTTATTGAAATCCTTCTTATTTGCCAATGAGGTGCTCTTCCACATCCTGATAACCAAATCAGCAACCCTGATAAATGCTGCCTTTTTCCCCAGCACATAGCACTCCTCAGCCTGCGCTATGCGGTAGTTCAGCCTTTCTATGAAATCTGGCTCCTCAAAAGTCTCTATCTTTTCCTGTATCGCCATGGGTACGCCCTTCTATCCAGCTCTGGTATCAGTTCCCTTCTCAGCTTCTCCACCTGGAGTTGCAGCCTCATTACTTCCCTCGCATACTCCTCGAGGCTTTTCTTTCCCATACTCTCATCTCCTTGCAATTGTGTACACTATCCCGGAGAGGGACAGGATCAGGAGCACCGCCATGTACCAGTAGCTTTCTGGTGGCAGGTATGTGTACCACAGGGCTGAGTATATCAGCCCCAGCAGGCTTGGAATAACCACGCTGCGCTGCTTGATGTAGAGCCCTGTAAAGATCATGAAGAAAATGAAGAGGTAGAAGAAATAGCCCCAGGAGAAATCCACAAAGGGATAAGTGGCCATCTCCCAGAGCTTCAGGTCGGTACCATTCAGGAACTGGTCAGGGTCTACACCTACCACCTACGCCACCCCCTCAACGCTTCTGCCAGTCCACCACTGCAATAAGCCAGCAAAATATATGAACCACACCACACTTGTGAGCACGAGGTTTATATTGTTTGGAACCTTCAATTCTGCCAGCATGAGCGGGAAAAGGATAGTTGCCTTTCCGAAGCTCACTATAAACGCCTTTATGCCGTTCATTATCATCTTTATCATTGCGTAAAAACCGAGGTCCTGGGTTATACTATCTCCAGCAAAAAGGGAATCGTTGGATATTTTAACATACTTCACATTTCCCTCCTGTACTTCATACCCCCATGTCTCCTTTTGGAAAGTTATCCCGGGGAGCACCCCAAGCTCGTTGAACAGCCCCATTGTGAGATTGAAAATGAACAGGAACAGGGCGAGGTCGTAGAACCTCATAGGCTTTCACCCTCCTTTTTGGCTATTGCGATAATCATGGCGTAGACTACAACGGTCGCGACTATTACAAGAGGCACATTCAGCCAGCCAGCAGCGTAGAGGATAAGCCCGGCAAAAGCGAACACAGCCACGCCACGCTTTACATCTACTGCGCCGAAAACGCTGCTAATTGCGAGGAGAATGATGCTGGAGATAATGTTCTGTTTGGTCTCACTCAGTCCTAAGTCGAATCGCTCTCCTGAGCGTTTCACAGTCACAAAGGTGCACTCATGCACCACCCCGAACTCGCTTGTGGTTGCATTAAAGCAGGAGATGTAAGTAGCCCCTTCCTGCGCCCCTGTAAAGGTGAGCTCGCAGGTCGGAGAGGAGCAGGAAGATGTAAAGATGACTTGGGAGCGGTTGCTTACGTTGTAGAGTGCCCAGTCTACCTGGGTGGTTACGCTGGAGCTGTCGTCATAGCTGAATATAACCGTGCTGTTATTGGGGCTGCTTACGTCCCACTTGATATTTTCTCTGATGAAGTTTGTCTGTGGTGTGAAGGTTATCTCGCCTATTATAAGCTCTTTTACTGAAGAGATGTCTGGAACGAACCAGCCGAGCGCTCTTTCCTCTCCGTTGTTAGCAACATAAATGTAATACTTCGCTCCTTTAAGCAGATAATGAGATGTTTTCTTTTCAATATCCGTATAATCAAAGTCTACCTCTGTGAGAGTGTCAAGAATGTACCGCTTTAATGACAATTTAGTCCCTTGCCCAAATTTACCGGTATAATCGTTGATGCGGAAAATTATCTGTGCAACGTTATCTTTCGGCAGGTACATCTTTACCTGTTTAGTTGCACCAGAGCTAGCGGAGATGAGCTTTCTTCTTTGATACTGATAGCTGTCGTTCTGCCCTCCTCCAGCGATTATGACATAATCCCCAATAGGTAGTTCAAAGCTGCCAACTCCATCTATTGCCGTTGTATTTGAAACAAGCTCGAATGTGTCTGCTTTCAGCGCTTTAATTGTGATGTTGCCTTGTGCTGGCTGAAATGTAGCTTCGTCATAAAGAAAGACTAATACGTTACCTCCAGTAATCGTGATGTTTCTCGTCTCTGATTGGATGCAAAACTCGCCGCTATTGTTCTGGCATAATTCGAAATACCAGCTGTGGTTGCCAAGCGGAAGGTATCTATCATAGAAGGTATAGTTTGTGCCATTCACGAGAGCGGTTGTATTGCTCCAGCTCTGCCCTGTGTCGTTGATGTAAAGTGTCAGGCGTGTGAGGTTGCTTCCCTCAATGTATGCCGTGAAATTGACATATTGGCTCTCTGAGACATAGCCATCTGGTGGCTCAACTGCCTCGAGTACCATGTCGCCAGCAATTTCTTCCGCGCCGAGGCTGGTAGAAGGCTCCGGGTCGGCGTATTTGCGGACAATAACATAATCAATTTCGGTTGGATCTCCTGCTGATACAAAAACATAAATTTCCCAGTAGAAGCCATCGCTAAAGGATGGCTGAGTGCCTCCATAAACCCAACCACCACTGTAATATGCACCATATATGTTTGTGAAGGTGTCACTTAATGTTTCACCAGTATCAAGTCGTGTTATGCTCATGCTTCCCATGCTTCCATTTTGCCAGATAACTTGTACTGTGTCCCAGCCAATGCGGGTTTCCGTCCCACTAACAGAAGAAGAGGCCAAAAATTTTCTCAATTGTCCTATGTCATCATACATTACCCATACTTCATTAGAAGCGTCTGAATATCCCCAAGCATTTGTAGATGGTTCTTTAATAGTAGCCTGACCTGTTCTATATGTTGATGGGTCTCCGTTTGGATTTCTGATTTTATATTCCAACAAAACAGCTTCATTTTGACCAAGAAGGGGCGTTCTTATCCCATCGTACAAGTTTAAGACAATAGAATCACCATTGCTCGTTACCGTTCCTGTTGTTGTCCAGTTGGCTGAGAGGTCGCCAGGATCGTAAAACTCAAACACCGCTGAGCCGTTGCTCTCGCTCACCGCGCCCGGGTTGCCGTAGTACATGTAGATTTGCGTCCCATTGTCGCTGAGCTTCACCCACAACGTTGTGCTGTTTGTGTTGCAGCCACTCTCGAGGTAGTAGTTCAGCTTTGTTGTGTCGTCATCGTCGTAGAAGCGCACATCGCTGCAATCAGCGTTCATTTTCCCCGCTGATATCAGCGTCGCGGTATCTACAACTACCTCGACCTGAAACCCGGTGAGATCGCTTGCACCGCCCGGGTCTATCGTGACTGGCACGCGGTACTGATAGTTTGCATCTGCCCAGCCCCACGCCTGACCGGCAAGGGCTATGAATGCGATTAGCACCGCGAAGAGGAGCTTATACCTCATGGCTCACCTCCAGAATCCCTGATAATAATCCGAGTAAGGCTCTTTCCTATAGATGTAGAGCAGGACTCCTATAATAGCGAAGATTACCACAGCGTAGGGCCACTTATCCCAGCTAAGGCTTAAAATGTTAAGCGTATCTGTGTTGGCACCTGTATCTATGCCCGTGTTAATCAGTTCGTTCATGACCGGGCTCCACATCACGTAAAAAAAGCCAGCCAGCAGGATTGCAAGCAACAGCCCTATAAAAAGCACGAGCAATTACATCACCCCCATAGCTTTTTGAGGCTCCATACCCGTAACCACCTTCTCCGTCCTCTCCTCCCGCCAAAGAGCTGCGGTATTCCTTTCTTCCCGCCTCCGAATGGCAGTTTTGGTATTCTTGGAGGTCTCCCTGGGGGAGTCCTCGGAGGAGACACTTTAATTCTTACCCAATCTCTCTCTACCCTAGGTATGGTTATCTGGATCTGCTTCTCTGCAGCCCTCTGTATATATCCCAGCTTCGGAACCTGTAGCTGTATGACTTTTTGCCGCTGTATCTGTTTCTGCATCTGTAGGGTCTTTAATCCCTGAAGTGCTATTAACTGCTGAATCTGAACCGCCTTCAATCCCTGCAGAGCTACCTGTTTCTGTATCGCTTCCTGCCTGAGCAAAAGAGCAGGAACCGTTACCTGCTTCGTGAGAGCCTGAAGCCTTGTCAGTGCAACCTGTTCCGTTTTGAGCTTTGCCTCCTGAATTGCAACCTGCTTTGTTTTCTGCAGAGCTGCCTGTTTCTGTTTCTGAAGCTGCACCTGTTTCATCATCTGCTCGACTTTCAGCCGTGCCTTGGCCATGGCCTTCTGATATTGTGCCTTTGAGGTAGGAGATGCAAGCGCTGAAAAGTCAGTCTGCATATAAGATGGCTCGAAGGTTATAGCCTCTGCCTGCTTCTGCTCTACCTTTACCACTGGCCTTAGAACTTTCACAACCTCGCCCTGTGGGGTTATCTTGTACTCCACCCATCCCTCTTTTGTGAGTATAGGGCGCAGGTCTATAACCTCAACGTTCTGCCTCTGCATGAGCCTCTGTCTGCCACCAAGCGCACCAGTTTGCTCAGATGCAAAAGCTTTCAACCTGCCCTCGCCAAACGTTACTTTCCCTATTTTTCCTCCTGCCTTGGGGCCGAATATAGCGCCGAGACCATAACCCAGGGCATACATCGGGTTTGAGCGTACTCCTCCAAAGATATCGCCCTTAGATTCCCAGAGCACCCCAGCAACAGTTGGGGGAATCTCAGGGATTACTTCAGGGTGCTTTGCGAGGAATGCAATAGCACCAGGAGCAGAGGCTACAAGCGCAGCCGTATCTATAGCGATATTCTTCGCCCCTCTTAGGAAATCTATCTCTGTAGATGTACTTGGAGGCAGATCACCATACACAGCCTGCAGGTACTTCTGCTCTATCCAGTCAGGGACTATGTTGCTCTGTCTTGCTCTCTGCCTCCACAGCTCTACAGCAAGTATCTCTCTTTCTCCCCAGCCACCAAGGGCACCGCTCTGGAGAGCTCTCTGCTCCTGTAGGGGCTCAGCTCTGAGCCATTCCCTTATCCTATCTTCACGGGTTGGCTGAAATAGCACCGCTTCAGTCATTTTCTGTGCCAGCAAATCGGTAGCGCTGGGCTTCTTTATTATGGGTTCCTGCTGAGGTTGTGGTGGTTGCTGAACCTGCTCCGCTATGGGATACGTAATTCTGACCATCTCCCCCTCTGGCGTCTGCTCACGCTGCACCTGCACACTCTCAGCCACAGCGGAGCCATAGCGCTCTCTGATCTCTTCCTTTGTCATTGTGGCGAGATCCTCAGCGTAGACTTCGCGCTCTATAGGCTGTCCGGTCGAGGTCTCGCCTATGTAGACCTTTACCTTAGTCCCGGCTGGCGCTTCGTCAGTTACCACGATATTCTTCGCTTCCTCATAGCCATGTGCAGGGCGATACTCACCTTCGCTAACCTCTTGCCCTGCCTTTGAGGGGGAGGCCCTACCTACAATGTGCCCTTTCTTCCAAACATATCCGGCCGGGTCTACATACGCCATTTTACCTCACCAGGAACCCGCTTGGTGGATTTTCTCCCATTTGCAGGGTTACGTTAGCCCCGGTCTTAGCTGTTACAATGAGCTCCTTGCACTGGTCAATGCTGATTGCGTTCTGGTTCTTGACTATCGTGTAGGCTATGCCAAGTAAGATTGCAACAACGCCCACAGCGAGAATGATCGGGAAGTACTTCTTAATCGGGTCTCTTTCCCCTTCCATCTCAGCCTTTACCCGCGCGGCAACCCTGGCGGTGATATAGCTCGGATTAACATTGTATTTGATGTAGCGCCAGAAATCATAGAGGTTGATTCCCTTCACTATTTCAAGTCTCTTGCTGTTCTTGAACCACTTTTCAACTTCCTGCTCCCCAAAGTGTTCCTTCGCAATTTTGAACAACTCTTTAAATCCAAGCCCTTCCATCTCCTCTTTTTTCACGCCGCGCTTTTTGAGTTCTGTTCTCAGTACTTTTTCTGCTTCCCTCTTCACAATTTTTTCAAGCTCTTCTCCATCCTCTATCCCATGCTCTTTGAGCGTGTTTATTAGCGTTGCATAATGTGGATTTATGCTGATGCCTAGGCGATAATTGCCTATCACAACAGGGAGCTTGCCTATAAGTATGGTGTCCCCAGGTATCGCAACTATTTCACCGTCTTTCAACAGCAAGTTTCCAACACTCTGTTTAGGGACTATGGCCTTTCCTTTCCCGGTCGGTAGGCTATATATCAGCAGCGGGCGCTTTGTGAGTGTCGCCCAGGCTGCTTTAACGCCTAGCTGCCCGCTGAGGAGAATGAAAGCTGCCAATGCAAAGAATAGGGCAATATTCATGCCTATTGAAGCATAAAACATCTGAACTGGATTAATATCCACTATGACCACCTCCTATGAAGCGCCTGAGCTTGCCAAAGAAGCCAGGACGAGGCATTGAGCTGTCCATCTGTATCTGCTGCACAGTAGTCTGCGTAGAGATCTGCCTCCTCTCGAAGCCCTCTCTTGCAGAGCAGAGCAGCGAGTAGAAAATGATGTCCATTTGCGCGAATATTTGTTCCTGTTCAAACGTGTGCTTCCAAGCCGGTATTTTCATTAGCCATGCAATTTTCATATCAAAATAGAGACTTTTCAACACATGCTTATCATATTCGTTCAGGTTGCTCAGCATTACGCGCTTTGACAGGCTCCAGAACTCCTTTTTAACCTCCTCCGGGAGGTCGAGCTCCTCGATTTCCTTGAGGAAGGCAAGGTGCTCGCTGTCCATCATACCTTTTCCCATAGCCTGCATGTATGGGAACATTTGGGACTCAAACTGCTCGTTCAAGCTCTCTCACCCCTTCTTTCCAGAGTATTACACCACCCACCAGGAGGGACAGGAGAAACATACCCATCCAGAACTTTGCCAGGAAAGGATAGCTGTACCTGTACAGGCTGCCCGCGTCGAACTTCTCTATCTGCAATGATGTATACGCGAGAATTATGCAGAAGAGAGCAGCCACAGCCTCTAAGTAAGGGCTGCTATTCTCAACGCCCTTCACGATAAAGTAGGAAGCTACCAGTACCAACACGAGATATATTTCCACCAACATGGCCTTCGCGGGAAAGTAAGGGTAGGGCCGGGTTTAGCCCCCCGGTTAGGCCGCGAACTCTAGCTCACTATGCGGATAAGCACGAAGAGCACGCTCAAGCCAGCAGTCGCGCCGATGACTATCAGCGTGATGCTGCCCATCTTGAAGCCTTTCCAAGTGTTGCTCTTGACTGAAGTGTATGCATCCAGTGCAGCAGTGTCGTTGGCATCTATTGTAACGGAGCTGTATATCTCGCTGTTCACCATGGTGCCTACCGCGAGGAAAGCGCCACCGACTATCAGGACGCCGAACAGGCCAAGAATAGCAGCGACGTTGGCCTGTCCCCTGTTATCCCTTGCAAAAGCTGCAAGAGGCGTCAGCATAGCCGTGTAGTCCTTCTTAAGCTGATGCTTCGGGTAGTAGGTAGGTATGTGCATCTCCCGCTTTTCACCTCCTGCCCCGCAAGGGCCAGTTAGTGCTTCGAGCTTCGAAGCTCGAAGCCCAATTTAGTTAAGAGAACGAGCAAATATAAAAAACTTATACCAAACGTGCTTTGCACAGTTAACCCATACGGTACTAAAAAATAAATATATTAATAATAGTGAAGCAAACCTTAGCCAAGCTTCTCCACAGCCTGAGCTAAGGCTTCAAGTTCTCTAGCCTTCGCCAAAGCATCCTTCAGCTCTGCAAGAGCTTTAATCTCTTCTTCCAGCTTTGCGATTCTCTCCTCAAGGCTTTCCGTGTGTTCGATCGCAGTTTTCAGATCGAGCACCGCTCCGCATCTGATGCAGAAGTGGGCGCTTGTTGGGTTGATATATTTGCAGCGTGGGCATCTCTTAGCCTTTGGTTTCTCCTCTTCGTCTTTCTTCAGCCCGTGGAGCTTTAATATAGCGTTGTCTACATCCCTGCCTGATAAATGCACGTACACCGCCGCCATTCGGCTGCTCTGAGTCCAGCCAAAGTATTCCTTCATCTGCGCCTCTGTTAGGTGCTTTGCCAAGTAGGTAGCCCTGGAATGCCTGAAAATATGCGGATGAATCCGCTTCTTAATTCCTGCCCTTTTCGCTGAGGTCTGGATTTGCTTTCTAATCGCAGCGTAGTTCATCGCCTCAGTTTTACCACCCCATATCTTCACCCAAAGCGGTGCCTCGGGATTATCCTTTAGCGGGTGCTGCTCCAGCCAGTCCATGAGGTAGGGCACAGCCCAGATAATCCTCACCCTGCGGTATCCTGTTTTCCCATGCACAACTAGTACAGCACCGTAATCGTCGAATATTACATTTTTAACCTTAAGGCTTCCGGCTTCACCTATCCTTAGCCCAGCATCCCAGAGTACGGCGATGAGTGCCTTATCGCGGGTGTGAGGCGTGGCATTAATCATCGCCTTGACTTCATCCTCAGTTAATAGCTCCTCTGGGAGCTTAGTATTGTTGTTCTTGATGGTTGTTCTAATCCATTCCGTAAGCTCCGGATCCTTCCCCTTTGGCAGCTTGTAGAGCCAGCGGTAGAAGCGCTTTATTGCCACCTTGTAGTTCTGCTTCCCCCACTCGCTCAGCTCGCTCCTCTCTATCCTCGCCACCAGCCTTTTTATGTCCTCTTCGTTTGCTTTATCAAAGTCCTTCTCAAGCCATATTGCCAGCCATTTGAGGAGCCTCAGGTATTTGAGCACCCTGAGCTCAGATAACCCTTCTGCAAGCATATCCTCGTGGAATTTCAAAATCAATTCGCGGTTTCTGTCGCTTATCCTTCCCTCTCCCCGAATATCCCTCACCGCAGCTTCCAGGTTGGCGTTCCTGTAGAACTTATCCACCATGATACAACCTTAGTTTTATTACTCCTATTTATATTTTGTGGTGGGCACTAAACTATTTGTTGAATCCCCGCCCCCGGCACTCCTTAGCCACCACCTAAGCCTTGGGATTTATTAGCTGCGAGGAAAAGGAGGTAAGCATGGTGGCTAAGGAGGATGTGTACCAACACCAGAGGATTTTTGAGAGGTGGAGAGAGAAGTATATCGAGAGGCTCCGCCCAGAGGACAGGGAGGACGTGGAGAGGCTGATTAAGGAGCTCCTGGCTCAGGGGTATTCTATCGGCAGGGTGTTAAAATACCTAAACTGCCTGGTGAGCATAAACAAACAGGTCAAGAAGCCGCTCAGGGAGCTGACGGAGGAGGATATTAAGGAATGGGCTGCCTGGCTGAATACGAGCAATTACAAGGCCTGGACAAGGCACGACCTCCAGGTTATCCTGAAGAAATACCTTAACTGGCTCGGTAAACCTGAAGTAGCAGCCTGGCTTAAGCCAAAGCAGCCTAAAA
>WANW01000053.1 GCA_015521615.1 Candidatus Hydrothermarchaeota archaeon
GACTGGTGAAGAGGGTAAGAGAAGGCAAAAAGGTAAGACCTGTAGTAGACAAGGAAGGAATCTACCTCCCGCTAACCAAGCCTAAGCCAATTGAGGAGCTGGTTGCTTAGCTCTTCCCCTTCAGCTCTGCAATAATCTCCTTGTACACCAGCTCTTTGATCTCCTGGACGATCTTCTCCTTGGCTGCAACCTCGCTCATGATAAGCTCCTGCTTAATTGCTGCCTGGAGGTCCAGCACAGCCCCGCACCTTACGCAGAAGTAGGCGCTTGTGGGGTTGATCTGTTTGCACCTTGGGCACTTCTTTGGCTTTGGCTTCTCTTCCTCTTCGTCCTTCTTCAACCCATGAAGCTTTAATATAGCGTCGTCTACGTCGCGCCCGCTCAGGTGCACATAGACCGCTGCCATGTCGCTGCTCTGAGTCCAGCCAAAGTATTCCTTCATCTGCGCCTCTGTCAGATGCTTTGCCAGGTAGGTAGCCCGGCTATGCCTAAAAATATGCGGGTGGATTCGCTTCTTAATTCCTGCCTTTTTCGCTGCGGTCTGGATTTGCTTCCGTATCCCGTAGTAGTTCATGGCTTCGGTCTTGCCGTTCCATATCTTCACCCAGAGGGGAGCCTCAGGATCATCTTTCAGCGGATGCTGCTCCAGCCAGTCCATGAGGTAGGGCACAGCCCAGATTACCCTAACCCTCCTGTAACCTGTTTTGCCATGCACAACCAGCACAGCGCCGTAGTCGTCGAAGATCACGTTTTTAACCTTAAGGCTCCCCGCTTCTCCCACTCTTAGCCCAGCGTCCCAGAGCACGGCAATGAGCGCTTTATCGCGGGTGTGAGGCGTGGCGTCTATCATCGCCTTAACTTCGTCTTCGCTTAGAAGGTCCTCGGGTAGCTTCTTTCCGTTGTTCTTTACCGTGGTCCTTATCCACTCTGTAATCTCTGGATCCTTCCCTGGCGGCAGCTTATAGAGCCAGCGATAGAAGCGCTTTATCGCCACCTTGTAGTTTTGCTTTGTCCACTCTTGGAGCTCGCTCTTCTCTATCTGAGCAACCACCCGCCTTATATCCCCCTCCTCCGCCTTATCGAAGTCCTTGCCCAGCCACTCCGCTATCCTCTTCAGAAGCCTCACGTACTTGATAACCCTCAGCTCTGAAAGTCCTTCGGCGAGGAGGTCGTGGTGGAACTTCAGAACAAGCTCTTTGTTTCTCTTGCCTATCTCAGCCTCCTCTAAATCCCTCACAGCCGCCTCCAAGTTCATGTTAGTGTAAAGCTTGGTCATGCTGATATCTTTTTTATTACTCCCATAAATAATTTTCGTTAGGCTTTGAACCATAAGTTCATTGCCCGCCCGAGGCTCTCTTTAGCCCTTTCCCATCCTAAATCCTTAATTTTCTGCTACCTTGGATGGATAATGGACTAAAACCTTAATACCGCTGACTCAGAATAAAACACATGCGAATAAAAAGGAGGGCACTGATTTCTGCTGCCGCCCTGCTCGGCTCGGCACTGGCATACAAGTATCTGTACCCTCTGCGCTACTTTTTTCTTGGACCCAGAAAGATTGGACAGGTGGTTAGAGTGACAAAAAAGCAAAATGTTTTTATGCGCGATAACAGGTCGCTTGTATCTGTTGTGGGGATTGGAGACGTCAGGGAGGCGGTGGATAAGGCTGTGAAGCTGATAGGTGGCTTTGAGAAGCTCAGGCTTAAAGGGAAGGATGTACTTGTAAAGCCAAATGTAAACAGCGACGACCCTCATCCTGCCACCACAAATCCGGAGGTGGTGCGAGCCACTGTAGAACTTCTTTATGAAGCGGGCGCCTGCAGAGTTGTTGTTGGTGACATGAGCGGTATATACTGGCTGCCAACCAGGCGGAGCATGGAGAAGACAGGTATCGCCAGAGCTGCCCTTGAGGCAGGTGCAGAGCTTGCCTTCTTTGAGGAAGAAGAGTGGGTGACTCTGGCTCCGCCACAGGCCAGGTACATTAAAAGCTTTTCAATTCCACGCCGGATATATGAAGCTGAGGTATTAATTTCACTGCCTGTGATTAAAACCCACAGGTATGCAACCTACTCCATGAGCCTCAAAAACTTTGTTGGTATAATCTCCGGTGCTGACAGACGCAAACTGCACACCTCTCGCTACATGGAGGAGATGATTGCAGAGATTAATCTTGCAGCAGCTCCAGATTTAATAATAATGGACGGAACGCTGAGTATGGTTGCAGGAGGGCCTACAAGCGGGAGTGTGAAGGAGACCAATGTAATTCTTGCCAGTGGGGACAGGATAGCAATAGATGTGGCAGGGTTGAGCATAGTCAAGAGCTTCAATGAGTGGGAAAGGGTGGCCGGAATAGGGGTATGGGAGCAGAGACAGATAAGGCGTGCTGTTGAGCTCGGGCTAGGAGCAAATAGCTGTGAGGATGTTGAGATCGTCAGCGCCGGAGAGGGAGATGAGTTTACACAGCTTGTGGAGTTTATTAAGAGAGCAATAAGCGGGTAGTTTTATAGACTGAAACACACCAAAATTTTTATTATACGCAGACCATATCTTATCCTCGAATAACCAATGTTGTCCCGCCCCAAAGGGAGCCTGAAAATGAATAAGATACTTGGCTGCATCCTGATTGTTGCCTCGGGCGTAGCAGCCTATGCCATAAGCAGCATATATCCTGCTCTAAATGCCCTTTTCATAGCCCTTATCTTTGGCATAGCCTTTGGAAGTATTCTGGAAAGCAAGGAAATGAAAGCCCTGGCAGAGAGGTCTCTTATTATAACCCTCCCTGTGGGAATAATATTATATGGAGTAAACATAAAGTTCCCCCTCCCCTGGGATTTTCCAGCACAGGTCATTCTCCTCACCTTCTTCTCAGCCACACTGATGGGCACCGCTGTTTATCTATTTGCGAAGATTCTTAAAGTACGGGAGAAGCTTGCACTGCTTCTGGCATGTGGCACCGCATTGTGCGGTGTCTCAGCCATTGCCATTCTCTCACCAATAATCAAACCAAAAAAGGAGGAATTTTCAGCAGCTATTATAATAATAACTGTGGTAGGGCTAACAGGGGCTCTGCTTTATCCCTTCCTGGGCTACATTCTCGGGATGAGTGGTAAGGTTTATGCATTTATGAGCGGAGCCACGCTGCACCAGACAGGTCTGGTGGTGATTGCTTCAAAGCCCTTTGGAAGCGAGGTTCTCCAGGACGGTCTTGCTGTTAAAGGAATACGTATAGCCATGATAGCCCTGGTGGCCCTCCTGATATCATTTATTTACGCAGAACACAGATTCTATATCCCGTGGTATGTGGTTATCTTCCTGCTTGTGGCTTTTCTCACCAGCTTCGTGCTTCCACAGTATATAGTTAATATGCTCAAACCCCTATCCACAATTGCCTTCTCCATAACCCTCGCATCCATAGGATTCTCTGTAAATATAAGAGATATTCAGAATATACGTCTGAGTCCTCTTATCGCAGCTTACCTGGGATGGTTCTGTGCTATTTCCATATTTATTTTCATTTTGAGGTTGATATTATGAGAATGCCAATCTTTTTTAAAATAGTTACCATTTCGCTCCTGTTTTCAATGTTATCCCTGGGACTCTTCACAGTAAGTTATGCCACACCGGGAGGCTTCACACCTGCATACTTCCTGTACATGGTTATAATCATCCTCGGAATCTCCCTCTTTGTTGCCGGGAGTATAACAGAACCTCTGGAAAGGCTGAAAGTTGGTTTTGAGAGGATTATGAGTGGTGGCAACGCCCATGTGGAGATAAACACAGGAGATGAGTTTGAAGATCTCGCCCATGCGTTTAATCACATGGCTGGAGAGCTGACAAGACAGAGGGAGATGTTAAAGAGGAGTGAGGAGAAGTACAGGCTTTTAATAGAAGATATCAACGACTGGGTGTTTGAGCTGGATGAAAACTGGGTTTATACATATTCCAGCCCGAAGGTCAGGGAAATCCTGGGATATGAGCCTGAGGAGGTGCTTGGCAAGACACCTCTTGACTTCATGCCAGAGGAAGAGAAGGTATTGGCTATTAAAAAAATTGAAGAAATCAGAAAGAAGCAAACCTCTTTCTGGGGGCATGAAAATGTTTTCATGAAAAAAGATGGGAATCTCGTCGTTCTGGAAACCAGTGGCAGGCCATTTTTTGATGAAAATGGACGTTTAAAGGGCTATAGGGCTGTTAGCAGGGATATAACTGCAAGAAAACGGGCTGAAGAGAGACTGGCCTACCTGGCCGGTATTGCAGAGCATTCTATAGATGCAATAATATCCCTGGATCTGGAAGGTAGAATAGTTTCCTGGAATAAAGGTGCAGAGATGATGTTCGGGTATAGGGAGGAGGAAGTAATAGGTAAGCTGATGAACACAATTGTGCCTGAGGAACTCTGGGATTCATGTGGAGAGAACTTCAAAAAGGCGATTATGGAGGGTTATGCCAGGGATATAGAGACGATAAGGCTGGCGAAAGATGGAAGAAGGGTGCTTGTGGACCAGACACTTACCACAATCTACAATCCGAAAGGTGAGCTGATAGGCTTCGTTGCAATAATGCGAGATATAACCAAGCGAAAGAAGGCAGAAGAGGAGCTTAAGAGAGCATACAGAGAATTAGAAGAAAAGACAAAGGAGCTGTTGAGATCACAGAAAGAACTTAAATATTTTGCAAATATTGTCGAAAACTCAAATGATGCCATATATTCTGTAAATCTGGGGGGCATTATTACCAGCTGGAATAAAACTGCCGAAAAAATGTTTGGCTGGAAAAAGGACGAAGCTATAGGTATGCGAGCAGATAGACTGCTGCCGGATGAGATAAGAAATGAGACACCCTTCCTTATCCAGAAGATAAAGCAGGGAGTGAAGTTCATATCATATGAGACAAAGAGGGTGAGCAAAGATGGCGCTATAATAGATGTGGATGTAACCATCTCACCAATACTTGATGAAGGTGGCAATCCTGCAGGATTTTCTGTAATAGCCAGAGATATATCTTCCAAGGTTAAAGCCGAAGAGGGGATGCTCAAAAGGATATTAAAGTACGATGTCAGTAGAGGCAGGATATACCTTATAGAAGAGCCCTTTCCAGAGCTTGCCAGAGATGTGCTTCTTGATCTGGTAAAATGTGGCTATGCAGGTACAGTCATAACAAGAAGACTTGCGGAGGAGATAGGCGTAAGCGGGGTTTCTTACTTCTGGCTTTCTGAGAAGAGAGGAAAAGACACCATCTCCCCGGAGATTTCTGAGGTGGAGTCTGTAATAATGAACCTGCCAAACTGGAACAACGCCGTGCTTTTAGAGCTGGATTACCTCATCCTCAAAAATGGATTCAACAGGGTATTTGAGTTTGTCCAGAGAATTAAGGAGGCATTTTATTTCCTGAAAAAGGGTGTGCTGCTTCTCTCACTGGATCCTGAGATTTTGACGCAGAGACAGGTAAGGCTCCTCAGAAAGGAGTGCGGTACTATAAAACCAAAGCAGCATGAGCTCCCACCAGAGGTTTTCGAAATTTTGAGATATGTTTACATGGAGAACAGGGTGGGAAAGAAGCCATCCATTAAGGAGGTTATGCAGAAGTTCAACATTGCAAGAAATACTGCCAAAAAACGCATTAGATATCTGGAAGGCAAGGAATTGCTGAATGTCGTCAAGGTTGGCAGGGTGAAGTTACTCGAGGTCACTGAGAAGGGCAAGGAACTGTTCTATTAGGCGCAGGCTTATTGAAAATGTTGACACTTTTTTTGACGATATTGATAAGCAAACTGTCACCTTTTACTCTTTCCAGAAGTATTGGAAAGGTGAGGTAGGAAGTGGGCCAGGGCGTTAAGGTAGAATTTGGAAGAGAGTGGAGCAAGCTATGGAATACCGAGGAATGGTGGGCTGTTTGGGAGGCTCTGCTTAAACTCTCTGGCTATGGAAACAGAAAAGATGCACAGATAGAAAAGGTTTTGAGATATAGCAAAAGTAGCAGAAGATAGATTAAAAACAGGACCGCGGGTATTCCGATGAAACAGATACATGCAAACAAAATCATAGTGCTTAATAAAACCTTCTGTCCGCCTGCAGCGGTGGTGCTCTCCAGTTTAAAGAAGGCAAAAGCAGGAGAAGTGCTCCATATCAAAGCCTCCGCCTGTCATGCCCAGCTTGTAGCTGACCTGGCTGAGCGTGTGGGTGCTGAGGTACTCTTAAAGGACAAAAATGGTACCTGTACAAACTTCTGGATTCTAAAAAAATAGCCTAGCTCAGGTACTCCGCCAATTTGCTCTCAAGTTCTGGCATGTAGGGGGCCAGCATCGACTGAAGTATACGATCCAGATTGAACAGAAATGCTATCCCCGCGATTATCAGCACCCAGCCTGCAATCTTTTTTGCATAGACATTGTACTTGCTGACGCTCGCTACCCTGCTTGTGAAAAACTTCCCGAGATATGCCACAGCAAGCATTGGTATGCCCAGACCTATTGAATACGCGAAAAGGGAGGCGCCACCTGTAACCACATCGCTGGTTACCAGCATCAGTACCGGACCCAGTACAGGACCAACACAGGGGATCCACACTATTCCCAGAGATAGACCTAGAAGGAGCGCTCCCAAATAGCCCTCCCTCTGCTTTGATGTGAAACCGGGGACTCTGAGCTTGTTGAGGAGCATTGTGGAGTACATCACAAAGTAACTGTTCAGCCTCTCGCTAACAAGCACAGCCCCCATAAGTATTATGAGGATTATTCCAAATATACGCAATTCCCCGGCAATTGATCCCATGGCCTCTCTGAAGATGGAGGTTAGCACACCCATAACTGTGAAGGTTATGCTCATCCCCATTACAATTATAACCGGGCGAAGTCTGGAGCCAGCACCACCGGCAAGAATTACCGGAACAAGGGGAAAGACGCATGGGGAGGTGATGCTCACTATGCCGGCGAGAAATGAGATGAGCACCAGCTTCATTCAGAACACCCCCATACCACGCAAAAGCTACCGAGGCAAAAACCTTTAAAAATCGCTGTGCAATAATTACTGGGGTAGAGTATGGATTTCACCAGAAGAGATATAATCTCCATACGCGACTTCTCCAAGGAGGAGATTGAATACATCCTTGAGAGTGCTGCACGCATGGAGGCGAGGCTCGGGAGCAAGCTAAACCTCCTCGAGGGAAAGATTTTAGCCTGTCTCTTCTTTGAGCCCAGCACGCGCACGCGCTTAAGCTTCGAGGCTGCGATGAAGCGCCTCGGGGGCAGGGTTATAGGTTTTTCCAAGGCAGGCGTTGCTTCTATTGCAAAAGGTGAAAATCTCACCGACACAATAAAAACTGTTACCAATTACGCTGACGTTATAGTTATACGCCATCCTAGGGAGGGTGCTGCTCGTCTAGCTGCAGAGGTCAGTGAGGTACCTGTTATAAACGCGGGCGATGGCTCCAATCAGCACCCCACACAGACACTGCTTGACCTCTACACAATAAAAAAGGAAAAGGGCAGACTGGATGTGAAGGCAGCGATTGTGGGAGACCTCAAGTATGGGCGGACTGTGCATTCTCTCGCCCACGCCTTAGCCATGTTCGGCGCCAGCTTAATTCTGGTCTCACCCTCTGGACTGGAGATGCCACCTGAGGTGCTGGCAGACCTTCTGGAGCTGGGAGTTGAGGTTAAGGAGAGCCACAACCTGGAAGAGGCCGTGAGCGAGGCGGAGGTACTATATGTTACAAGGATACAGAAAGAGCGCTTTCCCGACCCTGAGGAGTATGAGAAGGTGAAGGGTGCCTACAAGGTCACGCGGGAGATGCTCGCCTCGGCAAGGAAGGATTTGATAGTCATGCACCCGCTGCCCAGAATAGATGAAATCTCGCCGGAGGTTGACCTGACAGAACACGCGCGCTACTTCCAGCAGGTGCGCAACGGTTTACCAGTGCGCATGGCACTGCTCACACTTGTGCTGGGGGTTGAGTGATGGAGAGAGACATACGGGTAAGGAAGATCAAGGACGGCACCGTTATAGACCACATCACTGCCGGGCAGGCGCTCAATGTGCTGAAAATAATCGGCATAACCCGGGAGTTCCCGAAGACAACCGTAACAGTAGCGATAAATGTGCCTTCCCGGAAAGCGGGGCTGAAGGACATAGTGAAGGTGGAGGGGAAGGAGCTCAGAAGCGAAGAAGTGGACAAGATTGCGCTCATCGCACCCAAGGCGACAATAAACATAATTCGCAACTACCAAGTGGTGGAGAAGAAGAAGGTCTCAATTCCACCAAAGCTTGAGGGTGTGCTGAAGTGTGCCAATCCCAACTGCATAACCCACTTTGAGCCTGTTAAAACCAGATTTCATGTGGAGAGGAAGGAGCCAATAAAGCTCAGGTGCCATTACTGCGAGCGGGTGATGAGCGAGGCAGAGATTGTTAGACAGTTCTAGCGCATATGGACGCAGCAGAAATCCGCCAGAGGTTTGCAGAGATCAACCCGAAATTTGTGAAGAGGTACTCAAAGATAGATGATAGTGACGAATTTTACATATACTCAGCAAAGCCTCTGAGACCATGCATACGGATTAATACTCTAAAGGCAGGTGTCGAAGAGGTTGTGAGCAGGCTGAGCGAGAGGTTTGAGCTTGAGCCGGTACCCTGGTGTCGTGAGGGCTTCTGGGTGAGGGGAAAGGAAAAGGTGAGCACCACCATTGAACATGCACTGGGCTTAATTTTTGTTCAGGAAGCGGCATCCATGCTCCCCCCGGTGGTTTTATATGTGGAGCCTGGGATGCTTGTTCTTGACGTCGCCGCCTCACCCGGAGCAAAAAGCACCCAGATAGCCCAGTACATGCACAACCGGGGCTGTCTTATTGCCAATGATGTTAGAATTGAGCGGGCCAGGATACTCGCCTCTAACCTGCAGCGCTGCGGAGTGCTCATAGCAAAGGTCACCCTCAGTGACGGACGGAGCTTTTCCAGATATCGTGAAACCTTTGACCGCGTGCTCCTGGACGCACCCTGCAGCAACGCTGGTATGGTGCGCAAAAACTACAAGTACCTCAAAATATGGGGGCAGCGCCGCCCCAAAAAGTACTCCAGGCTTCAGAAGGAGCTTATAACCGCTGCCTATGAGGCATTAAAGCCAGGCGGAGTGCTGGTCTACTCCACATGCACCCTTGACCCGATGGAGAACGAAGGTGTGATTGACCACCTCCTCAGAAGTACAGATGCAGAGATTGAGGAGCCAGCACTTCCAGTTAAAAGGCATCCTGCATTTTTAGAGTTTGAGGGTGAGAGCTACACCAGCGAGGTGCGCAGGTGTCTGCGCCTGCATCCCCAGGACAATGACACAGAGGGTTTCTTCGTGGCGAAGGTGGTGAAGCCGTGAGCATTGAAAGGGTGCTTGAGCTACTCTGGGAGCAGTTCGGAATCAGGAGCGTTGACTTCAGGCTGCGTGAAGGTGGAAGCGGTCGTTACTACGCCTACAGGGAATGCAAGCTTGAGATTGAGGAGTTTGCCTCCGGGGTATACTTCGGAAAACTGGAGAAGGATGGCTTTCGCCTCTCTGTAGAGGGGTGCTACCTTGTGGGGAGGAATGCCACAAAGGGCGTGGTGGAACTGAGCAGGGAGCAGGCAGAAAAATGGATGCGCGGCGAAGACCTGGAGATTGAAGCCAGAGGTTATGTGATTCTCCGCTGGGGGGACTATTTCCTGGGATGTGGAAAGGGCAAGGGCGGGAAAATCCTTAACTACCTGCCAAAGGAGAGGAGGGTGCCTCCACCGTAACCTTTATATATGTCATGCTACTATGTAGCATGCTAACAACTAGCATGAGGTGAACAGGATGAGTGAGATAGGCAAACGCGTCAGGCTTGAGAGGATAATAAATCGTGAGACGAGAAAAACAATAATCGTGCCTATGGACCATGGTGTGAGCTCGGGCCCGATAGCGGGCTTAATAGACATGCCCACAGCAGTGAATAGCGTTGCAGAGGGCGGAGCGAATGCGGTACTTCTTCATAAGGGTATAATAAAACACGGCCACCGCGGCTATGGCCGGGATATTGGTTTGATAATGCATCTCTCCGGAAGCACCTCACTTTCGCCTGACCCCAACCACAAAGTACTTGTCGCAACGGTGGAAGAGGCTATAAAGCTTGGCGCAGATGCTGTAAGCATCCACGTCAATGTGGGTGCTGATGACGAGGCGGAGATGCTCACCCAGCTTGGTGAGATAAGCGCAAAGTGCATGGAGTGGGGCATTCCGCTGCTTGCGATGATGTATCCCCGGGGGAGGAAAATTGACAGCGAGCACAACGTTGAGGTTGTGAAGCACGCTGCCCGCGTTGGCGCAGAGCTTGGTGCAGATATAGTCAAGACCAATTACACCGGCGACGTGGACACATTCAAAGAAGTTGTCAAAGGCTGTCCTGTGCCAGTGGTTATTGCAGGCGGCCCAAAGATGAGCACAGACCGCGAGGTGCTTGAAATGGTTGCAGGCGCAATAGAGGCAGGCGCCGCAGGAACAAGCATAGGCAGGAACATCTTCCAGCATGCCTCGCCCACGAAGATGGTGAGAGCAATAGCGGCAATTGTTCATGAAGGTAAGAGTGTGGATGAAGCTATGAAACTCCTGCAGTAGTATAACTTGCTGCCAGCGTGGTGATGCAATGAAGTTTTTCTGGGTGGACGCAACGGCGCAGGAAAGCTGGGATGAGCGCAAGACAGTTATAACTGCCAGCCTTGAATCAGGCGCCTCTGGAATAGTGGTGCGCAGCGAGGACGCCAAGAAAGCGGCAAAGCTTGGCAAGGTGAAGCTGATCTGCGAGGGTGAAGAGTGCGACTGCACACTGGTGCGCTTTACAGAGGAGGAGCTCCCCTCAAGCCTGGAAGAGCTGGAAGGTGTTGCGCGAGTCAGAGAACTGAAGAACAAGGGCAAGGAAGTCGCTGCCTACGTTGAGATTCTCAGTAAAGCCCATGAGAGACTGGCAGCGCTCCTTGCGAGGCTCACCGATTATATAATCGTTGTTGGAAAGGACTGGAAAGTTATCCCCCTTGAGAACCTGATAGCAGAGCTTCAGAAGGAAGACGTGAGGGTAATCGCTGGCGTTAAAAACGCCGAAGAAGCGAAGCTTGCGCTTGAAACTCTGGAAGTTGGCACAGACGGCGTTCTCCTGGAGAGCAGCGACATTAATGAAATAAAGCGCGTCTCAAGCGTGGTTTCGCGCAGTGTAGAGAAGCTTGAGCTAACCTGCGCGAAGGTTGTGAACCTCAAACAGGTGGGCATGGGTGACCGCGTTTGTATAGATACAGCCTCGCTGCTAAAGATAGGGGAGGGGATGCTGGTTGGAAGCCAGGCCGCCGGGCTATTCCTTATACACTCAGAGACCCTGGAAAGCGAGTACGTCGCCTCACGCCCCTTCCGGGTGAACGCCGGGGCGGTGCATGCCTATGTTCTTGCCCCAGGTGGAAAGACACGCTACCTCAGCGAACTCAAGGCTGGAGATGAGGTTCTGGCTGTCGACGCTAAAGGAAACACCAGGCGTGTTGTGGTGGGCAGGGTGAAGATAGAGCGCCGCCCGCTTATGCTGATTGAAGCAGAAGTAAAGGGCAGAGTTTATAAAACCCTGCTCCAGAACGCTGAAACAATCAACCTGGTTACAAAGGACGGTAAACCCATCTCTGTGGCAAAGCTCAAGGTTGGGGATGAGGTGCTGATTTACTGCGCCAGCGAGGGCAGGCACTTCGGCATGGAAGTGGAGGAGACGGTAATAGAGCGGTAATTATCGCTTCTCTTTCAGTGCCCTTTTAAACGCGGCGATGTGCACCTCGCCGGCGAAGTGCAGCGGAGCCTTTTTACCCTGTGCAGCCTCATATCCTGCAGCACCTCTGCATATGAACTGCACCTCCAGCGCAAATCGATGCATAGCCTTTTCTACAGGCATGCACACTATCTTCTCAGCCGCCTCCCAGGTGGCACCGCAGGGTGCACCTTTCTTCACCCTTACGCTGGTTACCTTTCCCCCGCGTACCTCAACCTCAAGTTCGGGTGTACCGAAGCGCCGGGCGTATTCTCCCGCTTCCTTCACATCACCCAGGCCACAGCACGTTGGCGGGGTTATTGCACCGGTGATGCGCCTTCCCGGTGAGACAACAGGCACGCCCTTGGGTTTCGCAATCTCAACAAGAAAATCGCTCAAGTCAGGGTGGTACAGGTAGTCCAGCACAAGATCTGCCTCAAAATCGCTGGATATGTATTCCTCGGGGTTGTCTATAATCTCCGGTAGAGCTTCGGGTACTGTGAAAACCTCAGTTATCTCAATACCCCTGCCATACTTCCTAATGCCAGCTATCTTGTGGATTGCCCTTTCGCCTCGCTGAAAAACAACAATTCTCATCACGGACCCGGCTGAAAGTCAAGACAGCGCCTGTTTTTCTCTATGTTCAGATTCCAGCGATTGTGCATAAGGCACCTGTACCTCATGTTGTAGTCAGTTATAAAATTCTCCAGCAGGGCACAGTCCTCGCACCTTACCATGGCACCACCATAGTATGCTGGGATTTAGCCTCTTTGTGGGTTGTTGTGTATATAAATGTTTCCCTTAAAATCAAATCGGTTATTTATTGTTTTTGTTGTAATGCTCAATCTCCACGTCCAGAGTAATTACCAGACCCTCGCCAACCAGTTTAAGGAATAACCCACAGCACCAACCCCAATATTTTTTAACTTCCCGGAGCAATACAGGATATGTGGTGGATATGCGAACTATAGAGCTTAAAGGCGAAAAGGTTATAATGATAGACCAGACTCTCCTCCCGCGGGAGGTGAGATTAATAGAGTGCCACGACACAGAGTGCATCGCCGAAGCTATAGAAAACCTGAGAATACGTGGCGCACCAGCACTGGGCGTTGCCGCAGCCTTCTCCCTCGCCCAGACGGCGCTGAAGCATGCAAACTCCCCTCGCAATGAAGTACTTGCCGCACTCGAGAAGACCTACAGACGAATAAAGGCCACCCGCCCCACTGCAGTAAACCTTCATCTAGCTCTTGAGAGGGTTATGAGCAGGGCCAGGGAAAGTGAGAATCCGGCTGAGGCTGCATATAAGGAAGCCCTCAGAATTTACGAAGAGGATTTCGAGGCGAACCGCAAACTGGGCGAATACGGGGCAGAGCTTTTTGAAGATGGAGACGTGGTGCTCACGCACTGCAATACCGGTGCGCTTGCAACAGCGAGCTACGGCACCGCCCTGGGCGTCATAATAACAGCATGGCGTCAGGGCAAGAAGCTCAGGGTATTTGCTGACGAAACACGCCCACTTCTCCAGGGCGCAAGGCTCACTGCCTGGGAGCTGGTCCAGGAGGGCATACCTGTAACAGTTATAACAGACAGCAGCGCCGCCTATGTGATGCGCACCCAGGGTGTGAGCAAGGTCATAGTGGGCGCCGACAGAATCGCCGCCAACGGCGACACTGCCAACAAGATAGGAACCTATTCCCTCGCGATACTCGCAAAGGAACATGGGATACCCTTCTACGTCGCCGCTCCCCTCTCAACTATAGACCCGGCGACGCCAAGCGGTGAGCACATACCTGTGGAGTACAGAAGGCGCGAGGAAATTGAGTTCTTCAACAGCCAGCGCATCGTGCCTCCAGAGGCTGAGATACTCAACCCGGCCTTTGACGTCACTCCTGCGGAGTACATATCAGGCATAATAACAGAAGCGGGTGTGCTCACCCCACCCTACGAGGAGAGCATAGCACGGGCTCTTAAGAAGCGCTAAGTTATTTATATAAACCAGAGGGTTAATGCTATTATGCGCCTCTTTATCCTTTTTCTCCTGCTGCTTGCCCCGCTCACTCATGCAGATACACAGCTCAGTGCTGTGGAGCACAACATAACTTACTTTCTCGGGAAGGAGAACTTCTCTGTAACGGAGGAGATAACCCTCAAAAATAGCCCCTTTTCGATAACCTCACCTGTATATTATCACCTCGGCACTGATGCAGAAGACATAAGTGTAGATGTAACCGGTGGAGCTGATTATAAGATCGACGAGACCTATGGAGGGGTGATATTTGATTTTAGAAATGCCTACTCCACACGGGTTAAGATTAAGCTGCTCTACTCCTACCCCAAGAGCCTGCGCAGAAGTGACGGCACTTATCTCTTCGAGGGTGAGGCTATAAAGCGGGTATATCCCTGGGGAATAAACATAGTAAATCTGCGCTTTGTTCTTCCGCCCGGGTTCACCTTTGGAGAGGTCTCG
Organism: Candidatus Hydrothermarchaeota archaeon; assembly: GCA_015521615.1. Classification (GTDB taxonomy): domain Archaea; phylum Hydrothermarchaeota; class Hydrothermarchaeia; order Hydrothermarchaeales; family BMS3B; genus Pyrohabitans. The sequence continues at coordinate 14,238 of WANW01000053.1, forward strand.
CCCGTGCCGCAGGAGAAAGGTGAGGGCTACCTTCTATACAGGATAACCTATCTTGACCCCCGCGCATATGAGGGATTCCCGGTAAGTATAGAATATGCCAACTACCGCGAACTTGCAGAAAAAAGCCTCAGCCTGGCAAAGGCGAGAGAGCATGATACCTTTCTGGCTGTGAGGGAGGCGAACCAGAGCATTGAGAATGCACAAAGCTACGGGGCAAACCTGTCACTGGCGCTGGCAAGCTTCAACGAGGCGCTTGCCCACCTGCAGAATTACTTCCAGTTCGCAAGACGAGCAGAGCTCATCCTTGAGAAAAACAGCTATGAGGCTTATAAGAGTGCATCCTCAGCGGTGGAGGAGCTGGAACTCGCTGGGATAAAGGCAAGAGACGCCTACAGCAGAGCAAACTTTGCAATACAGCTCGCCCTTGAGAAGAGGCTCGCCACTTTTGAGGAGAACCTAACCAGCATGAGCAAAGAGGAGCCTGAAGCGAAGCGCATTGTAATGGTAGAACAGCCCGCAAAGGGTGCAAACCTTTACAAGTATGCCTTTTTTGCCCTTGCGGCGCTCTTTGTGATATTTATAGCAAGCGAGACTTACCGCATCCTAGCACCGAAAAGCTATCGCAGGAGAAGCAGTGTAAAGGACTTCAGGGTAATTGGCGACCTGAAGAGAAAGACTTTCAACGGATTTGAGAAGAAGGTGGCCAGAGTAAAGAGGGGCGTTGATATTGCGCAGGAGATTCGAAACCTGAGAAAACGACGCGAGAAGCTGAAGCTTGGCATAGAGAACGCCAGAAAGAAGTACGCCTCTGGCGAGATAACCGCCGAGCTTTATGAGCTGGAGAGGGATAAATTTGAAGGGGAGATAGAGGAGATAGACCGTAGGATTGCACTCCTCGAGAAGGAGCTTAGTGAGATTAAGAGGCATGGGCATGAGGAAGGTAGGACAGATTGAGATTCTCAGCGGAATGAGCGTCGATGCGCTAATGCGCCAGTACCGCGAAGCGGGCGTACTCGGCGCAGGCGCTTTGGGCAGAGCATGCGACATCCTGGAGGAGATGGTCAGAGCAAGAGCAACAATATTCCTGGGCCTAGCCGGACCTCTTGTCGCCGCCGGAATGAGAAATGTGATTACAGAGCTTATCAGAATGGGTGCGGTAAGTGCAATTGTAACCAATGGAGCAAATGTGGTGCACGATGTGCTGGAGGCGCTGGGCGGTGCACACTATGTGGGCAGCTTTCGCAGCGACGATGCAAAGCTGCACAGGGAGGAGCTTGGCAGAATAGGCAACGTCTATACCAGGGTTAAGGACTTCGTCGCCTTTGAGGACTACATTCAGGAACTCCTTTTGAACATAGACGAAGAGAAGAGGAAGAACCTCTCAATAAGGGAACTGCTCTCAGAGATAGGAAAGAGTATAGGTGACACCAACTCCTTCCTCAGGGCCGCATATGAGCGGCATATACCGGTGTTCTCACCGGCAGTGGTGGATTCGATGCTGGGCTTGCAGCTCTTCTTCTTTGCGGAGAGGAACCGCATCGTGTTAAATGCGGTTAAGGACATGAAAGAGCTTGCCCAGATGGTTTTTGATGCTAAGAAGGTGGGGGCAGTATTCTTGGGCGGAGGTGTCCCGAAGCACTACATACTCGGAGCCAATCTGCTCCGCGGCGGGATAGACTACGGAATTCAGGTTACCATGGATAGGGAGGAAGCAGGCTCGCTGAGTGGTGCAAAGCTGGAGGAGGGGATAAGCTGGGGCAAGACAAGGGAGGAAGGGAAAGTCGTAACTGTAGTGGGCGATGTAACGATAGTTTTTCCCCTGCTGGTGGCTAGCCTTAAACAACGTCTGGAGGGCGGACAGTGAGGCTGCAAAGGGAGTACGGGCTTATCCTTGCACTGGATGTAACCTCACGTAAAAGTGCACTGAGTGTTGCGGAGAGCGTCGCTGATTACATAGATGCTGTGAAGGTGGGCTACCCTCTGGTGCTCTCCTGCGGTCTTGATATTATAGGCGAGCTTTCTGGACTGGGCAAGCCTGTAATCGCAGATTTTAAGGTGGCTGACATACCGTATACCTCACGCCTCATCTGCGAGCAGGCCAGGCGCGCGGGGGCGAGCTTTGCAATCGTCCATGGCTTTGTGGGTAGCGACACCGTCAAAGCATGCGCCGAGGTGCTCGATATTTTTGTTGTTGCTGAGATGAGCCATTCTGGAGCTAAGGAGTTCATGCAACCCGTCGCTGAGAGGATAGCAGAGCTTGCAAGGGAGAACAAGGCCTGCGGCATCGTCGCCCCGGCTACAAGGCCAGAGAGGATTGCGAGGCTTCGATCTATTGTCGGGGAGCTTATTATAATCTCACCCGGTGTTAAGGCCCAGGGTGCTCGCCCGGGAGATGCGATACGTGCGGGTGCCGACTTTGAGATAGTGGGGCGCGGGATATACGCCTCTGCTGAACCACGCAGAAGCGCTGCAGAAATTGCAGCAGAGCTTAAGGCCGCAATGGAGGAGCAAAAGCACTAGCCCTCAAGCAGCGCCGCAAAGTAGAGAAGCACAAGGATTAAAAGCATGCCAAGCACATTCCCGGGTTCGCGAACGAGTGCGCGGATTTCCCTTTCAAAGGCATCAATATCGCCACGCATGGCAACATCCCTCAGCCTGCTGGCTATTGCCAGACCCAGCGCAATGCTTGAGAGGATTGCAGGTATCTCCAGAAGTGCGTGGGGCATTAGATAGGAGATAAACTCTGAAACTCCCCCGGGGGCAAAACTCCAGAAAAGTGCGCTCATCGCAGTGAGATTGACAAAGAGGCTCAAAAGGGGTACAAAGTACAGGTAGAAGAGGCAGGCTCTGAGCGGAGAGGCTATGCGAAAGGTGGTAAACCGGGAGAGTGCAAAGTAAAGCGGCTCTGTAAGCCTGTCCAGCATCGAGTATGTTTTTTCAGAGGTTTGCCTGTAAATAAGCAGTTCAAGATAGCTTAAAAATGTGCCCAGGTAAACTGTAACAATAGCGGCGAGCGCATTTTTTAAGAATATGCTGCCAAGAAGCGTTGCAGGAATGGCAAAAAACACGTGGATATAACTCCGGAGAAGGTAACCTGCGAACACAGAAGTTACAACAAGCGCTGCAATGCTTTTCCTCATTTCAACAGTGCAAAAAAGAGCTTCCCCTTCTCGGTGATCTTAATAAACCTCCGCGGTCTATCGCCGCGCAGCTTTGTCTCCCTCACCTTAATGAGACCCTTCCTCTTGGCCTCATCCAGTGTGGCGTCTATCTCCTCACGAGGCTTGCCCAGCGCCTTTGCGAGGCGAATCTGGCACACCTCGTCGTAGGCGCAGAGATTCAGCCCGAGCATTCTGCACTTGCCGCATATATCATCCTCTTTTATGGGCAGAACCTCAGAAGCAGGTATAAAGCTTATTCTGGTCTTCATTTTCTTCCAGTAACATTCTGTTTTTACAGCTATTTAAAATTTCGCTTTCTGAGGACTCTTAATATCTCACGGTGCATCTCCATGCTGTGTGCAGCCACTATATTAAGTCTCTCTATCCTCAAAAGCGATGCCTTTAGAGAGGTGCCCCGCATGTCTGTGACAGCACCATCCGCCTCCTCTACCACAAGCTTGGCCGCTGCTACGTCAATATTGCGCAGATATGTGCGTACATCAACAAAGGCGTCAAAGTCACCCCTTGCAACATGGCACAGCTCCAGAGCAGCACTGCCCAGGGTGCGCACACGCTTTATGCGTTTGAGCAGAGGCATAAGCGTCCCAACACTCTGCGGCGTGGAGTAGATACAGACGGTGGCTTCGCTCAGATTTCCTGCTCCCGTGCCTCTTATCCTCCGTCCGTTATACCATGCCCCTCTCCCGCGCTCTGCCGTGAACTCATCACCTGAGTAGAGGTTGAGCACATAGGCTGTGCTAACATCAGCCAGACTTGCGTCCTCGCGATAGGGTGCAAAGGCGATGGAAAGGGCATAGAAGGGCAAGTTGTGAAGCGCATTGTAGGAGCCGTCTACTGGATCTATCACGGCGATGTACTCAGGCTCCTCTGCGAGAGCCACGCTGCCCGCTTCCTCACTGAGCACAAAGAAGGCTCCTTTCTCACTGAGACGTTCCATCACCACATTCTCAGCTATCTTATCTATCGCCTCTGTGGGCGTACCATCTGCGCCAATGCCAACCTCACATGAAGCTTCACCGCTCTCAAGCGCCTCTCTCACTACGCTGCGCAGTTCTGCGCCCACCTTACGGGCAAGATTAAGCAGATTCACAAGCTTAGATTGGTGGCGTGGTTTTTAATTTTTAGCCCTGAAGCTTCTGCCAGTATGAACCTGCGCAAAGTTTAAATATACCCACGGTGAACTCATAATCCTCTAAAGGAGTGAGAGAAAAATGGCGCAGAGACCACTGGATGTGCTTCATAAAAGCTTGGATTCCCCCGTTCTGGTGGGCCTCAAGGGAGGCCGCGAGTACAGGGGTACGCTTAAAGGATACGACATGCACATGAACGTAGTGCTTCAGAATGCCGACGAGATAAAGGACGGCACCCCCGTACGCAGGCTGGGGCTGGTGATAATCCGCGGGGACAACGTGGTTTTCATCTCACCCTGAAATTCAAGCAGATAATGGGCTCAAACCAAAAGTAAAGTAGCTGGTTTTGGGTATATTGTTTTAAAAAGAAATGGGGAGGAAATTTTACCCCTTGTAAAAACATGTCCCCGCAAGAAAGTGTTCGCAGGTACGCCATACCTCACGGGTTCGCCAGCCATGTTCGCATATGTGGTATATACAGCACATTCTGCACGAATCACGCTCACGCTGGCAGTTGACCTTTGCATAGTCCTCGTCGTTAGCGGTGCATAGCAGCTTTTCCATTTCTCACTCCTCCTTCACGGGCTTAAATTTGAAGCCATAGTATATTAGGCCTGCCTCTCCATCCTCCTGAATCTTCCTGAATACACTCTCCACGCGCATTCCTATCTCAACCTCTTCTGGGCTAACGTCAACTATCTGCGTTGTCACCATCACACCCTCGTCGAGCTTCACCAGCGCCATTACATAGGGCGCCTGCCTTTCAAAACCTTCTGGAGGCGTTCGTATGACTGTGTAGCTCACAACCTCGCCCCTGCCACTGAGCTGCACCTCCTCGAGCTCGCCCCTTCTGCGGCAGTTTGTGCAGAAATTGCGTGGGGGGAAGTATATCTCGCCACAGCGCGTGCAGCGCTTACCTATGAGGTTATACCTGCTCTTCATGTTGCGCCAGAATCTCGGGATACTGCTCATTATATCACCTCATTTCTCAAGGATATGGACCACCGCAGTGCCGCCGCTGCCACCTACGTTGTGAGTCAAGCCCACGTCAGCGTCCACCTGGCGCTTACCTGCCTCGCCTCTGAGCTGGAGCACCACCTCTACAATCTGCGCAACACCGGTTGCACCAACTGGATGCCCCTTCGCCTTAAGCCCGCCAGAGGTATTAACAGGTATGCGCCCGCCTATGGCGGTTTCTCCATCTTCCGTGGCCCTGCCTCCTTCGCCTATCTCGACGAAGCCAAGCCCCTCAATAGCAAGAATCTCTCCTATTGTGAAAGCGTCATGAACCTCTGCCACCTGAATATCGCGTGGCTCGCGCTTTGCCCTCGCGTAGGCTTCCCTGGCAGCATTCACCGTAGCGTCGGTAACAGTTATCTTCTTCCTGTCGTGGAGCGCAATCGTACTCGAGGCCTGGCCACTGCCTGTGATATATACTGGGTTGTCCACAAATTCGCGCGCCTTCTCCTCGCTGGCTAGAACAACACACGCTGCGCCGTCGGTTATAGGTGAGCAGTCCAGCAGACGCAGGGGATCTGCGACAAGAGGCGAGCGCAACACATCCTCGACAGTAATCCTTGAGTGGAACTGCGCATAGGGGTTGTGAAGAGCGTTCTCATGGTTCTTCACAGCCACCATGGCGAGCTGTTCCCTGGTCGTGCCGTACTCATGCATATGCCGCCTTGCTATAAGCGCATACAGACCAGGAAAGGTCATTCCCATGAAGGCCTCCCACTCGCTGTCGCTGGCTGTGGCCAGAGTCTGAGTGGTCTTCTCGGTAACCACGTCGGTCATCTTTTCCACGCCGCCAACAACAACCACATCGTGGAAGCCCGAGAGTATCGACATAACTCCCTGGCGTATTGCAAGCCCGCCAGAGGCGCACGCCGCCTCGACGCGCGTCGCGGGTATGGGTGTTAAGCCGGCATGATCGGCGATCAAGCAGGAGATGTGCTCCTGGTCGACAAAGCGCCCGCCTGACATATTTCCCACATAAAGTGCATCTATATCATCGCCGTCTATGCCTGCATCATTTATCGCCATGGCACCTGCTTCAACAAACAGCTGAGAGAAGCTGGTCTCCCAAAGTTCGCCGAACTTGGTTAAGCCTACCCCTATAACAGCAACTCTCTTCATACTCTACACCTTTATCTTCTTCCTGAGTTTTACATATGTTGCGTAGTCAATGTACTGCTTGTGTGCGATGAAATCCTCAACGCCCGGCGCAAGATCACGCTTCGCCTCTATTGCATCCTCAACCACCACTGCAAAGGAGTCGCTGCCTGCACCTGAGCCGAAGGAGGTCACCAGAATTCTATCCCCGGGTTTTGCTATGTCGAGAACCTTCGCAAACCCGAGCAGGGAAGAGCCAGAGTAGGTGTTGCCTATCCTGTCCACCAGTATACCCGGCTCCACCTGCTCGCTGGTAAAGCCCAGCTTCTTCGCCACAACACGGGGAAACTTGCCGTTGGGCTGGTGGAAAACCGCATAGTCGAAATCCTTGGGCTCTAGCCCAAGCTGCTCCATGAGCCCGCGTGATGCATTGTAAACATGCTTGAAGTAGGCGGGCAAACCGGTGAAGCGCCCGCCGTGCCGTGGATATGCCTGTCCCTCACGACGCCAGAAGTCAGGCGTATCTGTTGTGTAGGAGTACGTCGCCTCTATGCTCGCAACCAGTTTATCTCTGCCTATTACAAACGCTGCCCCACCGGCGGCGGCAGTATATTCAAGCGGGTCTCCGGGTGCACCCTGCGCTGTATCAGCACCTATTGCAAGGCCATACTCTATCATGCCTGAAGCCACAAGTCCCATGCAGGTTTGCACACCTGCGGTGCCGGCCTTGCATGCAAACTCATAGTCTGCAGCAGTCAGGTCAGGTGTAGCCTGTATCGCAGCTGCAACTATCGTAGCTGTCGGCTTAACAACATATGGATGACTCTCAGAGCCGACATATATCGCTCCTATCTTCTGTGCGCTGATCTGTGCCCGCTTCAGGGCATTTCTCGCCGCCTCCACGGCGATAGTGGCGGCATCCTCATCCAGAGCCGGAACAGCCTTCTCCGCAATCCTGAGAGAGGCTTTTATAGTCCCGGCATTACCGCCCCACACGCGGGCTATCTCCTCAACCTTTATCCTGTACCTCGGGATATAAACCCCGTAGCCGGTGATACCAACCTTCACACTACCTCACCTTTTCAACTTGTCTTTCTCCTGAGCTCTCTTATTAATTCATCGCTGCTCTTATGATGGGAGAGTATCACGGGTATGCGCTCCTTCTCGGCTATTTTCACACCCAGCGCGTCAACACTTTTCAGTCCGTGGAGCACAACCACACCTGGCTTTATCGTTGAGACGCGTATTGCTATAAAGGGCGACCTTCCGCTGCTTACGCGGGTGAAAACAAGCGCCCGTTCGGAGGTAAGGCCATATATCTTCAGAAACTCCTCCGCAGAAAGCTCGAGTATTGCGCGAGGGGAGTCAAGCACAGTGTAGCCATAGATGTACTTGTCCAGAAGCTCTCTGTTTGCAACAACCTCCCCTGCCACGATGTCCACAAGCTGAGAAGCGCGCATGGGTGTAGCAAATTCGCGTATGTCGAGAATGGCATCAGTTTTAATCTCATTGCCCAGCATACGCTCATACGCGCGGAGCACTTTGGAGCCGCGCTGTTCATCAAGCGCAATAAGCGCCTCCACTATGCGCTTGACCACCGCTACACCTGGAGAACGGCGGCGGCCACTCTCATAATCACTTATTACAGAGGTGCTGACCCCCAGCATGGATGCAAGCTCCTTTTGCGTAATCCCAAACACCTCGCGCCACTTCTTTAAGGTCATTGCAGGCTTTGAGGAGAGCACCACTTCACCTGCGATTTTCACAGAAAGCTCCTCGCGCACACTCATGCTATCGCCTTGCTTTCATTACTCATTCGCCTATATAACAATTTCGGCAAAAAGAATATGTTAGAACGGCGATTGCCTTACCTGCAGGATGAAGGTTATATTTATGTTGTTAACTTTCAAGATTTTTCAGCTTTTCGGGGCTGTAGGGTAGCCTGGTCATCCTCGCGGCTTCGGGAGCCGTGGACCCCAGTTCAAATCTGGGCAGCCCCATCCTACTTATAATACCCCCACTCCCTTTTGGGCCCAAAACTTCTTATGCCATACTTTATTAGCTGTATTCTGAGACGCAGGGCATAGTCGGAGCTTATCTCGCCGCGCTTCTCCAGGTATCTTATAATCTCCATGCCCTCCTCTTCGGTGCTGCACCTGTTAAGAAAGTCGATTACGCCTGGGTTGTAACCCTTAAATCTGTCCCCCTCCTCCCGATTCCGGGCAACGCCTTCAACCTTTATCCTGATAAAATTGCTCTCTTCTATCTCCTTTGCCAGGTTTGGATACTTCCTCTTAAATTCCTCATTGTACTCTATCATCTACACCACATGATTACTTCCAATCATCTCCTCGTAATATATTCCTCCAATTCCTCCCTGGGGAGGCGCATGCGTTCTTTTAGAGCCTCTATTACTTTATAAATAAGAAAGGCTGCAACACTCATCGCCACCAGGACCACAAAGAAAAAGATCGCCGGCGATAGGCCAAAGACCATCTTTATCAGCTTCGCCTCCACACTTGTGCTTCGCCCCGAGAAAACCTCAACCTCTGTCTCATAGGGCAGGTAACCGGCCTTCTCAAGCCTCACTCTGTACCTTCCGGGCGGAAGATAAAGCTCCGCATCCGTGGTTGCCACGCGCTTACCATCTATGTATACCTCAGCACCTGCTGGAATAGAGCTAACCACAAGAAGACCCTTCTCGACCTCCCTTCTGTACACTTCAAAAGTAACCTCATCGCTGGCAGTGCTCTTACCATCACTGACGCTGGCGCGGAGCAGGTATCTTCCTGCCTCAAAGGATGAGACATCTAGGGTATATTCCCCCTCTGCATCCCTCCCATCATAGAGCGTCGTCACCTCTCCCGCGGAAATGAGTTCTATCCTCACAGTAAGTGGGTCTCCATCAGCATCCCTTGCGAGCCACCTCACCCTAACCTCGCCAGAAGCCTTTGTTCCCTGTGGTGGTGATACTATCCTAACCTCTGGTGGAGTATTCTTTTTCTCTCCTCTTCCCCACGCACCTCACGCTTCTGCGGCTGTATAACGTCAACCCGCCAGCTAAGCAGCCTCTTACTGAAAGGCGCCGAGACAATGCACTCCACAACACCGGAGCCGAGCTTCGCAGTATAGTTGAATTCTCTGCTACGTGAAACATCTACACCATTGAACCGCCACAGATAATTCACCTCTATGCCGTCGGTGTGCTCTGCCTCAACACCAAAAAGAACCACCTCCCCAGGTTTTACTGTGAGCTTCTCAGAAGTTGGGCGCAAGGAGAGCACCTTAAGTGCACTCTCCACATTGCCCAGAAAAATCACTGGCTTAACTTTATAGTGTCGGAGCACATCCAGCGTGCGCAGACCCTGAGTGGTGCCGTAGGTATAGCCCGGCTCATACCTCATCAACCTGAGTCTGGTCTCGTAATAAACGTACTCCACGCCAACAAACTCATCTCTGCCGTCGCCATCAACATCCCCTGCGAGCAGGGCTGCGAGAGGCCGTGTATATTTCGCCTCCCCTATTTTGTTAAGCTTCTCAGTTAACCCGTGGACATAGGAGGTATCGTAAAGAAATATGGTCAGCCTCGTCTCATAGGGTAACTTATCAATGGCTATAAGCTCATCTATGCCATCACCATTGACATCGCCAGCGAGCCAGCTCACAAGAGGCCTGCGGTACTTCAGGACGTCCAGCTGGCGCAGCTTCTGTGTGGTCCCCCAGGAGTACCCGGGATCGTAAGTGTAGAGGTATATCTCTGTCCATGCAACCTCGGGCAGAATAAGTATAAGCTCATCCACACCGTCACCGTTGATGTCGCCGGCAAGCCATTTCCCCCAGTCGCCGTGGTGCGCAACATTCAGGCGTAGAAGCTTATTTTCATCACTGTCGTAGCGGTATATCTCAAGCCTGGAACCCTGCGCCTCCCTTACAACCCTTATAAGCTCATCTATACCATCGCCATCAATATCGCCTGTGAAAAAGCTAGCCGTATATGGCAGCTCCACCGAGGCCTTCCTCTCCAGACCATAGTTATTACCATAGGAATAGCCACTTTTGTACTGATAGAATGACAGCTCCATTCCGGTAGTGGTGTTAACAGCAACCACAACTTCATCCACGGGATAGGCAGGAAGTGCATGGATATGCGCAAAAGTTAGCAGCGTTGCCAGTGCCACCATAAACCAGCGCATAGTTAAAGTAGTGCCGGACACATATATAAGGTTTGACGGTTTATTTGACGGTTAAACTTAAATATCTCTTTGAACCATTTTGATGACGTTGGTTTTAGTGTTGCGTCTTGGCACACCTGAACAAAACTGGAGGTACGACCATGGTTGAGAGCAAGACCCTCAAGGTTGAAGAGTACATAATAACAGAGGAGCCCTACTACGAGCCCGTAGGAAATGAGATTGAGATTTTTGAGGCCGCTTACAAGAACAAGCTCCCTGTTATGCTTAAAGGTCCCACCGGTTGCGGGAAAACGCGATTCATGCAGTACATGGCCTGGAAGCTTAAGCGCCCTCTGATTACTGTATCCTGCCACGACGACCTTACGTCGAGTGACCTGGTGGGACGTTACCTTGTTAAGGGTGGCGAGACCGAGTGGGTTGACGGCCCTCTCACCAGGGCGGTTAAGGTTGGTGCTATATGCTACCTCGACGAAATTGTAGAGGCGCGAAAAGACACCACTGTTGTGATTCACCCGCTCACTGATGACAGGCGAATTTTGCCCATAGAGAAGAGGGGTGAGATAATTAAGGCGCCTGATGAATTCCTTCTTGCCATCTCCTACAATCCGGGTTACCAGAGCGTGCTCAAGGATTTGAAGCACTCAACCAGGCAGCGTTTTGTAAGCATAAACTTCGACTACCCGCCCAAGGAGCTGGAGAAGAAGATTGTGATGAAGGAGAGCGGCGTGGACGAGGAAACTGCAGAGGCGCTTGTTACGCTGGGCGAGAAGATACGCAACCTCAAGGACAAGGGCCTTGAAGAGGGCGCGGGCACCAGACTGCTCATCTATGCCGGTCAGCTTATTAAAGAAGGCATTGAACCGGCACAGGCTGCAGAGATAGCGATGGCAAACCCGATAACAGACGACGCCGACATGCTCCGCGCTATTAGAGAGCTCATAACCACTGTGTTCTAGGGTAGCGAATATGGCGAGCTTTGAAGACGTACGCAGTAATCTGTTCAAGATTCTGGGGCAGACCTCCTTTGGCGAGGACGTAATGGATGTCCGCTTCACGGGCTTCCATTACGCCAGGGGACTGCGCAGCATAGACGAGGCAGTACCAGCGCTGATGGAGCTGCCCAACGATGTGCTGAGGGAGATCTACAGACAGGGAGAGAAGCTGGCGAAGCGTGACAAGGAGATGGCCTTCAACTTCTTCATGACGGCTCCGGATGCTGTGACCCACTTCAGCCTCGAGGATCTCAAGAAGTGGGTGGAGATGGGTCTGGAGCTGGCGGACGCGTACGGTGTCATACCAGCGCGCAACTTCTTCAAGGGCATTACGCGCGAGACAATAGAGAAGATCCACTCCCACGGGCTGGAATTTAAAGATGTTGCAAGAATAATGGAGATATACATCAACGCGCTGAGCGGTGACCAGCTTGCTGTGCAGGAGGATGTCACAAGCTACACAGATACACGAGTGGTCTACCTGCCCCAGAAGGTGGAGGAGTTCGAGAACAACGAGCTCAACTTCAAGGTTTACAAGGTGATTGCGGCACATCGCTACGCCCAGAAGCGCTACCGCAGCCTTGAACCTAATCTGAAGCGGATTGAGGATCTGGTAAACGAGCTTCAGCAGAAATACGGGCGCAGCATCTCTGACTCTCGCGAGGGGCTGGAGAATTTTATATACCTCTTCCCTGAGGAGCAGCTTGCTCTGGACATCTTCAGCATAGTGGAGAATGCCCGCGTTGAGAGAAACCTGCGCAAGGAGTTTAGAGGTATAGCCCGTGACATGGATATGCTTCTAGAACGTGAATGGGAGCGCAGGCCGAGCTTTTCAAAGCTGAGCGATAAAGAGGCGGTGCTCGAGGCACTGATGCAGCTCCTGACCTACGGGAAGCTTAAAGATGGTCTCAATCCGAACCTCGAGGAGATAGCGCGTGAAGCCTACAAGATAGTAAAAGAGATGCTGGAAAAGGAGCGCCCGACCGTAGAGGATAGTTGCGTCGCAACCTATAAGATTTATGAGCTCATTGAGGAAAAGCTCTTTGGCACGCCTTACAACCGCTTTAACGACATAGCATTTAGGGGCGTCATTAAGCCGGAGCAGGTGACTGCCGGCCTGAGAAAGACCAAGAAGGAGATGGCAGAAAAGCTGGAGTCACTGCTTGAGGACCTGAATATAGAGAAGCCTCCGGATATAGACAGCATGATTCAGCACGCTATAAATGAGGTGCCGGACCCCCTCGCCTATGGTGCGCCCCTCGACTTCCTGTTCCGTCTCGGTCTGGAGATACCCGAGGAAATACAGGAGGAGATTCTGCGCGAGATAGAGAAGATACTCGGTGAGCTGGGTGAGATAGACGCCAGCATGCTGATGAAGGTTCTGGACAGTGCCGGCCGCAAAATAAGGGCAAATATCCAGGCCAAGGTTACAGAGTTTCAGGTTGAGCTTACTGAGGAGGACAAGCAGGGGGCCTTCCTCTACGATGAGTGGGACTACAAGGTGGGGAACTACCGCGCCGCCTGGTGCGCCCTTAAGGAGAAGATGATGCACAAGGGCAGCGACAAGTTCGTGGAGAAGACACTTCAGAAGCACTCGGGCCTGGTCTCCCTTATAAAGCGCCAGTTTGAAATGATGCGCCCAGACTACAAGAGGCTCTTCAAGCAGATGTACGGCGAAGAGATAGACCTGGACGCCTTCGTCGAGGCCTTTGCTGACATTAAGGCAGGTGTAACACCCAGCGATAAGCTATACATAAAAGTGGACAAGAAGGAGCGCGACATCGCTGTGGCCTTTCTGGTGGACCTCTCCGGCTCAACTACCGGCTGGGTTATTGAAACTGAGAAGGAAGCTCTAGTGCTGATGTGCGAGGCGCTTGAAATTCTCGACGATAAGTATGCGATTTTCGGCTTCTCTGGCAAGACCCGCAAGCAGTGCGACTTTTACATAATAAAGCGCTTCGACGAACCATATGATGAGGAGGTAAAGCAGCGTATCGCCGGCATGGATGCCTTTGACTACACACGAATGGGGCCACCAATACGCCACGTGACCAAGATACTCGAGGAGACGCCGGCCAAGATTAAGCTGCTCATAGTGCTCAGTGATGGCAAGCCCGAGGACTTCGACGAATACAAGGGCGACCATGGCATAGAGGATACAAAGAAGGCGCTGATTGAGGCAAAGCGCAAGCATATCCGCCCCTTCTGCATCACAATAGACACCGAGGCGAGGGACTACATACAGCGCATGTTTGGCGAGATTGGTTACATTATCCTCGATGACGTTGCAAAACTCCCCAGAAAGCTTCCAGAGATATACAGGAGGCTCACCACCTGAATGGGGAGGTGATGCCATTGCAGAATAACAACCAGGGGAAACCTGGTCCCCGGGACATTGAAGCTCTTATTGCAAATGAGCGCTATATTGGTAAGGACGCCGTACGTGGCAATATCGTCGCTGCCCTCGCCGTGGCCGAGACGCTTAAAACCACGCTCGGTCCCCGTGGTCTGGACAAAATGTTGCTGGTGGAGGGGGGAGAGGTAGCGATTACAGACAGCGGGGGTACAATACTCAAGCTCATAGACCTGGTGCACCCTGCGGCGAAGATGATGCAGAGCCTGGGTTTGACAATGGGTGAGCGCTACGGTGACGGCGCTACCACAAGTGTTGTTTTTGCCGGCGAACTTCTGAAGCGGGCCCTGAATTTGATGGAGCTCGGGCTTCACCCTACCACAATAATAAATGGCTACCATCTTGCCCTGGAAGAGACGCTTAAGGTAATGCAGAAGCTCTCACGAAAGGTCACCCCCGGAATAATAAAGGATGTGGGGATAACCATATTCAAGGGCAGGCTCGGTGAGAAAGACGCTGAGTTTATGGCGCAGGTTGTTGCATCAGCACTTGACTTCGCAGGCGGGGATAAGGATAATGTTTATGTGAATTATCGCCCCGGAGGCAAGCTCCGCGACACCACCCTCTATGAGGGGATATACATAGACCTGGGAAAGCGTGTTCATCCCGCGATGCCAAAACGCGTGCAGCACGCACGCATACTGCTCATAGATACCGAGTTCGACGTGCGCAAGGTTGAGAATGCGAAGTATGAGATTGGCGACCCGCGCAGAATGCGCGAGTTCATGGAGTACAAGCGCAAGGTGCTTCGCGTTGCTGTGGAAATGATAGCTCGTTCCGGCGCTAACGTAGTGTTCTGCCAGAAGAATATCGCAGATGTGGCAATGTACTACATGGCAATGAAGGGCATCCTGGGCGTGCGCGACGTGGAGAAGAAGGTGATGCACCTTCTGGAGAGAGCTACAGGCGCACAGATTGTTAGCCACGTGAAGGAGGTTACGCCAGAGGTGCTGGGCTACGCGGGTTATGTGGAGGAGGACAAAATTGGCTTAGAGGAGATAATGTATGTGCGCAAGTGCAAGAATCCAGGCGTCGCATCGATACTTGTTCGCGGCGGCAATGAGAAGTTTGTGCTGGAGCTTAAGCGTCAGATTGAAGATTTAATCGACGTGTTTGCAGCGCTTCGAGAGCATGGCAGGGTGGTGCCCGGCGGTGGCGCCGTGGAGGGCGAGGCTGCAAAGCGCCTGCGCAGGTTTGCGCGTAGTGTGGAGAGCAAGGAGCAGCTCGCCATTGAAGCTTTTGCAAATGCACTTGAGGAGCTCCCCCGCGCAATAGCAGCAAACGCAGGAATGGACGCAACATATGCAGTGCTGAAGATACGTGAGTGGCACCACAGAGGTAAGAAGGGCTATGGTGTCGACGCGATGCGACGCGGTATGGGCGATGCATACGTTAAGGCTATCCTTGACTCCTACGAGGTGCGCAGGAACGCCTTAAGCTCCGCAGTGGAGGTGGCGTGCTCAATTTTGAGGATAGACGACGTGCTCATAAAGCGCAAAAAGAAGAAGGCTAAGCCAAAGAAGCCCGAGCCGGTGGATTCGCCGGTACGCAAAGATGGCAAGATAGACCTGAGGTATGCGTTCAAGGGGTTGAGGTAGAGCAATAAAATAAAACTTTTTATATTTCCCTAGCATTGGGACAAAATTCCCTCAGGTTGCATTCACCCTTACTGTGAACAGGTTATGGAGTACAGCGATGGCGAACAGCGCTGTTTCCTGTCTATCCTCTCTTCGCTGTCTAATTTTTCCATCCGAACCTTCTTTTATCGGCAGAAAAGCCAGCTTCGCTCAGGTTTCGTTTAAAATATCTTTTCAGAAAATCTAAGGGCAAGCATGCTATCTTTCTCAGCACTCTGCTCCACTCCATTCCCAGTCTTGAGACATTCTTCTTTGGTATCACGTAGACAGCCACCTCCCTTCCAAATAACCTCAGCACCTCTCGTGAGGAGTAGTATTTGTCTAAGGGGATCGAATCTGCTTTAACTCCCAGTTTTTCCAGCATTCTAACAGCCTTATGGAAAGCTTCCATTTCTGAGTGCTTAGAATAGCCAAAGGCGACGTATAAGCCAGTTTCTATGTCCATGAACTTGAAGACGAAGCAGAAGTCTCTGCCCTTCTTTTCAGGGCTATTCCTGTAGTGCTTTTCTATGCTCAGCGAGTAGCCGGTGCCATCGCCGGAGAAGCTACCCGAGACGCCTTCTTCCTGCAGGAGAAGAACAAACAGATGAAGTGGAAATCGTGTACGAAAAGAGAGTTACACCCTTTATTATATATTTTTTATATATTTCTTTATGTGTTACGTTTTGAGCTTTATGCATGGAAGTTATTCTTAGGATTCCAGGGGATGTTGTAGAAAATCTTCGACTGCCACCTGAGAATATAGAAGAAGAATTAAAAAAAGAACTCGCAATTATATTATATCAGAGGGGCATCCTGTCATCTGCAAAAGCCTGCAAACTTGCTGGATTGACAAGGTGGGAATTCGAGGATCTTCTAGGAAAAAGAAAAATCAGGAGACATTATACGGAGAAGGACTTAGAGGAAGACATTGAGTATGCAGTCAGTGGTGTGTGATTCCTCTGTGCTCATCCATCTGGCAAAAATAAAGAGACTCCACCTCCTCAAGGATTTTTACGGAAGCATTGCAATAACGCCTGCTGTGTGGAGAGAAGTGGTTGAGGAGGGGAAAGATAGGGAGGATGTTAAACTAATTAAAAAAGCCTTTGATAACGGGTGGATAGCTGTGGATTCACCAGCTAACAAACCTCTTGTCAAAATTCTGGAGAGGCGCCTTCACCTAGGAGAAGCTGAAACAATCGCCCTGGCTGTGGAGAAGTCAGCTTTAGTTCTCCTAGATGAATCAGAAGGCAGGAGAGTTGCCGATGTTTATGGACTGAGGAAAACAGGGGTGGTAGGTATCCTACTCAAGGCTAAGCTGAAAGGAATAATACCTTCCCTTAAAAAAGAGCTGGACGCGCTGAGGTATAAAGCAGGGTTCTGGATAAGCGACGACCTCTATAGTAAAGCTCTGAAGTTTGCAGGAGAAGAATAGACAAAACAGCTCAAAACATGCTCAAAAAAGCGGCGGGGCGTGGGTTGCGAGCAGAATCAGCTCCTCTTCGCCGGTATTCTCAATCCCATGCTCCTCTCCCGGCGGGACGAAGATATAGTCGCCCTCGCCTATGTCAACCCACTCCCCATTCACATAAGCTTTTCCCGTACCCTTTAAAATGTAGATGGAGTCCACCTCCTTCTCATGGAGGTGCACGCTGGCGGAGCTTCCAGGGGATATTTTCAGAATAGAGACGCTCACCTCAGAGTTTTTCTCGCTCGTTATGAGTTTTGCAATCTCTACTCCTGCGAACTTCGGATGAGGCTCAAACCTGATATCAGCACTTTTTATTAAAACACCCGCCATGCTCACTCCGCCCTGAGGAAATAGGTGCTCTCCCCGGAGGTGTCCATCTTATCCACAGAGGCAAAGGCTGCACTGAGCTCCTCCTCGCTCAGATTGCTCGCAGCGTTCAGCATCTCCTCCACCTGCTTATACTCGTGCTCAAGGAAGAGCTTCGCAAGCTTTGCCATAGCTCTGTAAAAGTCCATCTCCACTATCTCTTCACTCTTATACTTCTCCACGTCGCGCACGTCACCATGGTACTTGAGCGCTATGCCCACTTTGAAATCATCATTCGCGACGTCGTCGAAGAGGTAGGGCAGCCAGAGGATCATGTGCTCATGAATGAACTTCTTCTGACGCTCCAGGGCGAGAAGTGCCTTTTCCCTGTCACCGGCTTTCCAGGCTTCTATCTCATCCTCCAGCAGGCGGAAGGCAAACTCCAGCTCGAGCTTGGCCTCATCGGGTGGCAGATTGCCACGTGACTTGTCCAGGATGTAGCCCGCCTCGCGGTACAGGTTCTTTACCTCAGCTGTCAAATCACCCATTATCTGCTTCTCACTTCTATACACCGACTCGTGCCCCGAGATGTATGGCATAAGGTCGTCGTCAAAGATTGTAAAGCGCTCCGCCTCCAGTTCGCGCCTGAACTTCTTGGGCTTCATATCAGCAAAGGCGTTACGGAATCGCTCCAGAGCTAGAAAATGCTCCTCAAGCAGATTCTCGGGAATAAGCTTGCCCAGAGCAGAGCGGAGCTTTTCCATGTACTCCCCGCTCAGGACCTCCTCCGCCAGCGCTGGAGAAATCTCCGTAAAAGCACGAAAAATCTGGAAGTATGCATCCCGCCTGGCAGTGGCAAGTTCTGCATAACTCTTTGCGTCGTGAGGAGTTGCAGGAGTGCGCTGAATGTTTGGCTTTCTGTTCTCTATTAGAGCAATCCAGTGATCTTTATCCTTCACATTCATCGCATGGATCCAGAAAAGATAGTTATACTTCTTGAGCAGGTTCTTCCAGTCCTTTGCCAGCTCTGGGTCAAAGTACCACTTTATGTAGTCATTCCTCTCAAATATATCCTTGGGCTCTCTCGGCAAGGTTAACACCTCTTCTCAAATTATAAACCAAAAACGAGGGAAAGGAAAACTGAATCAGTGCCTCTCCTCTGGCGCCGGCTCCGGGAAGTCGTCGCCAGGTAATGCATAGTATACAGAGCCCACACGTATAATACGCCTGTTCTCCGCCTTCTTTTCAATAACCTTCTTCACGTCCTTATAGTATCCGAAGGTCATAGCCTCTGTGGAACACTTGGTTGCGCAGGCGCTCCACAGACCCTCGTAGGTAATGCTCTCCACACCACGACCAACTTCTGCAAGCTTCTTACCCGAAAGGGGCTCTCCCTTCTCATCTACAAGCCTGCCCTTGTTGTCCCGCTTTATGTTGCCAACCTCATCCGCCACGGGAAGGCGTACCTCTCCGCCATGCTTGTATGTATAGCGGTAGATCTTCTGAAGCTCTTCTTTAGTGTAGGTCCTGCGATAATCCACACGCTGCATGCAGAAGTTGCATTTCACCACCCTACCAGTGCGAGAGTCATACTGAGGGGCACCATAGGGGCAAGCCTGCATGCAGCGCTTGCAGCCTATGCACGCTTCGCTGTCAACAAAGACAATACCATCCCTGGCACGCTTCTGCATGGCTCCAGTCGGGCACGCCTCAACACAGGGCGCGGGGTTGCAGTGATAGCACAGCATAGGAATGTAGAGAGTCTTAACCCTGCCAAGCACCTTCCTTGGTCCAACCTGAATAACACGTATCAGGCGAGGACCCATGCTCAGGTCATGCTCCAGCTTGCAGGATGTTTCACAGGAAAAACAGCCTATACAGCGTTTTAAATCGATAAGCATAACAACAGTATTATCACTCGGCTCACGCTGATCAACCTCATACATACTAAAAGCTTCATCAAACACCTCTACACTTGCCATTACTCCTTCCTCCTGGGTTTAAGCATGTCCTCAGGCAGAACATTGTGACGTTCTGGATAAGCTGAAGCAGGAGAGACCATTATCTCATCCTTATCTCCCCAGAAATAAGCATACACAGTCTCAAGAGCACGAATCTCCCTTACAGCAGTGAGACCATACTTCCAGTTAGGATTTTTTATAATGCTCTTTTTAATCACATCAGGAACAACACCCTCAAGGGCCTTCTTCTGAGCCTCATCAAGCTCTCCACGATAACCCTTCGTCTTTGCCAATTCAGTATCCTCCTGTGAAAAGTAAACCAAAAATCAAAAATAAAAGGGCTTTGGAAAGCCCCTACTTCTGCTTCTTCAGGAACACTGGCTTTGTCACTTCGGTTACGCGCTCAGGCAGCTTGCCAGGCTTGAGGCGTATCCTGGGTATGAACAGTGCACGCTCCGGGAATGCATAGGCCGGCGAGGTCAGCAGGTCGGTGTCTGCCTTGTCATTGAAGAACACTCTCGCAAGGCGGATAGCATCCTTCTCGCGGAA
Organism: Candidatus Hydrothermarchaeota archaeon; assembly: GCA_015521615.1. Lineage (GTDB taxonomy): Archaea > Hydrothermarchaeota > Hydrothermarchaeia > Hydrothermarchaeales > BMS3B > Pyrohabitans. The sequence continues at coordinate 34,163 of WANW01000053.1, forward strand.
GTATGTCATTATGTCCGCAGGGTTGCCTATGTACAGGCAGTGGGTGGAGCACTTGGTCACACAGGCCGGCTGCAGACCCTTGTCGATACGGTGCATGCAGTAGTCGCACTTTATTACCTTGCCGGTTCGAGAATCCCACTGCGGCGCACCGAAGGGACAAGCCTGCATACAGCGCTTGCAGCCTATGCACTTCTCACTGTCCACAAAGACAATGCCGTCCTTGGCGCGCTTTGTCATTGCGCCTGTGGGGCAGGCTTCCACACACGCTGCATGGCCGCACATGAAGCAGTTCATGGGGATGTACATCGCCTTGGTATGGCGACCCACCTTCTTGGGCCCCACCTGGATGACACGCATCCTGCGCGGCCCCATGGGGTCGTCATGCTCCAGCTTGCACGCTGTTTCGCAGGCGAAGCAGCCTATGCAGCGCTTGAGGTCGACAAACATGGTAATGTGGTCTGGGGGGATGCCCCAGACGCTGGCAGCCTGTGCCTCGTAAAGACCAATCTTCCTGTTTCTCTCGAGACCCTGCCTGGCAGTCTCCTGGTCAACGTTGAGAAGGGGACCCTTATCGGAGAATACCTCATCCATCTCAATCACCTCACTTGGTCTCCCACTTCTCACGCGGCACACCTACGTAGTAGATGCCGCTGCCCTTCTGGATGAACCTGGTGTAGGTACCCAGATTGACAGTGGGCTCCTTCTCCGGGTCAAGGTAATCCTTGGGTGTGCGCTTGACCTTGGCAAGGAACTCCTTGGTCTTCTCCACTGCCTTGTCGGGATCGTCGCCCAGGCGGTACACGCGCACAAGGTTGCACTTGTACTGAGCCTGGGTGTAGAAGGGATCCTTCACAGTGTCGTCCACGAGCTCGTTGATGTTGCTGTACGGATAGAAGGGCTGATACTTGTCGAAGCCCTCGGGGCCCCAGACCTCGCCCTCGTCAACCATCTCGTTGACCCAGGCGGGGCCTATCACCTTACCGTAGTCGTTCTCGCACACAACAGTGTCACCATCGCGTATGCCAAGTGCCTTTGCAAGCTCTGTATGGATGTTTATGAACCTGTGAGGTTCAAGCTCAACCATCCACGGCCACCAGTGACCCATCTCGTGGAAGTGTGCCACGAGTCTGCCTGTGCACAGGATGAGCGGGTACTTCTCCCACAGGTCGGGCCTGGCCACAGGAGCATTGCTGGGCTCGATGTGTATCGGCAGCGGATACCAGCCGATCTGCTCCAGAGCTCTGCTGTAAATCTCCACCTTGCCGCTTGGTGTCGGGAAGCGCTTGTCAGTGCCTGGGTAGTTCACACCCTCCTTGTACATTATCCACTGGGCACCGCGTATAGTCGCTTCGGGATCGGAGTACATCATGGCCTCGTCCTTTGTCTCAGCAGGCCACATCACACCGCCCTTCGGGGACATCTCGGGATCCATGAGCTCCACGGTTATGCCGGCGACAAAGCTCTCCTGAGCGTGGAACCAGTTCTGGCACACGCGCTCGTCAATCTCATGGGTTGTGCCCGGATACTTGGGATCCTCAGGCAAGGGGTTGCCGAACACGTCCTTCTTTGCCCACCAGCTCTTGCCATCAGGAGCATAGTAGGCCTCGGCGAACTCAAAGCGCTTCGCCAGGCCGGCCCAGAAGTCTATGTCGGCGCGGCACTCCCACTGGCGCTCTATAATCTGGTTGTGCCACTGCACGTGGCGGTTGTTGCCGTGGTGCACCACACCTTCGTGCTCAAAGAAGCTGGTTATTGGAAACGCCGCGTGCATCCAGCTCATGGTCTCGTTGGGGTGGAAGCTCAGGTGCACACCGCAGTACAGGTTCTTCATGTACTCTCTTACCTTGTTGTTGTTCGGCCACTGCACTATGTGGTTTCCATTCCAGATGAGACCCTTGACAGGGTAGGGCTTGCCGGTGTAGCCGGGGTTGATTGTGCACGCGCTTGATGTGTCACCCCAGGGTATAATCTTGTCAGCAAGCTGCGGCTCCTTTATCTTCGCCACATACTCCTTCAGGTCCTTGCCGGCGCTGAGCACAGGGCGGCAGTTGTGGAGCCAGTTCCAGCCTCCTCCCTTAACGCCCACGTTACCGGTTATAGCTACGAGTATCTGGTAGGCGGCATTGCCATTACCGGCGTTGTACTGCTGCGCAGTACCTAAGCAGCCTGTGAAGTGGGTCCTCCTGGGATAGGCAATCCACTCAGCAGCCTTGCGTATGTCCTCCGCAGGAACCCAGGTGATGTTCTCAGCCTTCTCTGGTGTATAGTCCTTAACCAGCTCCTTGTACTTCTCAAAGCCCACCGTCCAGCGAGCTATAAAGTCCTTGTCAATTCCGTCAATCTCATAGATAAGCACGTGGGCAAGCGCATTCGCCAGGTAGCAGTCGGTGGTCGGGCGCAGGCGCAGTGCAAGGTCCGCCTTAGCCATGGTGGCATTGAAGCGCGGGTCTATGACTATCATCTTGGCACCATTGCGGTCCTGCGCCTCGATGAACCACTTCATGGTTATTACTTCCAGTGCCGCGGCATTGGCACCGGAGATGAATATGGTATCGCTGTTCATCGCGTCCTGGCAGGGGTTCATCAAGCGAAGGAACTCCTTGGCACCAAATACGTACTGACCCCTCGCTCCAGGCGACTCACAGCAAAGCGGCCCCTGGCCGTAGATGTTCGGAGTACCGTACATCGCCAGGAATCTTGAGCCGCCCAGCTTGTTACCGTAGCTGCTTCTTCCAGTGCGGTGACACGCTACGGTATGGGCACCCCACTTCTCACGGATGTACTTAAGGCGGTCTGCGACGAAGTCAAGAGCTTCGTCCCAGGTGACGCGCCTGAACTTTCCGTTTACATTGTCCTCTCTAATAACAGGATACTTGGCGCGCAGGGGGTTATATGCATGCTGGTAGTTCGCAGTACCTTTGGGGCAAAGGGAGCCGTAGTTCTGCGGATGCTCGTCGTCACCCCAGATATCGACTATTCTGCCATCCTTGAGGTACACCTTCAACCCGCAACCGCTTTCGCACATGTTGTCGCAGGTGGTGTACCTGATGGTATCGTAGTCCTTTACGGACTCCGACACTCTCCTCAATACTACCACTTTTTCACCTCCAACCTTTCCGTTGTTACCATACTGCGTGGGCTTGTAAAAACTACCCCACGCGACTTCGCTGTAACCTTTTAATCATTAATACTTCACCCTATATATACTTTTTTATCCGGGGCGAAATTGGGCATGGAGATGCACAACCGTTGTAAAAAAATGCAGTGCACCGCGGTTATAATCGCCGGCGGGCAGAGCAGAAGAATGGGGATAGATAAGAGATTTTTAACAATTGGAGAAGAGAGCTTTATTGAACGCATGCTAAGGCTAGCATCAAGCTTTGCTAGAGAAGTTATTGTTTCCCTGGCAACTGAAGAGCAGGCGTCGAAGTTAGGCACCGGTGATAATTTTAAGGTGGTGCTGGATGAAAATCCGGGAAAAGGTCCTGCTTATGCCCTGACCACAGCCGCAAAGCATGCAAGCTATGAGTACATCGCTGTAATGCCCGTTGATTCTCCTCTGCTGGAACCTGAATTATACTACCTACTTATGCGAGAGGTCCGGGGTTACGACGCGGCAGTACCTGTGGTCAGAGGCTTTGCCGAGCCCCTGCATGCAGTTTATTCTACAAGTGCACTCCTGTCAAAGGCACAAGCAGGGTCGAAGAGCATGATGGCACTTCTAACCCTGCTCAACGTTAATTTTGTACCCGAGGAAAAGCTCAGCAGTGCCGGTATAGAGATGTTGAGCTTCCTTAATGTTAACACGCCTGAGGAATACAAAAAACTTAGAGAAAAGGTGAAAAAATGCAGGTGAGAGGCAAGGGCTTTTACAGCCTGACATCAGTTAGCGAAGCACTGAAGAAGCTACTTTCAGATATTCGCGTACTGGATGAGGAGGAAATTCTCCTCGAAGATGCGACTGGCAGGGTGCTCGCCAGTGATATTGTTGCAGAGAGGGACAATCCCCCCTTCGATCGTGCTGCAATGGATGGATTCGCCGTCCGTGGGGAGGACACCTTCGGCGCAAGTCAGGCAAACCCCATATATTTTAGAATAATAGGAGAGGTGCTTACTGGGCAGAACTTCGATGGCGAGGTTCGTGAGTATGAGGCTGTGCGAATAACCACCGGTGCACCTTTGCCTAGAGGCGCAGATGCCGTGGTGATGCTGGAGCATGTAAATGAGCTTGGAGATGAGATCGAAGTCGTTAAAGCAGCACCACCTGGAAAAAATGTTTCACTGCGCGGGGAGGATTATAAGAAGGGTGAGACGCTGCTAAAGCGCGGTCGTATGCTGAACCCCCAGGAAATAGCCATACTTGCCTCTCTCGGATTGCGCAGGGTCAGGGTCTTCCGGAGACCCAGAGTCGGGATAATTTCAACCGGAGATGAAATTAAAGAGCCTGGTGAGGAGCTGAAAGAGGGGCAGATTTACGACATTAACAGCTTTGCCCTGGCTGCGTTGTGCAGCACAACAGGCGCAATTCCAAAACGCCTGGGAGTTGTGAAGGACGAGTACAAAGCGATGAGACATGCAATAGAGGCAGGATTGGACAATGACGTCCTGCTGATAAGCGGCGCCACCTCTGTGGGCAAGCGGGATGTGGTGCCTGAGATAGTACGTGAACTCGGCAAAGTTTTGGTGCACGGCATAGCGATGCGCCCCGGCGAGCCCACAGGCTTTGGTTATATAGGAGACACCCTTGTGTTCATGCTACCCGGTTACCCGGTTGCAAGCATAGTCGCCTTTGAAACTTTCGTCCGCCCTGCGCTGCAGGCTATGCAGGGACTTAAGCCAGAGATGCCCTATCCTGCGATTCGTGCAAGGCTGCGCAGAAAGATACCCTCTGAACTGGGGAGACGCGACTTTGTTCGCGTTCGTGTTGAGAGGTCAGAAGAGGGCTATGAGGTTGAACCCATAAGAACCTCTGGCTCCGGGATTGTTTCCAGCCTTGTTCGTGGGGATGGGTTTGTAATTGTGCCAGAGAATACGGAGGGCATAGAGAAGGGCGAGGTGGTAGAGGTTAGGCTTTTCAGAAGTCTGGAGAGGTAGGCAGGCATTTTTCATTTTTTGATATACTTTCTGAAAAATAAAATTTTTAATATCAATGATTTACTTTCATTTTTAAACTCTGGACAGAGGGGGAGAGGGATTATGTCACAGTTTAATCTTGGATTAAAAAATAAAATAAACATAACACTGGTAGCTATTTTTCTGGCTGTGGTGTTGCTCAGCTTCTTCAGCATAAATTTTACAGAGATCAACAGAAAACTGGTTTTCAGCCTGTCATTTATTGCCATCGGCGCTATAGCAGCAATGGCCTATAACCTCAACATGAATGTGGTCAGACCTATAGAGAGATTATCAGAGTGGTCAAGAAAGGTCTCAGAGGGTGACTATTCCAGCAGTCTGGAGCTAGAAACCACCGACCATGATATTAAACAGCTCGCTGAGTCGTGCAACAATATGGTGGCTAGCCTTACAGAGTACAGACAGAAGGCAGAATCCATAATCAACGGTGTCGGTGCAGCGGTATATGTAACCGACAACAACTTGAGGATAATTGAGTTTAACCCAGCTGCAGAGGAGCTGCTCGGATACAAGAGGGAGGAGGTAATTGGCAAGCACTGCTATGATATCACCACCTATGTTGGTGTAACCCCTGCATGTCACACAAAAAAATGCTCCTCTGTGGTTGTAATGGAGGGCAGGGATGACTTTGTTAGCAGGGAGGTTGTGCTGAGAAGCAAACAGGGTGAGGAGATACCCGTAATGATATATACCTCGCCGCTGTACAATGCCAGAGGAGAAAGAGTAGGAGCAATAAAAACAGCGGTCGACCTCAGAAAGATGAAACAGAAGGAGAATGACCTTCTCGTGATGCAGGAGTATCTGAAGAACGAAATCGGACGCTTCCTGCCGGTGATTGAGGCTGCCGCCTCAGGCGATATGACAAAGAGCATAGAGGCGACCAATCCGAGTGATGAGATTGGCAAAGTAATCAACACTTTTGGCAAAATGAGAGAAAACCTCTGCTCACTTATTCTTTCAGTCAAATCGGTGGCCGAGCGAGTAGCAGCTACAGCAGAGGAGCAGGCTGCATCCTCGGAGCAGCTGAATGCGGCGAGCGATGAGATTACCTCGGCGGTGCAGCAGATAGCTACGAAGGCACAGAACCAGGCAAGGCTCATAGATACCAGCTCCAAGGAGATGGC
>WANW01000054.1 GCA_015521615.1 Candidatus Hydrothermarchaeota archaeon
GGCTGAGGTAGAGGAGCTCCTGAGGCTCCTCCGCCTGCTCGCCAACCCCACGAGGCTCAGGATAGCACTGCTTATCAGAGACAGGGAGCGCTGCGTGTGTGAGCTTGAGAGAGCCCTGGGGATAGACCAGACGCTGATATCCCACCACCTCCGGAAATTTAAAGAGCTGGGCGTGGTTGAGGAGCGCAGGGACTGGAAGTGGCGCTATTACCGTCTTAAGGACGAGAGGCTGAGGAGGCTGCTCAGCGTTTAACTGAGAGAAACCTTGCGGCCATGGCTAAGACTGGAATCTCAATCACCGGCGCTACTGCAAGAAGAGCAAGGGTGAGGGGCATTCCCGGAAAGGCTCCTGCGGCAATTGCCAGCGCCACGGGTGAGTTTCTCGCGGAGGTGGTGAAGCTGAGGAGAACCGCCTCGCCTCTCTCAAGGCTGAAAATTCTTCCCACCATTCTGCCTAGCAGAAAGACTGCGGCGAAGTAGGCAATTATTGAGCTTAAAACCGGAGAAACCTCAAGGATGCTTTGGCAGGCGCTCTCCTGAGATGCGAGGATGCTTGCCACCGCTAAGCTGAGAAAGAGTGTCTGAGCCCTTGAGACGAGCGAGTTTACCTCCGCTGGGAGCACCCTTTTTGAAGCAACTGCCATGACCAGCGGCAGGAGAAAGAAGACGAGGAGGGTCTTAATGAAAAGCTCCCAGCTGAAGGGCACGGAGGCACCGTAAAAGAGGAGGATGTAAAGGGGGAGAAGCACAAGCTGGAGTGATAAATTTAATGGGTATCAGGAGTATGCCGAGAGCTACATTGCCCCTCGCCATGGCTGTGAAGGTGAGAAACCAGTCGGTGCAGGGGAGAGCCAGATACAGAAATATGCCCAGCATGAGTTCTGGCTGGTGCGCAAATCCAAGACTCAGAAGAAAGGCGAGGGGCGGAATTACGCCGAAGTTGAGAAGTAGACTCAGGAGTACAACCCTCCGACCCTTCAGAGCTCTCAGCAGCTTTGCTGAAGGAAGGGTTAGCATCACACCCCAGAGCATGAGCACCAGGAACAGAGGTGCAAGCTTTGAAAAAATGCTGGAGGGGTTATACTCGCTGAGTATAACTCCAGCCGCTATGCTGAAAATGAGCAAAATGGGCTCGCGGAGCATGTTATGATAGCTCCGCAAGTTTGTTTATAACCTCTAGCGCCTTTCTGCCCTTATCTGTGAGCATATATCTCTTCTCCTCATCCTGCGCCACGAGCTTTGCTTTCCTCAGCTTCTTCAGGTGGAAGTTGAACTTGGTGGGGTCTCGCTCGCCCACCCTGCGCTGAAGCTGGGAGAAGCTCACCCTGTCCCTGCTCTCCGCCAGGTGGCTGAGTATCAGCCTCCTCAGGGGCGAGTTCAGGGAGCTTATCACCTCCTCCACCTCCGTGCTGGTGCACAGCTCTTGGAGGCTCCTCCTGAACTTCGCCTCCTCCAGGGCGCGCCTCACCACGGCGAGGAGCTCTCGGGTCCTGAAGGGCTTCTCTATGTAGTCGCTCGCCCCGCGCTTCATCGCCTCCACGGCGCTGTCTATGGTTGCGAAGGCTGTTATCATAACCACCGGCAGCGCGCAGTTTATCTTCTTGGTCTCCCTCAGTAGCTCTATCCCGTCCATGTCTGGCATCACCAGGTCGTAGATCGCGATGTCGTAGCTGTTGCTGCGCAGCAGCTCCAATGCCTCCTTGGCTGAACTTATGGCATCCACATCAAAGCCGTTGGAGCTCAGGGTATGTCTGAGGCTTCTGCACACGGCCTCGTCGTCGTCAACCACAAGCACACGCGGCAAGCTCTCACCTCACTGGCAGGCGAACAGTAAAGGCAGTCCCTTCTCCTAATTTACTCTCTACCTCTATTTTACCGTTGTGGCGCTCCACTATTCCCTGGCAGATGCTCAGTCCAAGACCTGTCCCCTCGCTCGGCTTCTTTGTGGAGAAGAAAGGGTCAAATATCTTGCTCAGGTGCTCCCTGGGTATGCCCACGCCGGTATCCCTCACCCTGGCGACCACCTCCCCGCCCTCGGTTAGAGTCTCGAGGGTCAGCGTTCCCCCGCCGGGCATGGCCTGGAGGGCATTGAGAATCAGATTGACAAACACCTGCTGAAGCTGGGATGGGTCACCTTTTATTGTGGGGAGCTCTCCAAACCTCTTCTCCACCTTCACATTCTTCAGCCTGGGTCTGAGCACCTCCAGGGCGTCCTCAATCACCCCGTTCAGGTCCACCTCCCTGGGCTCAAACTCGCTCTGCCGTGAAAACAGGAGCAGGCTCCTGGTTATTCTCCGTATCCTCTCCACCTGCCTCACTATGCCTTCCGCTATCTCCCTGACCTCGCTGTTACTCAGGTTCTCCTCCAGAATCCGCTCCGCATCCAGCAGGATGCTGGTGGCAGGGTTGTTTATCTCGTGCGCAACCCCGGAGGCGAGGGTGCCTATCGTGGCAAGGCGCTCTGCATGCAGCAGCTGCCTGGTGCGCTCCTCCACCTTCCTCTCAAGCTCGCGGGAGTACTCCAGGAGCTTCTCCTCCAGTATTGCCTTCTCAACAGCAATCCCGGCCTGAGAGGCGAAGCTGGAGAGCCTCTCCACGTCGCCCTTTGTCAGCGCTGTGCTGCTGCCTATTCCGATTACCCCCACCACCCTGTTTCTGGAGAGCAGGGGCACTCCAAGGCCGTAGCGCGCGGGCACCAGCCTGGCGATGACCTTTGCCAGAGCCCTTATCTTCCCGTCCTGTGTGTGGAGCTTTATGAGCGTCTCAATGTCGTCTGTTAAAAAGGGCTCTCTGTGGAAGACTATCCTGCTTATCGGATTTTCAGGCGTAAGCTCCATTTCATAACCGTAAGCTTTGCAGCCTGTGAGCTTTTCAAGCTTTTTTACAAGTGCTGAGTCCATATAATAGCTCCTGCAAATAAGCTTATTTCCCTCAAGCAGGTGAACAGCGCAGGAGTCGTAGCCAAACTCCTCAACTATGCCCCTGGTTATCTCGTCCAGTATCTCCTGCATGCTCGCCCCGCTGTTGAGCAGGTTGTTCACCCTCTGGAGGAGCAGAAGCTCCCTTGTGCGCTCCTCCACCAGCCTCTCCAGGGAGCAGGAGTACCTCTTCAGCTCAGCCATGTTTGCCTTTAGCTCTGCCGCCATGCTGTTGAAGGCTTCTGCAAGCAGTGCGAACTCGTCCCTGCTTTTCAGCCTTATCCTGTAGTCGAGCTCTCCCCTCTCAATCGCCCTCACCCCTGCCTCAAGCTCCTTTATGGGAGAGGTTATAAAGCTTCCCATAAGGTAGCCTACTGCTATGGCTACCGGGATGAGGAGGAGTACCCCAACAAAGAGCCTGTGCACAGCCTCTTTCACCCTTGCCCTGATAAGCTCTTCCGTCAGGCCCAGGTGCAGCTCTCCTGCCCTTCCCCTGAGCACTGGTATGGTGAAGTCCCTTATGTACTCTCCACTCTCTGTTTTTATGGTCGTGACCCCACCCCTTATTCCCAGCAACTCCCTTGGGAAGCCGTCGGAGAAAGTGCTCGCAACAACTTCCCCATCCCCGTTGAGAACATATAAATAAGCTACATCCTCTCTGCTGTTTTTAAACTCCATCAGCATGCGATGCAGTGATACCACATCCTCAGTAAGCAGTGGTTCTGTAATTGCAGTGGCGAGATTTTCGCCCAGCAGAATCCCGTCCTTCGCCTGAGCCTCAAGCAGTATTTCTCTCAGCACTGTCTGCATTATAACTGCTGAGAACAAGCCGAGTATTATGAGGGCGAGGATTATTGCAAGTATAAATTTCGTCCTGACACCAAACTTTATGCTACCTGGCATTGCCTTCAACCACTTCCAGCATCTCCTCTATTGATGCGTAGGAGACGTTCTCAGGCGGAATAAAGCGCTTTATGTGGAGCTTCTCGAGAATTCTCCTTCCTTCCTCGTCTCTGTGCATGTTGAGCAAGATATCTCTAATCTCTTCCTTCAGTTTTGTATCGCTTAGAGGGCTCACCACCACAGGCGGGATGCCAAATGGGGGTGAGACGTTAATTATCCTTGTTTTAGAGGTCATCCGGGGCTCTGTGATGTTCTTGTAGTCCCATATTAAGCTATCCACGGCCGCGCCATCCACTATGCCAGAGGCAACAGCCTCAATACTCTTGTCATGGCTGTAGGTGTAGAAATAATGAGAGAAGAAGGTGTCTGGCGTCTCGTTCATCTTTGCGAGCAGATACCTGGGGTAGAGTTCACCGGAGTTTGAGAGAGGGTCAGAGAAGGCGAAACTCCTACCTCTGAGTTCTTCAAACCTGTTTATGCCACTCTCCCTGTTAACTATTATATAAGAATAGTACACAGGCCCCTCATCATAGACCACAGGCACTGCAAGAAGTTCAAGTCCAAACTGCCTCGCTCCTGTGATATACGCACGGGAGCACACAAAGGCAGCGTCAACTCTGCCAAGGCGGAGAAGTTCATTCATCTGGGCATAATTTTTACGCTGTACAAGCTTTACCTTTCTTCCGAGCTTCTCTGACAGGTAACTGAAAAGGTCCTCATAGTAGGTTACAGTTTCCGCAGGAGAGAGGATGTTTGAGACACCTATAACAACTGCATTTTCCTCTACCTGATTCTTGACTTCCATCCTGTCGCTGAAGTTGACCAGCACTGCATTGTCCTTTGTAATACACGCCGGCAGTAGCACCACAAGGGCTATGAGGAGCATAATATAGCGCATCTCAAAATTAGCCAGAAGGTTGACCAGTAAAAAATTTTTAATTTTTTGAATAATTTTTATCAGATATCGCTTCATCCATCGCATCTCTGTTTATTTCTTCCAGCTTCTGGATGTTCATCTCCCTCTCGGCCTCTTCCATTGCGCTCTTGAACTCCGCATACGCCTCGCCAAGAGAGCGCGCCAGCTCAGGGAGCTTCTCAGGACCAAAGAGGAGCAGCGCGAGTACCGCAATAACCGCTGCCTCACCAGAGCCTATCATGCCCCTGCCTCACGCACTGAGCACCAGCTTCTTCACCAAGGTTCTTCCCTCTGGTGTAAGGGTGTAGTCGCCAGCTTTGCCCTTTCTAATAATGCCTATTTTGCCAAGCACGCGCAGGTGATAGCTCAGCTTGGAGGCGTCGTCCAGCTTAAGGCTTCTGGCTATATTCGAGAATCTGCTCGTTCCCATGTTGTACAGGTGCAGCACTATCTGCCTTCTCACCGGGTTGGAGAGCGCCTTAATCACATCCTCGTCCACTCTCGCCTCTACCCTTCGCTCCAGGCGTGCCTCCTCCAGAGTCCTCTTGACTGTGCTCACCAGCTCCTCGATATGAAAGGGCTTCACCAGTATATCGCTTGCCCCGAGCTTAATAGCCCTCACTGCATCGCTCACCCCTGCGAAGGCACTGATAATCACCACCTTGCTCTTTGGCGACAGGCGTCTCAGCTCCTCCAGCACCTCCAGACCGTGCATATCTGGCAGTACCAGGTCGAGTAGCACCAGCTCCGGCTTGGTCTCAATTGCCCTGCTTATGCCCTCCGCACCGCTCTTTGCCGTAATTACGCTGAAGCCCCTGTTTTCCAGCACCCTCCTGAGTCTATCCAGCACATCCACATCGTCGTCAACAATCAGTATGCTCATCTCTGCTCGCTCTTCTCTTCCTCTTCGCTCATGCCGCGCTTAAACTCCACTCTTGCTCTGCCCAGGGAGCGTGCCAGCTCCGGCAGCTTGCTCCCGCCGAAGAGCAGCAAAGCGATTGCGAGAATTACAAGAAGCTCATTCTGCCCCAGCATCAAGCCTCACCTCCTCTACCCTTTCGTAGTAGCCCTCGCCTGCGCAGGGCCTGCATACGCCGTCGTGCATAAACCCCTGAGGCTGGAGCTCGCCACAGGAGGAGCACCTCGCTATAGGTGTGCGCCTGGGCTTTAGGTTCAGGGTCAGCCTTATCCTCTCCACCCTGAAGTAACCCGCGTCCATCTCCAGAAACAGCCTTGCAAGCTTATCCCTCTCCTGGTGGCTCAGCTTCGCCCTGCGGTACATGAAGGTTTCAAGCGCATCGCTGAGCTGAGCGGCCTCGCTCTTAAGCGCCACGCGGTAGCCCTCGCCAGAGGGATAGCGTGTAATCGCTAGGGCGAGCTTGCCCAGGTCGTATATTATGAGATTGCCATTGCCGGGCGTTGTGCCGGCGACCGCCATCAGGGCGTCTGGGAGGCAGACCCTGGTCTCCACCACGCCTGTCAGACCCTTTCCCGGCTTAGGGTTGCCCAGCTTTTCCATGGCAATGCTCGCCATTCGCACACCCAGTGCTATTCCGGGCGCAAGGTGCCCGTGAATCGCCACCGCGCGCTCAAGCGCCTCCTCAAGCTTTACGCCTCTTCCTTCTCCGCTAATTCCAGAACCTCCTTCAGCTGCTCCGCATCCAGATTTACATACCCTCTCGTGAGCTTTGCCACGCCGCGGTAGAAGTCGCTCTCAGCCTCCTGAAGCATGACATCGCAGAACCTGGGAACCCAGGCCAAGATGTGCTCCTCAAGGAAGCTCTTCTGCACCCTGAGCAGGCGCAGCGCCTCTTTTCTGTCGCCCTTCCTCCAGCTCTCGGCCTCGCGGTAGCTTGCCAGCGCAAGGAATTTAAGCTCTGTGCCTATGTAGTCCGGCGGGCCGCCGTACTCCTCGTTCAGTGCAAACCCTGCCTTGAGGTACTTGCTCATGACCCTCTGCGTGGCCACGCCCATCACCCTGCCCTCGCCCAGGTAGACGGACTCGTAGGGCGGCGGGGGTGAGTAGCCCTTCTTGATACCCCTGAAGAGCCTTGTGAACTCAACCGCAAGCTCCTCGGTCAGCTTCTCCAGCTCCCTCTCCCTGTTCAGCCTCAGAAACTGCTCCAGGAGTTCAGCTCCTTCTCTCAGCTCTCCCTCAGCAAGCTGCGCCAGCGCCTTGAGCTCCTTCTGAAAGCCCTCGGTGAGCATCCTAGCTACGAAGTCCTCCGTGGGCACGCCGTTGTAGAACCTGCTCAGGAAGGCGTAAATTGTGCTTCTCCTGACCGCTATCTCTGCGAACATGTCTTCACCCATAATAATAATTAAAACTTAAAAAATTAAAGGGGTGCTTAGGGGTTCATCGCACCTTCTACTCCGGCGTTCATGTACAGCTCTCTCGCAGGTCCGCCCTGCTTGTGGCAGCCTGTGCAGATCGCCCTGTCCACCACGCCCGGAGCGCCCCGCACAGGAAGCTTGTACTTGCGCTGGTAGAGGAAGTCGTCCGCATAGCTGGAGATGTGGCAGTAGCTGCACTTAAGCCCGAGAACCTCGGCATGGATGTTGTGCCACCTCTTTCCAAGCTCCATACCGTACTCCTTGCCCACATCTATCTCGCCGCTTCTTATCTTCTCTGCGGTGTCCCAGAGGTTCATGGGCACCTCTTTCTCCACCACCTTCTCCTTGACGACCTCCTCGACCTCTGGCTTCTGGGTGCACGCTGCAAACAGGAACAGTGCCGCAATTGCCAGGAGGACCGCAAATTTAAACCTCATCTTCATCACCTCACACCAGGTAGTACACCTGCGGCCTCGTGCCGTACTCCTTCTTGAGCTGAATAGCTCGCCTGCTCGCTATGAGCTTTGAAACCTCACTGTTGGGGTCGTCGAGATCGCCGAAGTATCTCGCTCCTGCAGGACAGACAGGTACGCAGGCTGGAGAAGAATCGTAGTCGCTACCCGGCTTCTTACCTTCCTTCAACGCCTTCTCAATGCGGTGCCAGCACAGGGTGCACTTCTCGGCAATGCCAGGCTTCTTCCTGTGCAGGGGGTGCCTCGCCTCCGCGGGCAGAGCTTCGTAGGGCGTCTTCTCCCCGTTGGGGTAGAGGGTCTTTTCCTTGTCTATGAAGTGAATTACGCCGTAGGGACAGGCTGCAATGCAGTAGCGGTAACCCTTGCACTTGTTGTAGTCTATGAGCACAACGCCATACTCGTTCTTGCTTATAGCCTTCGCAGGGCACGCCTTAACACAGGGCGGATTCTCGCAGTGCTGGCAGTTCATTGGCACAAAGATTCTGCGAACGTTGGGATACTTTCCCTGCTCGTACTCGAGCACGAAGTTCCAGTAGTTCCCCGGCTGGACCATGTTCTCAACTTTGCACGCGGCGACGCAGCTCCTGCAGCCAATACACTTCGCCAGGTCGATAACCAGGCCGTATCTCACCATCTACACCACCTCCTCATGCCCTGTACACTTTAACCTTGGTGTCCAGGAAGCTGTTGTGCCCTGAGATTAAGCATGGATGCAGCTCCAGCACTCTGTTGATATGCGTGCCCTGCTTCGCATAGCTCGGGAAAGCTTTGGCGAACCTTCCGTAGTGGTAGCTTACAGCGACGGTGTCCGGGCGAATACCTTCGCTGAGCTTCGCCCTGGCTTTGACCTTGCCCACCCTGCTCTCTATCCACACCTCGTCGCCGTCCTTGATTCCGAGCTCCTTCGCCTTCGCCGGGTTGATGAGCATGTAGTTGGAGCTGGAGTCGTGGGCCACCTCGTTTAGCACAGGATTCAGAGCATCGGGATTGGCCTGGTTCCTGTACATACGCTTGTAAGTTATCAAGTAGAGTGGGTAGTCCTTCGCCTTCCTGTGGGGCGTTGGCAATGCATGCTCCTTCCTGGGGAAGGGCGAGAGCTTTATCTCAATGAGCTTCTTGAGCTCCTCACCGCTCGCCTCGTACCACTCCTCGAAGACCTTCCTTACGTTGTCCTGCTTGTTCATTATCTCCAGCACTTTGTCTTTAGTGTGCACCAGCTGCTCCGCGTAGAAGTGCATCTTGGGCTTGCCCTTGCCGTGGAACTTCTCCGCGTCTTTAAGATACCTGTGCTCCACGTCCACGGTCTTCGCAACCAGGCCGTGTTTAAGAGCATAGTCGAAGGGCTTGCCGGTCTTCTTCTCCCACACTATCTTGACTGAGAGCTTGCTCAGCTCCTCTGCATCCTTCTTGCCTGCCAAGCTGCCGCCGTTCTTTGCCTTGAGCTCCTCATACTTGCTCTTGAGTACGTTGAACTCGCCGTTCTTAAAGCCCCACTTCTTATGCATTCCCTCGATGTACTTGTCAAGTATGCCTGCCTTGTCAGCGAGTATCATGAGGATGTCGAAGTCCTGGTGGGGCAGGTTGTAGGCGTTGACTATCGGCTGGCGTATTGCACTGTGCCCTGTGCCGGGAGTCCACCTCGTTGGCGAGAAGTGCCAGCACTCCAGGTAGCTCTTGTTCGGCAGTACCAGGTCGCTCATCTGAGCCTGCTCGCTCAGCACGATGTCTATTGCTATCTGCTTCACCTTTTTAAGACCCTCTATCTGCTTCTCCACCTCCGAGGTGGAGAACAGCCTGTTTGTGGCATACACTATCTGAAGCTTTGGCTTGTAGGGCAGGCCATATTTCTCAGGCTCTAAGTAGGTCAAGTGGGGCTGCTCCGCAACGTTGTGCGTTGCATGGGGATAGAAGACGCTCCCAGCAAGGTCAACCCTGCTCGGCGGGTACTCGCACTTGCTGGGCTTCATGTTTTTGTAGTCAGGGTTTGCTTTGTGCAGCCTGAGCCCGCCAACCGCGTCAAAGTTGCCAACCAGCATCTGCACAATAAGCGCCGCTCTCCAGTTCTGGGTGCCGTACTCCTTGGCGCTCATGCCGCGGAAGGTGTGGATCACAACCGGGCGGTAGCGGAGCTTCTTGCCATCTATCTCGATGGTGGAGCCTATCCTTGCGTGCTCCCCGAACTCCTTTGCTATTCTCATTATCGTTTCTGCGGGCACGCCTGTAATTTCTTCAGCCTCGCTCAGGTCAACGTTCTGGAACAGGTAATCCTTGAAGACCCTGAAGGAGGTGCGGTACTCCTTGCCGTCCACGGTTACCTTGCCGTCCAGCAGAATCTCCTCCGCCTCATCGTAGGGCACCGCCTTCTTGGCCTTGCTGTCCCACACTAGGGGGTTGCCGTTCTCGTCCCTGAGAAACTTCCCATCCTCGCCAACTAGGTAAACAGCGTCGGTGTACTCCTTCAGGAACTCCTCGTCCACGTAGCCCTGGGCTATCAGCTCCCTTGCCATTGCAAGCAGGAATACTACATCTGAGCCTGGCTTTATGGGTATCCACTCAGTAGCTTTCGCTGCGAGGTTACTCAGCCTGGGCTCAACCACCACAAGCTTCATCCCGTCCTCGACGACGCGCTTCATGCAGGTTCTGTCCAGCCAGCGCGCCCACTGCTCAGCCTCGGTGAAGTTCGCTCCCATATTCAAGTAGTACTCCGTGTACTCCAGGTCAGGCAGGAAGCCGTGCCCGCCCCAGGTGAGCTCATCCGCCACGTGGCGTGCAGCCTCGCATACCGTGGTGCGGTGCACATTGTTGGGCGAGCCTATGGCTTCGTTTATGAAAGCCTTGAGGTACTTGTCCTGCACTAGGTACTTGCCGTGCCCCCACTGGAAGGTTATTGAACGCGGGTCGTAGTCCATCGCCTCTTTAATCATCTTCGCAGCCTCTTCGAAGGCTTCCTCCCAGCTTATCTCCTTCCACTTGGGGTCAGCGTCGGGGCTCTTGTCCGGGTTTGTGCGCTTGAGCGGTGCTTTAATCCTGTAAGGGTTGTAGACGTCGAAGATGCCGCTCTGCCCCTTGGGGCAGAGGTGCCCCACGTTGTAGGGGCTTGCGGGGTTGCCGTATATGGCGCGTATAACGCCGTTGACCCTGCGCACCCTTATGCCGCAGAAGTTCACACACATTATGTCGGTACTGGGTATGAGTACATCCTCGCTTACTGTAGCTGCGATCTGTTTTACCCTGCCCTGAGCCTCGCTCGCCTCTGCAGCTACGCTGCCCAATGAAACCACCTGCGAGCCAAGAGCAGCCATTCCTGCTATAAGGCTCGACTTCTTAAGAAAATCCCTCCTCGAAAGCTTCATTCCACCACGCTCCTGTTTAGAGACATTTAAAACTTTTATTCAGTAAATATAAAGATTTTTAGAAGTATAATTATATAAAATCATTGTGTTTCGATATTCAAAACATAATTAAAATTAAATCTCTTATAA
>WANW01000055.1 GCA_015521615.1 Candidatus Hydrothermarchaeota archaeon
TCGCGGCGGGGATGCCGGGAATATCTGGATAGACATAGAAGAAGTCGACCAGTCAACCCACAACCTGTGGGTGGCGTGCGCCAAGGGCGGAGAAGGCGGGGACGGCGGAGCAGGTGGAATAGGCGGTTACTCTCCAATTGGAGGTGAGCCGGGAAGGTGGTACATAAATACGCCCTGGGGCAGGACATACTGGGAGGTAAGCGACGAGGACCGGGAGGAGCTCATGGGAAACCGCGGGCCACGGAGCAGGCACGGCGAGGCTGGTGAGAAGGGTCAGCGGGGGAGAAACGGAGCTATATACTACAGAGGAGAGCAGGTGATAGAGCCCGGCTACTCCGACGACCCCCTACGGTTCTGCTACCCGCCATCGGGAATTTAAGTGCGGGCGCCGGGATTTGAACCCGGGTCATTGGCTTGGAAGGCCAAGGTCTTGCCAGGCTAGACCACGCCCGCAGAAAAGGCAATTTTCCCTAATCCTGGCATAGCGTAACAAGAGTAACAATTTCATCTCTGCCTGAACACATCGGTCTCCTTGGGGCGTATCAGCTCACGAGCAGAGCCCTCACCAAGCACGCTCAGGCCACGCACTATGACGACAGGAATGCCCTCGCTGCCTTCGCCCATCACCAGGTTTGCGGCGCTTGCTATGCAGTCTGCGATAGCCACGCGGGTGACCTGAAGCTCCCTCCCGAGGAGGTCACGCTCCCCACGCTTGTCGAGGAGTGCAACCACGCCTGCACAGCCTATCGCCACACCAATACTGCCCAGCCGGAAGCTCCTGCCGAAAGAATCTGTGATAATCACTCCCACTTTTTTTCCGGTCGCCGCCTCCAGCTTGCTTTTAATCTCCTGAGCACTTTTATCAGGGTCAGAAGGCAGGAGCTTGGCTTTACCCTCCTCAACGTTGCTCTGGTCTATCCCGGCATTGGCACATACAAAGCCATGCCTCGTCTCGACAATAATAAAATTCTCACCCACAGCTAGCACCTCTTTAGCCTCGTCCAGGATGAGCTGCACCAATCTCGGGTCCTTTCCAGTCACTCTGGCAAGCCTCTCCGCCTCCTGCGAGGGGGTAACACTGCTGAGCTTCACCTCCCGCCCCTCTGCCCTTGCAACAATCTTCTCAGTCACCACCACAACGTCGCCGTCACGCAGCTCAAGTTTTTGCTTCCTCAAAGCATTAAGTATGAGTACTGCAATATCGTCACCCTCCTTCACATAGGGCATATGCTCCAGCGGAAATATCTCAACCTTCATGCTCTAAACTCTCCCTACAGCTTTATATCTTGTTGCCCATGTTATGCCTCTCGGAGCAGGACGTGAAGGTGTACTTCTCAACCTACGGCTGCACAATGAATCAGGGGGATACTGAGATCCTCAAGGCACTAGTGGCGAGAAGGCATGAGGTAGTTGCCACGCCTGAGGAGAGCGACGCTGTCGTGGTAAACTCCTGTGCTGTCGTTGGCTTTACCGAGCGGAAGGTGCTCAAGGAGGTAAAAAAGCACAAACTTGCAGGAAGAAGGGTGATTCTCACTGGCTGCTTACCGGGGGCAAATCCCGCCTCTGCCCTAGCTTCAGGTGCAGATGTTGTGCTACCATTGCAGCGCATTGCTGAAATAAACAGCGCCATAGAGGGTAAAGGTTGTACAAAAGCGTTGCCTGTAATTAAGCCAGAGTTGCCAAAGCTGCGGCACAGTGACAGTGCGATTGCCATTGTTGCAATAAGCGAGGGTTGCCTTGGGGCGTGCTCCTACTGCGCCACGCGCTTTGCCCGTGGGAGACTGAGGAGCTTTCCGGTAAAGAGCATAGTGAAGGAGGTAGAGGCTGCACTGGAGCAGGGATATCGCGAAATCCAGCTAACATCACAGGACACCGCTGTCTATGGTAGAGACATCTCTACCACGCTGCCTGAGCTGCTGGGTGAGCTTGTCGATCTGCCATACGAATTTCGAATACGCGTGGGCATGATGAACCCCACCTACGCCCGAGAAATCTTCGATGAGCTTCTCGACGCTTACTCCAGTGATAAAGTGTACAAGTTCCTTCACCTGCCCGTGCAGAGTGGTTGCAATGCTGTGCTGCGCCACATGCGCCGAGGCTACAACGTTGAGGATTTTGTTGAGCTTGTCTCCGACTTCAGGCGCCGATTTCCCGAGAGCACACTTTCTACTGACGTGATAGTCGGATACCCCACAGAAAGCGACGAGGCTTTTGAAAAGACCTACAAACTAGTAGAGGAGATAAAGCCAGAAATACTCAATATCACACGATTCTCCCCCCGACCGGGCACAGAGGCGGCAAAGCTTAGGGATATTCACGATTGGATTAAAAAGGAGCGCTCCCGCAGGCTGACAGCGCTCATGCAGGACATTGGCCTGGAAAGAAACTCCCGATACAGAGGCAGAAAGCTCAGGGTGCTGGTCACAAAGTACGGAAAGAACTCAACCCTGCTTTCTCGAAGCGATTCCTATCGCCAGGTGGTTCTGAAGGAAGGAAAAATAGGTGAATTCAGAGAGGTAAAAATCAGAGAAATAAGGCCTACTTATCTAATAGCCTAGCTTGCCTGTGTGTACTTCTCTATAATCTCATACAGCTTGTTGAAGTTTATTGGCTTTCCTATGTGGGCATCTGCATGGGCATACTTCAGGCTCTTCTCAATATCCTCCGGTTCCTTTCGCACTGAGAGGAATACTATGGGGATGTGCCGCGTCTTTTCATTCTCCTTTATAGCCTTTGCCGCCTCCCATCCGTTCATAGTTGGCATCATTATGTCCATAAAGATTATATCTGGCTTTACCTCGAGCACCTTCTCAATTGCTTCCTCACCACTTAGGGAGCTTACAACCTCATAACCACGCCTTGATAGAACTTTATTTAAAAGAAGAACAACATCAGGGTCATCATCAACCACCATAACTTTTGCCGTTACTG
>WANW01000056.1 GCA_015521615.1 Candidatus Hydrothermarchaeota archaeon
CGTGAAGCGCGCCCTTTACGTGGCGAAGCACCGTGGCGCGGAGTGCAGCGACGCCATAGCGGAGTTCAGAATCACGGAGCGCGGGATTGAGATGTAGCCAGTCGTTTTCACTTCGTTGCGGGTAACTTCGTCACCCTCACTTCGTTCGGGTAACCCTGCTCAGAGTCTGGCTTTTCGTCATATAGGAATCCTTCAGCGGGGTTCCTATTACCTCCCAGCAACCGGGAGGCGTTCAGCTGGCTCTTAAGCTCATCATCGCAGGTAATTTAGTGAGGCAACAGTAACCTTTAAAAAGGATAAAGGTGAATCTACCACACCCTTTACGGGAAAACTTTTTATAGATGTTAACCTACCATGGCTGAGTTGTCATGATACCGATGACAGGAGGTAGATGAATGGCGAAGATGTATGTTCGCTTTGAGACACCTAAAGAGCTGGCTGATAAGGCTTACGAGGCGATTGAACTCGCGAGGAGCACAGGAAAAGTGGGTAAAGGCACAAATGAGGTTACAAAGTACGCGGAGCGCGGGCAGAGTGTGCTTGTTGTGATAAGCGAGGACGTTGAGCCCGAGGAGATAGTGGCACATCTCCCTGTGCTCTGCGAGGAAAAGGGGATACCCTACGTGTACGTGCCCAGCAAGCACGAGCTGGGCAAGGCGTGTGGCATAGATGTAGCTGCCTCCTCGGCATGTATAGTAACTCCTGGTAAAGCCAAGGAGCTGGTGGATGAGATAGCCGAGAAGGTGAAGGCGCTCAAGAAGTGATTGCTATGGCGAAGGAGGAAGAAACCTCTGGTTTTGCGGCAGAGGTCGTGGAGGTAATAGGCAGAACCGGGATGACAGGAGAGATTCTCCAGGTCAAGGTGCGCATCCTGGAAGGCAGAGATAAGGGAAGGATAATCCGCAGGAACGTTAAGGGACCAACCCGTGTAGGAGACATAATAATCCTCATGGAGACAGAGCGCGAGGCGCGCGAGCTCAAGGTGCCGTAGGTGAGGCGAATGGAAAAAAAGGAGTGCTCCTTCTGCAGGCGAGACATAGAGCCTGGCACAGGTAAGATGTACGTTAAAAAGGACGGCACGATATACTACTTCTGCTCCAGCAAGTGCGAGAAGAATATGCTCAAGCTCGGGCGGAATCCCCGCAGGGTAAGGTGGGTTCGCAGGGGTTAGAGCATGGAGAGAAGCTTCCTGATGGTCAAGCCGGATGGCGTCGCTCGTGGCTTGGTGGGAGAGGTTATCTCCCGCGTTGAGAGGCGCGGCCTGAAAATCGTAGCGATGAAGATGCTGCGCATTGACCGGGAGCTGGCGGAGAGGCACTACGGTGAGCACCGGGATAAGCCCTTCTTCCAGGGATTAATAAGCTACATAACCTCTGGCCCAGTTGTGGCGATGGTGGTGGAGGGCAAAGAGGCTGTTAAGGTACTACGCGCCATGATTGGAGCCACAAACCCAATGGAGGCGCAGCCGGGCACAATACGCGGCGACTTCGCCCTGGATGTGGGGCGCAATGTGGTGCACGCCAGCGATTCACAGGAGTCGGCTGAGCGGGAGATTTCGCTGTTTTTTGATGAGAGCGAGATTGTGAGCTACTCCAGCGCAGGGGAAACCTGGGTTTACGAGGAGTAGCTTTTTTATATAAAAAGAGCACAAGCTTCAGCAGGCTGAGGTAGGCGAGGTAGAGATGATACGCCAGCCGATAGTTTCGGTTCTCGGGCACGTGGACCACGGCAAGACCACGCTGCTGGATAAGATAAGGGGTAGTGCCGTCGCAGCACGCGAGGCAGGGGGAATAACCCAGCACATAGGTGCGACGGAGATACCCATAGAGGTTATTGAGAAGCTGTGCGGAGGCCTGCTGAAGCAGCTGAAGATAAAGCTCACAATACCCGGCCTGCTTTTTATAGACACCCCCGGGCACGAGGCCTTTACCACGCTGCGCAGGCGTGGCGGTGCTCTCGCCGATCTTGCGGTTCTTGTGGTGGACATAAACGAGGGCTTCAAGGCGCAGACCTACGAGGCACTCGAGATTCTGAAAACCTACCGCACGCCCTTCCTTGTAGCTGCGAACAAGATAGATAAGATTCACGGCTGGCTGGCCTTTGAGAACTACCCCTTTGCCCACAGCTATGCGAAGCAGAGCGAGGCGGTTAAGGCGCAGCTGGATACGAAGCTTTATGAGATTGTGGGCAAGCTCTATGAAGCTGGCTTCCAGTGCGAGCGCTACGACCGCGTGAGAGAGTTTGAGCGGCAGGTGGCAATAGTGCCGGTGAGCGCCGTAACCGGCGAGGGGATTCCCGAGCTTCTGATGGTGCTCACAGGCTTGGCCCAGAAGTTTCTGGGCAGGAAGCTGGACATCGACACAGAGAAGCCTGGCAGGGGCACAATACTCGAGGTCAAGGAGGAGCTCGGACTGGGTACCACCATAGATGTTATAGTCTACGAGGGGAAGATAAAGCGCGGCGACACCATAGTGCTTGCCGGCAGGGGCGATATAATTGTAACCAAGGTGCGCTCTCTGCTCAAGCCAAAGCCTCTGGATGAAATTCGCGACCCCCGCTACCGCTTCGACCACGTTAAGGAGGTGCACGCAAGCGCTGGAGTTAAAATCGCGGCGCCGAAGCTGGAAGATGCAATAGCGGGCTCGCCGGTGGTTGTTGCGGGCGAGGATCTGGATAAGGCGGTGCAGGAGGTCAGGAGCGAGATAGAGGAGATAAAGATAACCACCGATAAGAAGGGCGTGGTGGTAAAGGCGGATACGCTGGGCTCCCTTGAGGCTCTGGTGAACATGCTCAAGCGC
This sequence comes from Candidatus Hydrothermarchaeota archaeon, assembly GCA_015521615.1. Classification (GTDB taxonomy): domain Archaea; phylum Hydrothermarchaeota; class Hydrothermarchaeia; order Hydrothermarchaeales; family BMS3B; genus Pyrohabitans. The sequence goes on from WANW01000056.1 coordinate 2,799, forward strand.
GAGGGAATACCGGTGAAGCACGCCGATGTGGGCGACATCTCGCGGAGAGATGTGCTCGAGGCTGAGGCTGTGCGTGAAGAGGACCCCCTCCTGGGCGTGGTGCTGGGCTTTAATGTTAAGGTGCGCCGCGACGCCGAGGCTAGGGCGCAGGACAGGGGTGTAGCAATAATAACCAACAATGTGATTTACAAGCTTATCGAGGACTATCAGATGCACGTTGAGCTGGAGCGTGCAAGGGAGCGCGCCCAGGAGTTTGAGAAGCTCACAAGGCCGGCGAAGATAAGGATTCTCCCGGGCTATGTCTTCAGGAGCAGCAAACCAGCGATAGTGGGCATAGAGGTGCTCGCCGGTGTGGTGAAGCCGCGCTTCAGGCTCATGAACGGCGAGGGTAAAAGCGTGGGCGTGGTGAAGGGTCTGCAGGACAGGGGCGAGAACATACCCCAGGCGACAAAGGGAATGCAGGTTGCCATGAGCATAGAAGGTGCTGTGGTGGGCAGAAATATAAATGAGGGCGATGTGCTCTTTACAGATATTCCTGAAAACGAGGCAAAATTAATAAACCAGAAGTACAGAGATTTCCTGACCGAGGATGAAGCTTCTGCCTTTGAAGAAATCCTCAGGATAAGGCGCAGAGAGAATCCTTTCTGGGCAGTAGGAGAGTAATTGTTATCAGGAGGCATAAAGGATGGCTGAGAAGGATAAGGTTGCAACGATGGTGCTCTCTGACCCTGAGACGGGGAGAGCATATAATATTGATCTTGATGAAGCGAAGATGCGGAGCATTGTAGGTCGGAAGATAGGCGATGTTATTGACGGCTCCGCCATAGGCTTGGCGGGCTACAAGATTCAGCTCACCGGCGGAAGCGATCGCGATGGTTTCCCCATGCGGAGAGATGTGCATGGCCGCGTTCGCCCGCGCATTTTGCTGCGCTCTGGGCCGGGCTTTCGTCCCAGGGAGAAGGGCGAAGTGCGGCGAAAAAGGGTGCGTGGCAACGTCTATGTGCCCGAGATAGTGCAGGTCAATGCGAAGATAGTGGAGAAGGGCAGAAAGAGCATAGAGGAGCTCCTCGGCGGAGGCGAAGAGAAAAAGTAGAAGGGGTTGGTGAGCATAGTCCAGTCGGAGATAAACATAGGTTTGGTTGGTCATGTGGACCACGGCAAGACAACGCTCACCCAGGCGTTGTCTGGCAAGTGGACCGACGAGCACAGCGAGGAGATAAAGCGGGGGATTTCGATAAGGCTGGGCTATGCGAACATAAGCTTTTACAAGTGCGATAAGTGTGACTACTACACTACCGAGAAGACATGCAAGAAGTGCGGAGGCGAAACGCGCTTTCTGCGCGAGGTCTCCTTCGTGGATTCTCCTGGTCATGAGACGCTCATGGCGACAATGCTCAGCGGCGCTGCTATAATGGACGGCGCTATTCTGGTAATAGCCGCGAATGAGCCCTGCCCACAGCCTCAGACCAAAGAACACCTGATGGCTCTGGAGATTATAGGTATTAAGAATATAGTGATAGCCCAGAACAAGATTGACATAGTGAGTAGGGAGCGCGTGCTTGAGAACTACCGTGAGATAAAGGAGTTTGTAAAGGGCACAGTTGCAGAGAATGCTCCCATAATACCGGTGGCTGCGCAGCACAAGGCGAATATTGACGTGCTGATAAGGGCGATTGAGGAACACATACCCACACCAAAGCGGGACGAGACAAAGCCTGCACGCATGTACATTGCAAGGAGCTTCGATGTGAACAAGCCTGGAACAAAACCAGAAGACCTGCGCGGTGGCGTGGTGGGAGGCTCGCTGATTCAGGGTGTCCTCAGGGTGGGAGATGAAATTGAGATTCGCCCTGGATACAGAGTTACAGAAGGTGGAGTGACAAAGTGGAAAGAGCTTACCAGTGAAGTGGTCTCACTGCACGTGGGCACAAAGCGCGTGGAGGAGGTGCGCCCCGGAGGGCTGATAGGCATAGGCACAAAGCTTGACCCGAGTTTGACCAAGGCAGACGGCCTCTCCGGCATGGTACTGGGCAAGCCCGGCACGCTTCCCCCAACCTGGGATAAGTTTACCCTTGAGGTGCACCTCATGGAGCGCGTTGTTGGAGCAAAGGAGGAGCTCGAGGTTGAGAAGATCAAGACCTCGGAGCCGCTGATGCTCAATGTTGGCACAGCGACGACCGTTGGAATAGTTACCTCAGCTCGTGACGATATTGCGGAGATGGTACTCAGGCTGCCTGTCTGCGCACAGCAGGGAGACCGCGTTGCAATCTCGCGCAGAATAGGTGCGCGCTGGCGCCTTATAGGCTATGGAATAATTGTATAGCCATGCTCGTGCTGCTCGATTCCAACTTCCTGCTGCTCCCATTCCAGTTTCGTATTGATATCTTTGCGGAGATAGAGGCATTGCTGAACACTAGGCCAAGATATGCGGTGCCTGAGCAGGTGCTCCTGGAACTGAAACAGCTTGCGAAGGACAGGGGCAAGCTGGCCAAGTTCGCCCGTTCTGCAATAACCCTTGCGGAGCAGCATTGTGAGGTGATCAGTGTCGAAGCAGGAGATGCAGATGAAGCCCTGGAGAAGCTTGCAGGGAGAGGTACAATAATCTGCACCAACGATAAAGTTTTAAAGGAGAAGGTCAGAAAGAGAGGCTCGATAGTTATATTCTTGAGAGAGCGCCAGAAGTTAGCGGTTGAGGGTTACGTTTACTGAAGGAGGTAAGAAAATGGAGATAGTTATTGCTTCAATTGCGGTCAGTCTATTAGCTCTTGCTTTCGCAGGGTACCTTGTTAAGGATGTGTTGCGCTACGACGCGGGTAGCGAGAGGATGCGAAAAATTGCAAGGGCGATTCAGGAGGGAGCAATGGCCTACCTGAATCGTCAGTATAAGACAATAGCTATATTTGCTGTACTCCTCTTTGTAATACTTACCATAGCGATAAACTGGCAGACAGGCGTGAGCTTCCTGGTGGGCGCATCTTTCTCTGCCCTAGCGGGATATATAGGCATGAATATCTCTGTAAGGGCGAATGTGCGAGTTGCGAATGCTGCTAGGAATGGTATCGCTGAGGCTCTGCCTCTGGCGTTTAGAGGTGGCGCCGTTACCGGGATGTGCGTCGTGGGTCTTGGGCTGCTCGGTGTGAGCATCTTCTACTACCTCTTCCGGGATCCTTTTCTTATAGTGGGCTTTGGTTTCGGGGGCTCACTGATAAGCCTCTTCGCCCGAATTGGAGGTGGAATCTATACCAAAGCAGCCGACGTGGGTGCTGACCTGGTGGGCAAGGTGGAGGCGGGCATCCCCGAGGATGACCCGCGCAATCCTGCGGTTATCGCTGACAATGTGGGCGATAATGTGGGCGACTGCGCAGGTATGGGTGCAGACTTATTTGAGACCTACGCGGTTACCGCAATTGGTGCCATGCTCCTTGGCTGGGTGCTTGTGAGGCAGGGCGTTGCCGTGGAGTATCCCCTTGCCCTGGGTGCAGCTGCTATCATCGCCTCTATCCTTGGAGTTTTCTTTGTGCGCTATGGTAACGGCAGCATAATGGGCACCCTCTACAAGGGTGCAATCGCAAGCGGTGTGATCTCTGCGGTGCTCTTCTATATTATAACCGTAAGGTTGTTTTCACAGGGGCTTGTCTATAATGACCCCATAAAGGGAAGTATAAGTGTGAGTGCCGCGGACCTGTACTTCGCCTCGCTGGTGGGGCTGGGCATAACCATAGCCATGATTGTGATTACAGAGTACTTCACCTCCACAAAGTTCCACCCGGTGCAGAGCATCGCCAAGGCGAGCGTCACAGGGCCAGCGACGAATATAATCACAGGCCTGGCGGTCGGCTACAAGAGCACCGCCCTGCCGGTGCTCGTGGTGGTGGCCGGCATACTTGCAAGCTATCACTTCGCGGGTTTGTACGGTGTGGCAATAGCTGCGATGGCCATGCTCTCCGTCACTGGTATAATCGTCTCCCTGGACAGCTATGGCCCAATCACCGACAATGCTGGCGGAATAGCTGAAATGGCCGATTTACCCGAGGAGACCCGAAAGGTTACCGATGCTCTTGACGCGGTTGGAAACACCACCAAGGCGGTGACAAAGGGCTATGCGATAGGCAGCGCAGGGCTTGCTGCGCTTGCGCTTTTTGCTGCCTATCTGCAGGAGATAAGCCGCGTTGCTCATGAGATAGGCAGGCAGGTGAATATTCTTGCCTTCAACATCGCAGACCCCAGCGTGCTCGCAGGCTTGCTGATAGGTGGACTTATACCTTTCCTCTTTGCAGCCCTTGCAATGGAGGCAGTTGGAGCAACTGCCTACCATGTGGTGGAGGAAGTGAGAAGGCAGTTCCGCGAGATTCCGGGCATTATGGAGGGCAAGGCGGACCCGGACTATGCACGCTGCGTTGATATAGTTACAAAGGGCGCACTCCAGAAGATGTCCTTGCCAGCGCTGCTTGCTGTACTATCCCCGCTTGCGGTGGGATTCATCCTTGGACCGCTCGCTCTCGGCGGTCTGCTGATAGGCAGTATAATCTCGGGTCTGCTGCTTGCCCTTACAATGGCCAACGGCGGCGGTGCGTGGGACAATGCAAAGAAATTTATTGAAGACGGTAATTATGGAGGAAAGGGGAGCGATGCCCACAAAGCTGCGGTAGTAGGCGATACTGTGGGCGATCCCTACAAGGATACCGCGGGTCCTGCGATCAATCCGCTGATTAAGGTGATGAACACCATAGCTGTGATCTTTGCTCCGCTGATTGCAAAGATATTCCTATAGCTGCAAAGGAGGAATTCCCATATTCAAGCTGGCTGTGATGAAGGAACTGGTGCGTGTGCCACCTGAGCGCTTTGGCACAAAGCTTGAGGAGACAATAATGGATATCCTTAAGCGTGGCTACGACTACCGCGGCAGGCAGGAAGGTGGCTACGAAGGCAGGCTCCATCCAGAGCTGGGGATGATACTGGCAGTGACAAAGATACTTGATATAGAGGATGGCAGGGTAATCCCGGGCGACGGCGCCGCCTACCATCCCACGACCTTCGAGATGCTGGTGTTCAAGCCAGAGCTCCACGAAATTGTGGACGGCGAAGTTGTGGAGATAGTGGACTTCGGCGCTTTTGTGCGCTTCGCCAGCTTCGATGGCCTTGTGCATGTTTCCCAGCTTACTGATGATTTTATCGTTTACGACAAGAAGCGCGGTGCACTTGTGGGCAAGGAAACGCGAAGAGCGCTTGAAGTGGGCGATCGGGTGCGTGCACGCATCGTGGCTGTGAGCCTCAATCCAGAGAAGACCAAGGAGTCGAAGATAAACCTGACAATGCGCCAGCCGACGCTGGGCAAGTTTGAGTGGATTATGGAGGAGAAGCAGAAGGCGAAGAAGAAAGAGAAGAAGGAGAAGTAGAAAATGCCAAAGAAGGAGAGAGCATGCAAGGAGTGCGGAAGGATATACTCCAACCAGGAGGTGTGCATCTACTGTAATGCACCAACCTCGCCTGACTGGCTGGGTTATGTGAGAATTATTGACCCGGAGAAATCTGAGATTGCACAGAAGCTGGGAATAGGTGCAAAAGGTAAGTTTGCCCTGAGGATTAAATGATGGAGGACTTAAAGCTACCCGACGAGCTCAGGAGCTACCTTCGTAAGCCCCTGGGTAAGCTCTTCACCGGCGAGGGTATAGAGGCAATGGAGCAGGCAAAGGAGGAGCTTGGCGAAGGTAACCTGATAGTGGTCGGGGACGAGAGCTACAGAAATGCCCTGAAGCTCGGGCTCAAGCCAAAACTGGCAGTGATTGATTTCAAGGTAAAGCGTGAGGGGATAGAAGAGTACCCTCTGAAGGGTGAGATAAGGAAGGTCAGGAACCCTGCTGGCTGGATAACAAAGCAGCTCTGGGATGCAATTCACGAAGCTATGAACAGTGAGGGCGAGCAGGTTGTGCTCGTTGAGGGTGAGGAAGACCTCGCTGTGCTTCCATGCATAATCGAAGCTGACTGGGGCGATGATATTATATATGGGCAGCCGAACGAGGGTGTGGTGCTTATTCACGTGGATGACGATGCAAAATTCAGTGCTGGCTCAATCTTCAAGGTCATACTCAGCAAGGATGAGTGGTTGAAGAAGTGAGGTGATAGTGTGGAGATAGAGATACTTGAGGAGAAGGAGAATCCGCTTCTCAAGAGGGTTGAGCTCAAGGTTAAGGTGAGTCATAACGGCGCGACACCTCGCAGGGCTGAGGTGAGGGAGAAGATTATAGCCCTCAAGGATGCGAGCAGAGACAGGGTAATCCTTCATGGTCTGCGCTCCCGCTTTGGTGCCAGAGAGAGCATAGCATATGTCAAGATATACGAGAGCCGCGATGCGATGCTGAGCGTTGAGGAGGAGCATATGCTGCGGAAGAACTTCTCTGAGGAGGAGATTGAAGCATTGAAGGCAGGCAGAGAGATTCCAGTAAAAGAGGAAGCCAAGGAGAAAGAGGAGAAGAGCAAAAGCGAGTGAGGCGATGATTATGACACAGAAGTGGAAGTACTACGAGGTTAAGGGTGACAAGCTGGAGAGGAAGCGTCAGTCCTGTCCCAGGTGCGGCGAAGGTGTGTTCATGGCTGAGCACAGCAACCGCCTCTCCTGCGGGAAGTGCGGCTACACCGTTTGGAAGGAGAAGAAGTAGGGCTTTTACTCCTTCTCCAGTAATTTTAAAACATAAGTGAGCCCATCAAAAGCGCATTCAAGTTCTTTTTTCGAGGCTTCTTCGATGATAGTTTCCAACTTTTTGTTGTGCTCTTTCTCAAATCTCCGGAGATTTATCTTCAGTTCCCTGCAAGATGATGCAGTAACTTTTGTTTTGTATCTGATTTCTATCAATTTCGCTATTTCTTCCTCCAGGCACCATTTTATTCCACATAACACTATGTAGACTATTATCTCTCTTCCACCAAAC
>WANW01000057.1 GCA_015521615.1 Candidatus Hydrothermarchaeota archaeon
ACATTATTAAGGTAACTTTGAAATATTCTTCTCTCTGTTGGTTTATCCGTTTTTTCTTTCCCAATAACAATCATAGCTTTAGGTTTAAGGATATTTTTTAAATTAGTAACCTCACATATATGGAGATTAACCACTTTAGATGAAGATTTCAAAAAAGTAGACTTCCTGCGGGTATTTCAGTAGTTGTTGGATTTCTGTGAGCTCGCCACGTACTCCCTCTGCATCGCAATAGTAATAGACGGATAAAAATTAAATTTTATCTGACGACCTCTTTTATATCCTTTAAATACTTCAGAAAAGCCGGAAGTATAAGTTCCTTTGCACGCCAGATTTCCATGCTTACAATTTCGCCATTCTCATCGAAAGCAACAACTACGTCGTCGTTTACCATATCCGAATCCACGGGCTTCTCCTCAGAAAATCTGAGGTAAAGGATATCCACCTTCCTATCGTATCTTACAATCATATCTCCAGCCACCTTCCTTTTGCGGTTCTCCTTTCCACCATTTTCTCAATTTTGCTTGTTGGAAACACTGTTATTATTGTGGTGGTGTCATTCTTCTCAAATACCACCACCAGATGTTTCCCTTCGGTCCATGAACCAACCGCTATGAGCCGTCCTGTTTTCAGGTCCAGAAATACTTTCTCCGCATTCTTTAGCACTCTCTCAACGTCTCGCTCAGGGATATCATAGTAGCCCAGGTTTTCCCTGGCATGCTCAGTGTAACTAATGGACATTCTATTAATTCCGACAAATAACGAGAAAAAAGGAATGCGGTAGTATTTTATCCCCGACCTCTCGCCACGTACTCCTTCTGCATCGCATCGCGGTAGTACTCGGGCAGGACATTGAAGGCGCAGAAGGGCACAACGCGCAGGTCAGGCGTAACGTAGTGGATGGCGCATCTTTTAACTCTCGCTATGTCGTAGTTGTACAGGTCCATAAAGTGCATCAGCCCTATAAAGAGCGCGTTGTGGTGGAACTTCGCAAGGGCGCGGTAGTCGTGGCGCACCAGCATTGAGAAGAGGATTGGATAGATTTTGAGCCCCTCCGGCACCTTGGCAGGGTCTATAAAGCGCCTTATCCCTGAGACCAGCCTGAGCTTCTCAATGAACTTGTGGCTGGCTCGCTTTATACGCTCGGCACTCTCGTTGAGGTACTCCAGCAAGCCCTCAACGTCTATAAACCGTGTTATTGGCACAATGCGGTTGCCGTCCCTGAAAACGTAGGTGGCCATTCCACAGGCGAAGTGCGTCGTAAGCTCGTACTGCTTTCTGCCGGTCAAAGCCTCAACTATGTGGGAGACTGCGGCAACGCTCGGCACCGGGTAGAAGTCCTCCCGCGCTATTGCTCCGGCAGTCTGCTCCTCAAGGGCGAGAATAACGTCCGGTATGGTTATGCGGTGCTTTTCACGCTCCTCCCGGGGCATTCTACCAACAAGCGAAACCGGCTGGAAGTTCACACCGCGCACCACGTCAATGTTCCTAAAGGCGAACTCCACTATGTCGCCAAGCTCATGGTCGTTCACGCCCCGAATCACCGTCGGCACAAGCACCAGGCGCATGCCCGCACCCCTTGCATTCTCGAGTATCCGCGGTATGTAGCGGTGATTCTTGAGGTTGGTCCTTGCGGTAACTCCGTCGAAGCTCAGGTACACCACGCCTGCGCCTGCCCTCGCTATCTCCTTAGCAAGCTTTGCATCCTGCGCCAGCTTAATACCATTAGTGTTCAGCTGCACGTGGTCAAAGTCCAGACGCTTCGCCAGCCTGATTATCTCCACCAGGTCATCGCGCAGCGTGGGCTCGCCGCCGGTGAGTTGCAGGGCGTTGCAGGGCACTGGTTTTTGCGCCTTCAGGTAGCGCAGCATCCGCTCTATGTCCTCGAGAGATGGCTCATAAACATAGCCGGCGCGCTCCGCGTAGTAGAAGCAGTACCAACAGCTGAGATTGCAGCGGTTCGTCACAACTAGATTGGCAAGGGCGGTGTGCGAAAGGTGCACCTCACAGGGTCCGCAGGAGAAGGGGCACCCCCTGCTCAGCCTCGTGCTGGGGTTGGCAAAGCCCTCGCCATCGTGAGCAAAGCGCTGCGCCCTCTTGTAAAGCTCATAATCGCCCCAGTATAAATCCTCAAAGGTGCCGTGCTCTTCGCAGTGCTTGCGCAGGTATACCTTGCCCTCGCGCTCAAAAACCTCAGCCCTGATAATACGCATGCACTCAGGGCAGAGTGAGGCGGTTGTGGTGATGAGCCTTTCAGCATGCGCCTGCCTGGTAACAAGCTGCATTTCTACCACCTCCTTAACTTTTTATACCTGCTGCAAGCTTGGGGAACTGGATAAAGCGGTATAGCACCACCAGGTTGCAGAGCACCGCCAGCAGCACCAGCACGGCAAAAAGCTGGTTGACCAGTCCAGCAATGAATATCAGAAAGAGCCTCACATCCCGCTTCATGAGGTTCTCGGTCAGGTTGAGGAAGGTGAGCCCGAAGAGCTCAGCCCTGGAGCCTGTGTAGCTTATGGAATAGCTCCCCAGCATTGCAAGCCCGCCCACCAGCCAGAACTCCTCCGGGTTTGTGGCGATTATGCCCAGCAGGATGAGCATGTCCGCATACCTGTCGAGTGTAGAATCGAGAAAGGCACCGTAGGGCGAGGCGATGCCCTTTAAGCGTGCTATCTCGCCGTCGCAGCCGTCTATAATCGACGAAATCTGCGCCATTATTCCCGCCAGCGCGGCATGCCCGAAGGCAAACAGAGCACCGGAGAATGCACCAAGCAGGAAGCTGAAGACAGAAATCGCATTGGGTGTAACAGGCGTTTCCACAAGAACCCTGGAAATTCTGAGTGAAATCTTCCTGTTTATGTGCCTCGAGACAACGCCGTCAGCGGGCTTAATAAGGCTGCGAAGCAGCGCATCCTCCGCGCGCTTCATTTCATTCTTTGTATCCACATCCCACCAGAAGTGGCCAGTTACATCCAGGGAAAGAAGCCTCCTCTTAACGACAAGCTTTTTCATCACGTCAGTGACAGTAAACCTGCCTGTAAAGCTCCTCGCTGCTTCGAGCACCTCAGAGGTGCAGTAGAATATGCCCGTATCCAGAGCGTTGTACTCTTCTATCTCCTTCCCTATGTCCAGTATTTTCCCATCATCTCCTACAAGTACCTTGGTCGCTTCCTCAATGTCACGTCCCTCAAAGCTTCTATCGATACATAGCGTCGTCATGGCGGGCTCTGCCTCAAGCAGCCTGACAACCATTCCAGAATCAAATATGTGGTCGCTCATCACAAGCACAAAGGGTTCGCCACCAGCGGCTTCTGCACCTTTTAGCAGGGAGTAACCTCCTTCCCGCTCCACGCTATCATTGTAAACCAGCTGCACTCTCCCCTCCAGGTAAGCCCTGACGCGCGGATCACTGTAGACTACTATAATATCCTCTATCCCGGCCTTTTTCAGGCTATCTATAACCCTGTCTATTAGCCTTATACCCAGAATCTTAACAAGAGGTTTGGGGAGGCTTGAGCCAAGCCTCTCCCCTTTGCCAGCAGCCAGCACAACTGCCTTCATCGCCCTACTCTTTCAGCGCCAGCTCTGGCGCAATCCTGGTTCTGGCGTTCTCCCTGATGAACTCCTCGACCATCTGCTTGGCCACCGCATCGGGGTACTGAACCGGCGGGTGCTTGAAGAAGTAGGCGCTCACCGCCTCCAGTGGCCCTGCAATGCCATTGTCCAGTGCAAGCTTCGTTGCACGTATCGCATCGACGGCTACGCCAGCACTGTTGGGTGAGTCCTCGACAGAGAGGTGTACCTGTATCGTCAGCGGTATGTCGCCGAACTTCCTGCCCTTCACATAGATGAACGCCTGCTTGTTATCATTCAGGAAGGGCACGTAGTCGCTTGGGCCTATCCTCGTCGGGATATCGTAGCCCACCACGCTGGTTACCGCCTCTGTCTTGCTGATGCGCTTGGACTTGAGCCTGCTCTCCTGTAACATGTTCAGGAAGTCGGTGTTCCCGCCGATGTTGAGCTGGTAGGTCTCCTCAACCTTGACACCGCGGTCCTTCAGGAGCTGCACCAGCGTGCGGTGAAGTATGGTGGCGCCCACCTGGCTCTTGATGTCGTCTCCTGCGACTGGCAGGCCTGCGCGGGTGAACTTCTCTGCCCACTCCCTGTCGCTGGCGATAAACTCCGGGATGCAGTTCACGAAGCCGCAGCCAGCGTCGATCGCTGCCTGGGCGAAGTAGCGCGTTGCCTTGGCGCTGCCCACTGGTAGGAAGTTCACCAGCACGTCGGCATTGACCTCCTCAAGAACCTTGGCCACGTCAACTGGCTTCTGCTTCTTGCTCACCGGCACTGTGCCGCGCAGGTACTTGCCGATACCGTCGAGCACAGGCGCCTTGAGCACCTCTACGCCAAGCTCTGGAACATCGCAGAACTTGGCTGTGCAGTTGGGCTCTGTGAAGATGGCCTCGCTCAGGTCCTTGCCCACCTTGTTGGCGTTAACGTCGAAGGCTGCGACGAACTTGATGTCGCGGATGTGGTAGCCACCGAAGTTCACGTGCATCAAGCCCGGGACAAACTCGTCATCTCTCGCATTCTTGTAGTACTCAACACCCTGCACCAGCGAGGAAGCACAGTTTCCGACTCCCGCGATTGCTACCCTCACTTCGGCCATCTCATCACCTCCTCTACTTTCACAGTGATAAATTAGCGTGATTGCCTCTCAAATACACAAAGAGGCACAATACAACTATGCTTCAGTTATATTGTCTGGCCTGCTGAGTTTACCAAGCCCAACAACCTTGAGGAGTGAGCGTCTCTCAGACTTGTTTAGATTGAGCTCCTCAACAGCTTCCCTGCCAGCCTTCCTCACCTCATCAAGTACATCCTCAGCCTTCTGGAGGGCCTCCTCGTAATACATTATCTCCTTTTTTACATCCTCTGCAATTTTTGACAGTGCTGCAAGTCTCTGGAGCGGATCTGAAATTGATTTGGCACTTTCAAGGCGAAGAGTGTGAACATTGCTCGTCTTTTCTTTATCACTCTGAGAGGGTGTCCTGAGCTTCAGTGAGAATTCTTCCGGTGATATATCCACCTTTAAATGAATGTGGTCTGCTATCTCATAATACTTCCTGGGTCTGCCCCGCTTTATCTTCTCCTCTTCTACGGTGAGTATGTTCGCCCTCCTCATGGAGTCGAGGTGTCTCGCAAGCGCCATCTTCTCCACACCCATCTCCCTGCTCAGCTCTGAGAGACACTTGGGCTCCTCACTCACCAGTTTAATTATCTCCCTCCTTGTGCGATTCCCCAGTATATCAAGAAGCTCATCCGGCTGCATTTTTCCACATTATGTTACTTTAATATCAAAGGAAATGTTTTTTGTACAGCTAGGCTTCTGCCTCCTCCCTGCCTTCCCTGTAGTCGTCATAACCTATCCAAGCCATGATCAGGCCGGCAAGAAGAAGAGCTATGCCGAAGCAGGCAGCGAAGGCGGCAAGCAGAGCGCGCCAGAAAGGCACCAGCGTGCCTGTGCTGAGCACATCGCTGAGCACAGGTATGCGGACAAAGTACCACATTATTCCTAGGATGATCAGCACCACACCTGAGACTATTTTCACAATCTCCCCGCTCATTTCCACCGCCTCCAGATGGAGGATCTCGGATAACATGCTAAAATTTTTTACAACATAATGTTACTATAACATGAGGTTACAAAACTTTTGTCAAAAGAGTTTGTAAAGCTGGTTTATGCAGACTCCCTGACCACCCTTACCTTCATAATCCTCCTCCCCCTCATCCTCTCCACTTTCAGCTTAACACCATCTATTTCCACCTCGTCTCCGGGGGAAGGTATCCTCCCAATAGTATTGAACACCAGCCCGCCTATGGTGTCAAACTCCTCCTCCGGCAGGTTTATATCCAGAGCTTCATTGACATCGTGGATGCTCATCCTCGCATCCACTATAGCCTGGTTTTCATCTATCCACTCCAGAGGTTCTTCTTCTGCGACATCGTACTCATCTTTTATCTCACCCACGATCTCCTCCAGTATATCCTCAAGGGTAACCATGCCAGCGGTACCACCATACTCGTCGACCACTATTGCGATCTGCACCCTGTTCTGCTGGAATTCCCTGAGCAAATCATCCAGCTTCTTGGTCTCGGGCACAAAATATGCGGGGCGAATAATTTCACGTAGCGACTTCGGCTTGGCCTTTGAGTTGAGATACTTCAGCAGGTCCTTGGCATAGAGGATGCCTATGATATTATCTATGCTACCCTCATACACGGGTATCCGCGAGTGTCCGGTCTCAAGAATCAGCTTCCTCGCCGTCTCAATGTTCTCATCAGCGGAAATGCACTTCATGTCTATTCGCGGCACCATTATTTCCCTGACATCAGTGTCTCCAAACTCAAAAATGCCGGAGATCATCTCCTTCTCTTCCTTCTCAATCGCCCCCACCTCTTCGCCAACCTCGACAAGCATTTTCAGTTCTTCCTCTGTAATAAATGGTCCAAGCTTTACCTCACCACCAAAGCTTTTCACCAGCAACTTCGCAAACTTGGAAAGGAGCAGCACCAGTGGGGCGAGGAGCTTCATAAGCAGGTATATCGGCCTTGCCACAAAAAGCGCAACTTTCTCGGCATTTGTTGCGGAGTAGCTCTTTGGTGTTATTTCTCCAAAAAGGAGCACTATTAAGGTAACAATACCTGTGGCTATGCCTATACCCTTGTTCCCGAAGGCTTCGATTGCCAGCGATGTCGCAAGCGAGGCGGCGGTGATATTCACCAAGTTGTTGCCAACCAGTATGGTGGCAATCACCCGGTTTGGATGTTCTATCAGGTAAAGAAGAATCTTGGCACGGGGATCGCCGTCTTTTGCAAGCTTCTGTATCTTAGCCCTGCTCACAGAGAGGTAGGCAGTTTCAGAGCCCGAGAAAAAGGCAGATAAAAGGAAAAGCAATGCTAGGCTTACAATCTCACCGTACCAGAGTGCTTCAGGCACCTTACTTTATTCCTCCTGGAGGAGTAACCCCTCTATGACAGTTTTGCATCTTTATAACACTTAATAATAAAAAGGAATATAAAAATTTATGCCTCATTTCCGAGAAGAACGGCATTAACAGTTCCATCCTGCCCCGGTCGCGAAGTTACCCTCGCCTCACCAAGCTCTGTTAGGATTATAGCCCCCTTGGTTATTATGTTTCTTCTGACGTAGTGGGGATTTGCCCTGTTTTCAACCACTCTTTTTATCTCCACCTTCTGGGCTTTGCCTGTCTTCGGATCGACAACGTTCGCATATTTTGTCTCGAAGAGTCTGACCTTTATGTTCCCCCCACGCACGCGTATAATCTTGGCACGCACCTTGCCTATCCTGGTCTCTGCCTGCTCTCTGCCTAACTCATATTTGCGCTTCTTCCTGAAGCGCTTGTACCTGCCGCCAGTGATTTTCCTTACAGACCTGCCTTGCCATCTTGCCATAAAAATTTCCTCCGGTAAGAATGAGCGAAATCAAGGGACTGTTGGCGGGATAACCACTTAAAATTTTTTGGAATCTTTCAATGGCTCACTGACTATAAACCCTGTCCAGAATCTCCCTGGCACCCTTCTCCAGAAGCGCTTCCGCCGCAGCTTTGCCCAGCCTCTCAGCCTCGCTCACCTTGCCTTTAAGTCTAACCTCCACGCGCTCGCTCCCGTCGGGCGAAAGCACAACTGCATGGATGCTCAGGGCATTATTGCTAACCTCGGTGTACGCGCCCAGTGGCACCTGACATCCCCCACCAAGGCTGCTGAGAAGAGCACGCTCCGCTTTTACGCGTGCAAGGCTTTCCTCGTGGTTTATCGCCCTGAGGTAGTCCATAACCTCGCCATCTCTGCGCGCCACCACGGCGATGGCGCCCTGCCCAACACTGGGCGTGAATTGCTCTACTGGCAAAGTCTGGGTTATCTCATGCTCAAAGCCAAGGCGTTTTAGCCCTGCCTTAGCCATGACAATGGCGTCGTACTCCCCAGCTTTTAGCTTTCTAAGCCTCGTGTCCACATTGCCACGGAGGTTCTTAACTTCGAGGTCTTGCCTGAAGTTCTTCACCTCTGCGATTCTGCGCAGGCTGCTGGTGCCCACCACAGCGCCCTCGGGTAGCTCCTCTATGCCCAGCCCTTCGCGAGATATTAAGGCGTCGTTCACCTCCTCCCTCTCGGGCGTGGCAGCGATGGTGAGCTCGGGTAAAAGCTCTGTTGGCACATCCTTCATGCTGTGCACAGCGAAGTCCACATCGCCTCTTGCAACCGCCTCGTCTATCTCCTTGACAAACAAACCCTTGCCACCTATCTTCGCAAGCGGTGCGTCGCGAAGCTTGTCGCCCGTGGTCTTAATTATCCTCTTCTCAAACTCCAGCTCCGGGAAGCGCTCCTTGAGCAGAGAGGCGATGTAGCTAGTTTGCCACAGCGCCAGCTTGCTCCCGCGGGTGCCTATCACGAGCTTCATTTCAGCACCTTCAGTACCTCTTCAGCCTTCTCCAGCGTGTAGTCTATCTCCTCCTCACCGTGGGCATAACTCAGGAAGTTGCACTCGTACTGTGAAGGCGGGATGAAAACGCCCCGGCGCAGCATCTCCTGCTGATAGCGCAGAAACAGCTCGGCGTTTGCCTTTAACGCTGAGGTGTAGTCGTATACCTCCTCGCCCGTGAAGTACATCTGGAACATCGAGGCAACGCCGTAAACCTTGGTTTCAAACCCGGCGTCCTGGCTTACTTCTTCAAGGCCACGACGCATTCGCCTGCCGAGTTCCTCAAGCTTGCGGTACACCTCACCCCTCTCCAGCTCTTCTATCGTCGCAAGACCCGCGGCCATGCTCAGCGGGTTGCCGTTAAACGTACCTGCCTGGTAAACCCTACCCACCGGCGAGAAGTTCTCCATAATCTCACGTGAGGCAGTGATTATGCCTATCGGTAACCCTCCGCCTGCGATTTTGCCAAGCGTGGTTATATCCGGCATAACACCGTAGTACTCCTGCGCACCTCCCAGGCATAGCCTGAAGCCGGTGATAACCTCATCGAAAATCAGCATCGCTCCAGCCTCAGCGGTAACCTCGCGCAGGAACTTCAGGTAACCATCTTTGGGTAGAATGCAGCCAGCGTTGCCTATTATTGGCTCCAGAATTACTGCAGCAATCTCTTCGCCCTGTTCCCTAAAGAGTCTCTCTATTGCAGCCTCATCGTTGAAGGGCGCCAGCAATGTGTTGCTCGTGGTCTCCTCGGGTATGCCTGCAGAGGTGGGTACACCGTGCGTGGTCGCGCCGCTCCCAGCCTTTACAAGAACATAATCGTGGGCTCCATGAAATGCGCCTTCAAATTTGACAATCTTCTTCCTTCCCGTTACCCCTCTCGCAAGGCGTATCGCCGCCATTGTAGCTTCGGTGCCGGTGTTCACAAAGCGCACCATCTCTGCGCTGGGCACCGCCTTAACAATGCGCTTCGCAAACTCCAGCTCAAGCTCCGTGGGCGTACCGTAAGCGGAGCCCTTCTCCAGCTGCTCCTTAACCGCCTCCACCACTTTGGGATAGGCATGACCAAGTATCAGCGGACCATAGGCGAGGCAGTAGTCGATATAGCTATTGCCATCCACGTCATAGAGCCTTGCTCCCTCTGCACGGGCGGTGAAGAAGGGGTAGGGCTTCATCGCCCTTACCGGCGAATTAACCCCGCCAACAAGGTAACGCTTGGCCTCATTGAAAAGTTCCTCCGAGCGTGTCATACTTACTCACTCCTCTCCAGCCACGATGCCACGTCTTTAGCGTGGTATGTTAGAATCATATCAGCGCCGGCTCGCTTAATAGAGGTGAGAATCTCCAGCACCAGGCTTTTCTCGTCGATGTAACCTGCCTGCGAAGCTGCCTTCACCATTGCATACTCGCCACTTACGTTGTAAGCTGCAGTGGGCATACGAAAGCGCTCCTTTACCCTGGTGATTATATCCAGGTATGCCAGCGCTGGCTTTACCATGACAATATCCGCACCCTCCTGAATGTCCAAGTAAACCTCCCTCAGAGCTTCGTTTGCATTCGCTGGGTCCATCTGATAGCTTCGCCTGTCCCCAAAGGCAGGTGCGCTCTTTGCAGCATCGCGGAAGGGTCCATAAAAGGAAGAGGCGTACTTGGCAGCATAGCTCATTATTGCCACATTCTCATAACCGGCATCATCAAGCGCCTCACGAATCTTCGCCACGCGCCCGTCCATCATGTCGCTTGGTGCAACTATGTCAGCCCCCGCCTCAGCATGGGAAACCGCTTCCTTTGCGAGAAGCTCCAGGGTGGGGTCGTTAAGAATCTCCCCATCCTCAACAACTCCACAGTGTCCGTGGGAGGTGTACTCACACAAGCAAACGTCAGTTATCACCACAAGGTCATCCCCTACTTCATCTTTTATCTCACCAACTGCGCGCTGGATAATACCCTCGCTGTTATAAGCCTCGCTTCCCACCTCATCCTTGTGCTCAGGTATGCCGAATAAGATAACTGCAGGTATGCCCAGACTCACAACCTCAAGAGCTTCGTCGCGCACCTCGCTCAGAGGCAGGCGGTATTGTGCTGGCATACTCGCAATCTCTACGCGCTCCTCTATGGTCTCGTCCACAAAAATCGGGTAGATGAGGTCGTTCTTTGTAAGCACAGTCTCACGAACCATGCCCCTAATCTTCTCGGTCCTCCTCAACCTCCTCATTCTCCGTACCGGAAACATTCTATGCACCCCTAAACCACTTCTCAGCCACCTTTACCGCCTCCTGGTCGCCCTGTTCTGCAGCCTTGCGTATGTTCTCAGCTATCGGTGATGTGAGGCGGTTCACAATTACGCGGGTGAGGTCGTCAATAATACGCTTCTCCCTCTCCCCCAGTCCATTGCCAAGCATGCGCATCGCCTTGCCAAGCTCGCGCTGGCGAACCATCTCCGCTTCCTTGAATAGGTCGCGTATTATACCTTCCACGTCAATGCGGTAAAGCTGCTTGATGAGCAGTGCCATCTCCCTGTCTATAATCTCCTCTACCTTTACTATCTCCTTCTCCCTCGCCTTCTTGTTGCGCTCAGCAACCTCGCGCAGGCCGTCTATATTAAAGAGGCGCACTCCTGGTAGCATGGCAACGTCCCCGCTGACATCACGCGGTATTGCGACGTCAATTATAACAAGCAGATTTTTATTATCCTTCCGCGCAGCCTCAATAAGCTCCCTGGTAATAATGGCCTTTGGCGAACTTGTGGCGGTGATTATCAGGTCGCTCTCAGCTATTGCGTCTTGCAGCGCCTCGAAGGGTATCGCCCTTCCGCCAAGCTCCTCGGCAAGCTTCTCAGCTCTGGCATGGGTTCTGTTTGCCACCAGAAGAGACTTAAGCCTGTGCTCGGCCAGCGACTTGGCAACAAGCTTGCCCATCTCACCAGCTCCAATCAGCAGGGCGGACTTACCCTCCAGGCTTCCAAAGACCTGTTCCGCCAGCTCTACTGCCGCGCTTCCTATTGAAACCGCACCCTTATTTATATTCGTTTTAGTTCTCACCAGCTGCCCCACATGCAGCGCCTTGGTGAAAACCTTCTCAAAGAATGGACCTACTGTGCCCAGCGCCTTTGCAAGGTTGTATGCATCCCTCACCTGTCCCAGAATCTGGTCCTCACCAACAATCATCGATTCTATGCCCGCAGCAAGGCGAAGCAGATGGCGCAGCGCATCTGTGTGGTACTCCACTTCCATCGCATCATGAAGTTTCGCCGAAAACTCGACTATGTGCTTTGTGAGCAGGTCAGGAGGCACGCACTCGGCATCGCTGTGTTCAAAAGCCTTCATTCTCCGCATCCGCGAGATTACATCCTCCATCAGGTAGTCCACGATGTCGTGATACGCGAGGTTCACGTCCTCCGCGGCAGCAAAAATCTCAACGCGATTGCAGGTCTGGATTATGACGCACTCCTTGACGGAGCGCAGGGCATGGATATCCTTAAGAGCTTTTTTTACATCGGGAAAGGCAAACACTTCGAGCGTTGCAACATCCGCACGGTGGTGGGTTACGCGTATATTGACAGTGTGCATTTCACGCCTCCAGATATTTGAGCCCCAGGGCTTTCGCCCCTTCTAAGTCACCCCTTCTAAGCATCTCAAGAATTCTCTCATCTCGAGCGATTGCCTTAAGCATGCGGCTCCTCTCAACTTGGCTCGGTATTCTGCGCTTCAAGGCTTCTCTTAAAAATTCCTGTAATTCTACCAAGAGAATATCTTCCTGTGTCACGGCTTTTTTTATTCTCCTTTTTATTATTTTCGCAACCGCTGGACTTTTACCTGTGGTAGACACAGCTATAATGACGTCTCCCACCTCAAAGGAGGCAGGTACAACAAAGTCAGCCACACAATCAGCGCGGTTCACAAGCTTTCCCTCACGCCTTGCCAGTCTGGCTATGGTTTCATTAAGCTCTCCATCGTCGGTAGCGGCGAAAACCAGCAGAGCATCGCGAATGTGCTGTTTAATGCTCGCCTCATTGAGGTCCTCCTCTATTAGTGTGAGACTATCTCCACGGAGCCTTTTCAGAGCCTGAGTAAAGCTTTTGCTCACCACCTTAACCCTAGCGCCTGCGCTGAGAAGCTTTGCCACCCTTCGTTCAGCTACCTTACCTCCGCCGAATACCACCACTCGCCTATCGCGCAGGTTGAGCATCACTGGAAACATAGCAGCCTCCCCTTATCCATGAGCATCTCATCGTCGAGCCACACGCTTGGGTTGAGCATAACCCCGTCAAGGTGTACCTCTGCTCTGGTGTTGCCGCCGAAAGTGTGGTTGTCTCCAAAGGCCACGTGGATTGTATGGAAAGCCTTCTCATCCTCAAGCACATTACCTATAACCCGTGCCATGGGGTTGACACCTATCCCTATCTCGGCGACATTGTCCGCGCAAGCGTAGCGCTGGAAGAGTGCACTTATCTTACCGTCGTCTCCCTCAACTTCAACCGCCTTTCCCCCGATCACACGTATCTTTAAGGGCTTTGCAAGCTTCCCGAGCATCCCGAAGGAGCCGTCAAAGACGAGCAGACCCTCGCTCCCGCCTTCCACAGGCGCTATGAACCCCTCACCTGCAGGCAGGTTGCCAAAGTCTCCGGGCTTTGTGATTATACCTGTGTCCGCAAGGGCTTTTCTGCCTTTCAGACTGGCGGTGAAGTCTGTGCCCAGCGCGGTTTTTATCCGTATACTCTCTGCTCTGCTTAATCTCTCGGCAACGGCTTCTGCAAGACGCCTGACCTCGCTGTAGTCTGCGAGCATTCCACCTGAAGTCAGCATATCCAGTGTAATCCCCGGCATTGTTGCCACCCTCGCCCCAGCCTCACAGGCACGCTTTCTTGCAGAAGTATGGCTCAGGGATTTGCTGGTTGGAGCGACAACAACGCTTGCATGCTTCATTGCCTCTGCCACCACGCGGGGTGGCTCCTCGCCATGCATTGAACGGGGCTTCATTTTAAGCACGAGAACCTCCTGGCTAAGCTCTCGCAGGGCGCTCTCTATAAGTGAAGCCACCTCAAGCATGGAATCGTCGGTAACGAGAAGCACCTCTTCCTCACGCTTAATCGCCAGGGTGGTTTTGAAGATTTCCGCAAGCTTTTGCATGAGTTTTTAATTTTACTTCAATGCTTATATCCCTTACTGAGCGGGTAACTCTCTTCGCATTAGTAAATTTTATACTGGGAGGTGAGCATGTAGTAGGTCATGAACACGCGCTCACTGGTTTATATATTATTATCAGCCATTTTATTTGGGATCAGCCCGCCAGTGGCCAAAATCCTTGTGAGAAATATTCCTCCCGTAGCTCTGGCAGGTTTTCTCTATCTCGGCGCCTTCCTTGGATTATTCCTGTTCTGGGCCATCAAAAGAAGTCTTGGTGCAGAGAGGAAGGTTTACCTTAGAAAGCAGGACATACCCTGGCTGGGTGGCGCAATAATTGCAGGCGGTGTGCTCGCCCCCATCCTGTTAATGAAGGGGCTGAGTTTAATCTCAGGTTTTGCCGCCTCCCTGCTGCTGAATCTTGAGAGTGTTGCTACGGCTCTAATTGCTTTTATGATATTTAAGGAACATGCAGGAAAACGCTTCTGGGCAGCTCTCATCTCCATGAGCCTAGGCGGGGTACTCCTGTCCTGGGATTTTGGCTCCGGGCAGTTTAATATCCTTGGCTCGGCTATGGTGGTTCTTGCAATGTTATTCTGGGGGCTGGACAACAACCTTACAAGCATGATATCCGACAGAGACCCCATTTTTATAGCAATGAGCAAGGGCTTAGCTGGCGGACTGATATCACTGGGTATTGCAGCCTCACTTGGAGTTAGCCTGGCTTTCAGTGCAAAGATAATTGTCACCCTGCTTTTTGGGGCTTTCAGCTATGGGCTCAGCCTGGTGTTCTTTATTATGGCACTTCAGGGGCTTGGCGCTGCAAGAGCCGGGGCGTTCTTCAGTCTCGCACCTTTCGTGGGCGCTGCGGTCTCTGTCCTGATTCTGGGAGAGTGGATGGGCTGGGTTATGCTTCCGGCCACTCTTCTAATGATTGCCGGGGCAATGCTAATGGTGAGTGAAAACCATGAGCATGAACACCGCCATGCCAGGGTTATGCATGAGCATTACCACCGCCATGACGACGGGCATCATACCCATGAGCACAGTGCAGGAATAGAGGGCTATCACATCCATGCACATTTGCATGAGGAGGTTGTACACTCACACCCCCACTGCCCGGACACGCACCACAGACACTGTCACTGACTTAAAATATGACGCCATGGAGATGGGGAAGGAGGTTGCCCAGGAGGTAGCAAAAGCCTAAGACTCTGGCAGCTGGCTTAAATACCGCCTCTGGGCAAACCTCATTCTATTTTTTCCGGTATCAATACAAATAGTTTATTTTTCTCAAAATGTAAAAAAATGATGGACCAGTCTGGCTATTATGTCAGAAAAGAAATATATGAATGGCAATCTTATTTCACTTTTACAACGCTCTGAATCAAGACTTAAATACTACTTCTGCTCAAAAGTAAGCATCGCTTTGGTAAACAGGGTGTTGCCATGGAAATAAGGAGAGCCTCCACCGGAGTTAAAGGCTTAGATGAGCGCATAGGGGGAGGGTTGCCAACGCCCAGCGTCATCCTCGTCGCTGGCGAGCCGGGCACGGGAAAGACCACCTTCTGCATGCAGTGCCTCTTCCGGGGCGCGAGACTTGGAGAGCAGGGTATTTACGTCACGGCAATCTCAGAGCCCGTGGACCAGATTCACAGGTATATGGCGAGCTACCGCTTCTACGACCGTCGTCTCGTTGACGAGGGCCTGGTGAAGTTCCTGGACATTAGCGAGGTGCTCATGAAGAGAGGCGCCAAGGAAGCGCTGGATATGGCCGTGAGCTTCATCCGCCGCAGCGACGCAAAAAGAGTGGTAATAGACTCGATAACACCCTTCTCCTATACCTTCACCGAGCCCCAGGAGTACCGCCGCTTCCTCCACGAGTTCTTCACAGTGCTCAAAGCCATGGAGACGCTCACCCTGCTGGTGGCGGAGTTCTCTCCCGAGGCGACAACTACACCGGAAAGTTACATGGCTGATGGCGTTATCTACTTCTACCTGCAGCGAGGCGAGACACCCTCGAGCTTTAAGCCGGGTTTGCAGGTGCGTAAGCTCAAGGGCACCGACCACCCAAAGGACATCCTCCGCCTGGGCTTTACACGGGACGGAATAAGGGTGCTGGAGTAGCTGATTTCTGCATGTGTTTTTTTACTTTCGTAGAGGTGCAGGCTGCTGTCTAGAACTTCATGCTTGCCTTGTCGCCCTTTCCTTTTCTTTTCCCTTGATATCCTCCCGCCCTAGAGTGAGCGGCATGAACTACGAGGAGTGGCGCAGCATATACCGCGAGATTCTCGCAGACTTCGGCTTCTCTGAAGAGGAGGACAGGGCGGCGGCGGAGCTTTTAGCGCAGCTGGTGAAGCGCCCTCTGCCCCTGAGTGTGCTGGAGTCGCTGATTTCTAGCAGGCGCGTTAACGTCTTCGGCGCTGGACCGAGCCTTGAGCGCCTTGAGCACCTTCCGGAGGGCACGGCTATAGCCTGCGACGGTGCCACGAGCTTCCTGATGGAGCGTGGCGCTGTGCCGGAGATAATAGTCACCGACCTAGATGGAAAGATAGAGGATCTGCTGGAGGCGAACGCCCGCGGGAGCGTGGTTGTGATCCACGCCCACGGAGACAACCGTGAGAGGCTGAGGCGCTATGCTCCCCTCTTCGTCAACGTCTTGCCCACGACGCAGGCTCAGCCCTTCAAAGAGGTGCACAACTTCGGGGGCTTCACCGACGGCGACAGAGCGGTTTTCCTGGCGGAGCATTTTAAGGCTGAGGAGATATATTTATATGGGATGGACTTCCATAGCGAGGTCGGGAGATACTCTTTCTCCCGCGACAGCGAGAGAAAGAGGAAGAAGCTTCTCTGGGCAGAGAGGCTGATAAAGCTTTTAGAAGAAAGAGGCGCACCTATAAGGTGGGTGAGATGACGGAGTATATCGTAATCGCCAACCGCGGGCAGTACAACCACCGCATATACCGCACCATCAAGTACCTGGGGAAGAGCGTAAAGCTCGTGCAGAACACCATAAGCGTTGAGGAGGTGGAGAGGGAGTCGCCCCTCGGCATAGTGGTGGGCGGCGGACCTTACCTGGAGGAGATAGGCAACTCGGGCGAGATAATCACGCGCTTCGCGGGCAGGGTGCCGATTCTGGGCATATGCCTGGGACACCAGCTCATGGCAAAGCTTTTCGGCGGTGAGGTGAGAACCGCAGAGGTGGGAGAGTACGCCGACGCCGAGATTATAGTGGACGATGAGGACGAAATTCTTCGCGGCCTGGCGCCGAGCTTCAAGGCGTGGGTCTCGCATAAGGACGAGGTGGCAAGGCTGCCAAAGGGCTTCAAAAGGCTCGCCCACAGCGAGACCTGCGAGATCGAGGCAATGGCGCACGAGAGCATGCCCCTCTACGGTGTGCAGTTTCACCCCGAGGTGGAGCACACCCCGCGCGGACCCGAGGTTTTCAAGAATTTCATAAGGGTGTGCGAGGAGTTTTCCAGGAAGGCGACTCGGCGCTAGTGCTCAAAGTAGGTAATCCCGGGCACCCTCGCCAGTACCATGCCCTCCAGGGTAATCGGCTTGAGCTGCTTCGCCAGCTTCACTGCCTGCTCCAGGCGGTACTCGCTCTCGGCATAGATTTCCATGAGCACATCGCCCCTCCTAACCTTCTCGCCCTTGGTGATGTGGAGAAGTATCCCCGCCCCCTTGTCCTTGGGTGAGCCCGCCTCGCGGGCGATTCTCACAAGCGCGCGGTTGGAGATGTGTATAACATAGCCCTCGCCGTCGCTGGTTATCGCCTCACGGTACTCCCCGACAGGGATATCCTCTGCTTTGACCTTCTCATCTCCGCCCTGCGCTGCGATTATCTCCTTCATCTTCTTCAAAGCCTTGCCGGAACGCAGGATCTCCTTCGCCGCCTCCTTGCCCTGTCCTCGGCTCGCCACCCCGCCCGCCTCGAGAAGGATGCCCGCTAGCTCCAGAGACTTTTCCACGAAGCTGCTCGGTCCTGAGCCCTTCTCAAGCGTGGCAAGAGCCTCCCTCGCCTCAAGCGCTGGCCCTATAGCTCGCCCTATGGGCTTATCCCCGTAGGTTATGGCGCACTCCACGCTTATGCCTATCCTCTCCCCCAGCTCAATAAACTCGCGGGCGAAGCGCTTCGCCTCTTCCATCGTCTTGACCTTCGCCTCGCTTCCCATGGGGATGTCTATAACCACGAAGTCGGCTCCGACTGCATACTTCTTCGCCATGACGCTGCAGAGCGCGAGATAGTGGGGGTCTATGGCGAGGGGGTACTCCACCTGGATAAAGATGTCGTCCGCTGGCGCAAGGTTGAGCCCGCCGCCCCAGGCGATTATGCCGTTGGTCTTGTCCACAATCTCCTCAATCTCGCGGGCAGAGAAGCTCACGGGTGCGAGCACCTCCATGATGTCCGCGGTCCCAGCGGCGGAGGTAATCGCCCTAGAGGAGGTCTTTGGTATCACCAGCCCCGCGGCGGCGACGATGGGCACGATAAGCAGCGTGATCTTATTGCCGGGCACGCCGCCTATGCTGTGCTTGTCGAACACCGGCCTGCGCCTGAGCTCCAGCATCTCCCCGTTCTCAGCCATCTTCCTGCTTAAGCTGGCGGCTTCTTCCATGTTAAGCCCGTTGATGTAGAGTGCGGTGATAAAGGCAGTTATCTCTATATCGCTCAGGTCGCGGTTCACCACGTCCTTTATAATCGCGTCTATCTCGCTCTCGCTCAGCGCTAGCCCGTCCATCTTCTTGCGAATGAACTCCACCGACTTGGGCTTGGCGGTGGGCACGACGGTTACAATATCACCCTCCCTTATGGAGAAGGCGTTGAGCAGGTCAACGGTGACGCCTGCCTCACCCCTGCCAATAGCTCGAGAAGACAGATTGACACTCGCCACGCGATACTCGCCGTTATGGTAAACCCTCACCCTGTCGCGGGTGTGCAGCCCGAGTTCGCGGGCATCCTCCTCGTTGAGGGTTATCTCGTACCTGCCCTCCTTTATGTCAAGCGCCTTAATCTTCAGCTTTTTCTCCATATTCTCCCTCCATCTTTTCCAGAGTGGTGAAAAGCTCTTCCTCACTTGCTAAAATCCTCTCGCACGCTTTTTCCAGCATCAGATTAACCCTCGCTCCGTGCTCACCTACATTGCGGAAGTCAGTTCTCAGGCCTAGGATGCGCTTACCCAGCGCAAAGGCGTAGCCCACCTCGAAGGCTGTGCCGTCGTCGCAGGCGACGCCCTCTAGCACCGCGATGACAACATCCGCTTTTCTTATTGCGGTAAGGCAGTGCCTGAATATCTCCTCCCTGTCGCCGGAGCAATCACGCTGCGGCAGCGTTACGCTGTAGCCGCGGCGCTCGAGCTCTGCGCAGAGTCGCGAGTTGAACTCCCGCTCCGCAACGCTGAAGAGCGGCGCCGCAATATAGAGGTTGTGTCCCATATCTTCCCCTGCCTATGCAGAAATTCTACAAACCAGCATATATAATAATATCCTCGAGAATCAGAGGAGGGATGAGATGGGTGCGAGCTTAGGTGGGGGACCGGGAAGATGCCCGGTCTGGGGATTGGCTGAGCACGTACCATAAGGGGTGCATCAGCCACAGCATCCCCGGCATGTGGCCGGAGAATGCTGTTGTATTCCCCTAAGCCCGCATTATATAGCGTGATCGTAATATAATATAAAATTTTTCTTTCGTTCTTCGAAACAATTCCAAAAAGTTTAAAATGAAGGCTTGCTACTTACAGTACATCCTTCTTGGCGAGATCACGCAGCCTTTCAACACCTTTCACTTCCTCTATAACCTTGACCACCGCCTTGGGCACTAGGTCCTCCCAGGGTTCGCCATTGAGCATCCGACGCCTTATCTCCGTGCCCGAATACTCTCTGCGGTTAAACAGCGGTGGTGTTGCAACCTCTTTGCCCGCCTCCTTAAACAGGCGCTTCACCAGAGGGTTGCCGGAGTACACCTTGTCGAAGGGTGGGGTCAGGCTCTTAACATGGCTTACCCAGAGGGAGTTGTTGTCTATATCGTTAATTGGTATTATGTAGTAATTCTTGTCAATTCCGTTTTCGTACAGGCTCCGCGATATCATCATTAAGCGTTCGCCTGCGGTGAATGGGTTCTCAAGGCTGTGGCTCTTCTGAGCGCTGCCAATGCCTATGATTATCTCATCCACTTCCTTTGCAATCTCCTTTATCACATATATGTGCCCCAAATGAAAGGGCTGAAACCTGCCAATCAGCAGACCGCGCATATCTTCACCTTTTCTCCACCTTTTAATCCAAGCCTTCCGGATGCGCTTCCCTGGTTTACCGCTATCTCAAGGTAACCTTCACTTCCCACAAGGGCAAGGAGCTCACCTTTACGTGCGAAGCCGTAGCTCTCCAGGAAGAACATCTCCAGCTTTCTGTCTTCCAGTTTAACACAAATCCTATCACCATAATTAATATTTGCTTTTGCAAGCATGCTCTGGGGAATATTTGTTATAACGTTGCCAAAGACGTCTATGCAGAGGACTTCACCCTCTATAACCTCGCCACGCAAACTCGCCTCCTGGATGGGCAATCTCACTATATCGGCGATCTCTTCGCCGAAGCTTCCTATATCCTCACCCTTTGCAAGTCTTGCGGCCACAGGTGCAAAGACGTCTCTCCCGTGGAAGGTCTTCGATTTCGCTTCCAGCTTGAGCTCAACCACTCGCTTAATATCGCTGACAAAGGTAAAAATGCCGTTATCCGGGCCAATATAATAGTAATCCTTTGTTTCAATCGCAACGCCTCGTCTCGCTGTGCCCACGCCGGGATCAACCACCACCACGTGTATACTGCCCCGCGGAAAGTATGGGCAAACACTCTTAACCACATACGCAGCGTGGCGCACATCAAAGCTTCTAATCCTGTGGGTTATATCCACAACTCTCGCTTCAGGGGCAATTGAGAGGATAACCCCTTTCATTGCACCTACGTACTCACTCTCACCGAAATCTGTTGTTAGTGTGATTATCATATCCCTATCTTTCCCCTGCTCGCCCAGTACAGAAGCACCGCCCCGGCTGTGAGGTACTTGTTCAGCAGCAACCTCTTAAACCGCTTCTTTCGCGAAAGTCTGTGTTTGTGCTCTATCTGCCTGAGCCCCTGTAAAAGCCTCTCTACGTGGCTCTCCCAGGAGTAGACAAGCATACTCCGCCTGGCATTCTTCCCGAGTCTGCGTCTGAGCTTCTCATCTCTAAGAAGGAGTAGCATCTTCTCCGCCACTTCACGCTCATCCAGCGGATTGTCCACAAACAGGCAGTTTTCACCCTCGCGGTAGTAGCTCCCATCGCCGTCGTCACGGCTCACAACAAGTGCAAGCTCGCACGCCATCGCCTCCATGGCTACAAAAGCCTGAGCCTCGTGCAGCGATGGGAATACAAACACATCACCCATAGCGTAATACTGTGGTGCATCTTCCCACTCCACCCAACCGGTGAAGATTATATTTGCATGCGGTGCAACCTCTGCCGCGAGCTTTCTGTACTCTTCGAGCCTCGCGCCACCACCTGCAAACACAAAATAAGCATCTGGCACCTCTTTAACCACATGGGGAATCGCCTTAATTATGGTCTCCACATTCTTCTCGTGGGACATCCTCCCAAGATAGAGAACCACCCTAGCGTCGCAGGGTATGCCGTAGCGCCGCCTCATCTCAGAGCCGCTCTCTGGCTTGAATCGGGCTGTGTCAATGGCAAAGGGGGCGAAGATTATCTTGCTCTCAGGAATACCAAGGCGGAGGAGCTTATGCTTGAAGCGGGAGGTGGCAACGAAAAAGATATCCACCTTGCTGTAGTAGCGCCTTACTATTACATCCACCATGCTCCTGAAGGTACTCACAGGCACAAAACGGCGGGCATCAAGCTTAAACGCCTTGGCGAGCATTGTCGCTTCATCGTGATGACAGAAAACCGCAATTGGCTTGCCCATGGCGCTTGCAATGGTAATCGCTGCCGCACCAAGAGGTGCGAGGTCATTCACCAGCACAATATCGCTGCGCCTTATCGCTGCCGCCAGCCTGGCATTGGGAAGTGCCGGGTAGTAGTTTGCCAACTCAAGAGGCAGGTAGGGCGTAAGCACCACGTCCACCCCACGGAAGGTGCTCCTATCATCTGAAAAGTGGGGGGCTACCAGGGTAATATCGTAGTGCTCTCTAAGCATGGGCAGCACGCTACGCAAAAATGTGATTACACCATCCTTCTTCGGCGGATAGGTGTCGGCGACAACACAGAGCCTTGCCATTATCTCACGTCCTCAAATTCTCTCGCATTGCCTGTGAGAAGCATGGAAAAATAATTAACACTGTGATGCCAGAAGAACTTGAGGTAACCCTTTCTCAACCGCCTCGAAGAGGTGTATACCACCATGTCTTTTATAAATTTTATCTCCCCCAGTTTGCTCAGCCTCCGGGAGAGGTCCACATCCTCCGCGCTTTTCAGATTCAGGTTAAAACCTCCTACCTTCTCCAGGGCTTTCCTTCTCACAGCGAAGTTCTGTCCTGAGAAGTGCATCAGGCCAAGCAGATGATTGAGAAGGAGAAAGCCGGTAAAGCCATACTTTGCCAGAAGCTTCTCATGGCGTAGGCCGTCGCTGAGATATACGGGACCATAGGCGGCTATCGCTTTGCCCTGCATCGCCTCCACAATCTTCTCAGCCCAGTTCGGTGCCACTATTGTATCCGCGTCGGTAAAGGCAATTACATCTCCATGTGCTGAGCGCCACCCGCATTCCCTCGCAAAGGCAACTCCCTTGCGCTCCTCCCTCACCACGAGGTCCGCGTACCTCTCTGCTATCGCCGCTGTGCCATCGGTGCTGGCATTGTCAACAACCACAAGCTCAAGCTCAACGCTCTGCTCGCGCAGGGCGCGAAGGCAGGGTTCAATGTATCTTTCCTCGTTGTAAGCAGGAACGACAACTGAAAGCTTCATCGCTATTATGGAAGATACGCAGGGTATTAAACTTATCGTCTAAAAATCACAATATCTCAGCCAGTATGCGAATAAGGCAGCTCTGCGTAACAAGGCCCACCAGCTTATCCCCTCTCACTACCGGTAAGCGCTGCAAACCTGTGCTGCTCATTATCTCAGCTATTCTCTTCACCGGGGTCTCTGGAGTTACAGATATTACCCTTGTGCTCATAATATCCCTGACCCTGAGGTGCTCTGCATCTCTCCCGGCAAGAATCAAATCACGGTGAGTTATCATGCCCAGAAGCTCACCTTCATCGCTCACCACCGGCAGGCCACCTATGCCATGGACAGTCATTGTGAGCATCGCTCTGGCAACGGTTTCCTCTGGCAATATCGTGAAGGGCTCCTTAATCATGACCTTTTCTGCAGTCAGCATACTCACACCTGCGCAAGGATTATATTTAGTTGCGAGATATAAAACTTTAGAGGTGGTATTTTGCTGGAGCCGAAGACAGAGATACGGATGGTGGGGCATATTCTGGAAAAAGGGGTAATTTTCAAGCTTGAAAAGGCGCTTCGCGACATAGACGTTGAGGTTATGCACGTTGAGGTGAGCTTCGCCGCACTTAAGGCTGGAATAGAGGAGAAGATGCCTTCCATAATGCGTTTTTATCTCGTTGGCCCTGAGGAGGAACGCCAGAAAGCGCTGGAGATTGTAAAGAGACTTGCTGAAGAAACCGGATGCAGAATAGACCACATTGCAGAGAGAACATAGGGAGGGTTGATAGTCCGATGAAGGCGCAGGTTACTCTCACTTCAGCTGAGGCAAAGCGTCTTGTGGCAAAAGCAACAGCGACGCATCCCAAGGTTAAGAGGGCGCTTGAGCAAGGGATAGTTGCAATAGGGTTAGGTACCACCAATGCCTATGTTATTGAAGAGATTCTTGGTGAGAAGGTGGAGAAGGGGCGATATCTTGCGGGTTTTGTGGACGCTCTCGGCACCTGTGTCGTTCCCAAGGAGATGCGCCTTAAAGAGGTGGTTATTGAGAGGGGAAGTAGAATAAATGAGAGCATCACCGCCGTTGTAGAAAGAATGAAACCGGGGGATGTGCTAATAAAAGGTGCCAACGCAGTGGATGCAAGGGGTATCGCAGGAGTAATGCTCGCCAGTGAAGTGGGCGGGACCATAGCGAGCATCTATGGCATTGCAAAGGCCAGAGGTATTGATATCATCATTCCAGTTACGCTGGAGAAGTTCATTCCCGGCTCGCTGGAAGATATTTCAAAGGAAGCGGGGATTAATGTTATATCCCGCTCCACCGGCATACCTGTTGGAATATTCCCCGTCGCCGGGGAGATTATTACAGAGATCGAGGCTTTCAAATTACTATTCGGCGTTGAGGCTCTTCCAATGGGCGCCGGTGGAATTGGCGGTGGTGAGGGCTCGAGGACATTTCTGCTGAAGGGTGACGCCGAGAGGGTGGAGGAGGCGTTCAGGACGGTGAGAATTATCAAGGGAGAGAGCGCAGTGACGCCTGCACGCGGAAAGTGCAGCGAGTGCAGCTATACCCAGTGCCCGCATTCCGGAAAAGGGTGACTAGACATCTCTTAGCAGCTTTTCCACGAGTTCTCTAATCTTTTTTTCAACCTCTTTCTCACCAATATCAGCCTTCCAGACATCGTCGGCGTTCTTAAAATCTTCCAGAGCAACCACATAGTCTGCACCGGTGAGTAGCTCCCTTATGCGCCTGTTGTCAGGCGTTACCACGCTTGCATGCATGTTCTCGGGCGAAAGGCGGTTAAAGACGTCAGCCATACCTCTTGCACGCTCTACATCGGTGGCCACAAACAGGACCCTCTTTGTAGAGGTAAGGCTGTGGTATATGGAAATCGCCTCGGGCATGCCGTGCTTTATCGCGAATCTGCCAATGCCTATCTCACCGTGCTCTACAAACCTCAGCTTGAGTCTGAAGAATTCCTCATTGAACTCCAGTATGTTGTAGTTTTGGTCAGGCATGAGCACCTTGTAAGAGCTAAGTGTGCCTGCATGGATTATGTGTGTCCTCAGCAGCTTTGTAGAGTATGGCACATGTCTGTGGCCTGCTAAGACCACGCCACCGTGACAGTGAAGCATAAGACTTTCCACTATCTCGCCGGCGTCTATCAGCACATTCCTGTTCCTCCCTGTGTGAGGCACAGGTATGACGTGGTGGTGGAGTACCAGCATGTTTATGCAGCTGTTTCTGAACTTCTTCTCAACCCATCTGCGCTGCTCCTCGCCAACATAACCGTCGTCAGAGTCTGGCAGGGTGGAGTTAACACCGGCGATAATTATATCGTCAAGCCTTATGGACTTCTTGACATCGCCGAAGTAAAGCCTGAAGTACTTAAGGCCATCGTTTCTGGCGTCGTGGTTCCCGGGTACGATAAAAAGCTCTGACTTGATATCTGCCAGGGCTTCATAGGCATCTCTGAACTCTCTGTGAATCCCCCATGTGGCGATGTCTCCACTCAAAATCACAAGCTCCGGCTCAAGGGCGTTTATCTGCTTCACAGCCTTCTTAAATTTTTCAGGTCTGAATTCATCTCCAAAGTGGGTATCAGATATGTGCACTATTCTCAGGGGCTCCATTCTATCCCCCCATCTCATTTTACAAAATAAATAACAGCACAAATCTTTTTATGCGTTTTCTCTAAAAATCTATGATTTAGCAGAGCGCGATAGATTTATCTTCTCTGAGGTGGAGAAAGATAAGGGATGGTTAACGTTCTAATACTTGGTGCAGGCACGGGTGGGGTTATCCTCGCAAATAAGCTGGCTGAGCGGGTAGAGGGTGATGTAAACATAACCCTGATTGACAGAAGCACCAGGCACCTGTATCAGCCGGGGTTTACCCTTATACCCTTTGGTATGTACTCTGTGCAGGGTTGTACAAAACCTGTGGTGAATTTCCTGCCGAAGGGTGCAGGGTTATTACGAGGCGAGGTGGAGAGGATCAACCCTGAAAAGATGGTGGTCATCGCCGGTGGCAGAAAGCTGACCTATGACTGGCTTGTAATAGCTACCGGCTGCAGGCCAGCGTTTGAGGAGGTGACAGGGCTCGACAGGGCACTGTACAGGAGTGCGCATGAGTTCTACACTCTCCGGGGTGCAAGGAAGCTCAGGCAGGTGCTTCATGGTTTCACATCGGGCAGGCTCGTGGTAAGCATTGCGGACATGCCCATAAAGTGCCCCGGAGCGCCGCTCAGCTTTGCCTTCCTGGCGGAGGAGTTTTTCCGCCGCCGCGGCCTTGGTAGAGAGGTGGAGATAATGCTCACCACACCTTCAGAGGTTTTCTCCAAACCTGAAGTGGCGAAAACTCTTGAGGCACTGGCAGAAGAGAGAGGGATTGAGCTGGTGTCCGAGTTTCCTCTGGCAGAGGTAGATCACGGCTCAAAGAGAATAAGGAGCCCTTCAGGAGAGGAGGTCCCATATGACCTGCTTGTTGTTGTGCCTCCCCACATGGGCTCAGAGGCTATTATAAACTCCGGGATGGGCGATGCCATGGGCTATGTTGGTGTTGATAAGCACATCCTCACTGCTGCGGATTTTGAAAATGTCTATGCTCTGGGCGATGCCACAAACCTGCCAGTCTCGAAGGCTGCGTCAAGTGCACACTTCCAGGCAGAAGTAGTTGCAAGGAACCTGGCTGAAGACATAGCTGGCTCAGGTATAAAGGCAAGGTACGGCGGCGAGACTTTCTGCTTTATCCTCACCAGCTTTACCGAGGCCATGGTGGTGGGCTTTGATTATGAGAATAAGCTCTATCAGGGGAAAGCGCCATTACCCCTGCTCGGTCCTTTATCCCTTAACAAAATAACAAGAGGCAATCACATTGCCAAGCTTCTCTCCAGGTGGTTATACTGGCACCTGTGGCTTCGCGGGGAGAGCTTTCCGTATACAGGAGGGGCTGAATAAATGCAGAAGAAAGAGCCAGGCCTGGAGGTACTCGCTCTGCTAAGCGAGGCTCTGGCGTCGCTTGAAGAGGATGAGCGGGAGGCACTTGTAAGGCTTATTTGCAGGGTAGCACAGAATGCCGATGATCTGAACCGGGCACTGGACTATGTTTTGGCCTGTGTCGACCTCATAGGGGAGCTCAAGCCCATAGTCAAGGAGTATTATGCTGAGCTGAACTCCCTGCTCTCACTGGCTGAGGATATTGACTTCAGCGAAATTCTTGAGCAGATTAAAGCCTACCTCGAGGATATTGAATCTGCTGAACACCAGTAGGTGTTATCAATCTGATCAATCATGAAATGCTACCAAAAACTTAGTAACACTTATATTTTTGAAATCTCAATTTGGATTTGATGTTTGAATGCTCGCTGTTAAAGAAGATTGAGGAATGTAAAGAGTCAGAAGATTCTACTAAAAGGTTGCTTAAAGTTGTGGGGGAGGTTTACAAGGTTGTTAAGCCAAAGCTTAAAAGCATAAAAAATTTGTTTGAGGATTATACGGATCACGGGATAGAACATAGCAAATCTCTTATTGAAGCTTTTGAGAGTCTTGTGATAGGTAAGGATAGATTGAAAGATGGAAAATGGAATGAAGACAGGCTGATACTGGATAAAGATTGTCATCTAACGCTTAAAGAAGTTATTCTGTTGGTTTTAGGGGCTTTAGTGCATGATATTGGAATGTCTCCCGATATTGACAACGAATCAAATAAGAAGGCTAAAAGGAAACTGGAGGAGTTGAAGAATACGTTTAATGAAGAGAGGAGGGAGAAGCTTAAGAGAGAATTGGAAGAGTTAAAGGAGAAGATAAGGAGGAATCATCACGAAATATCAAAGCGATTTATTGAAAACGATTCTGGTTTGAGGGAAATTTTTGATAGGCACGGATTTCCACTTTTGCGAGAGATGCTAGCTTATATTGTGGAAGGGCATAGGGTTAATATTTCAGATATATTTCAGCGTTATAAGACGATTAGAGATGTGAGAGTCTCACTTTTGGCTTTTCTCCTTCAGATTGCAGATGATATGGACATAGGCTTTAAGAGGGTTGAGGATATAGTTGAGGACTCTAGATGGATTAACGCTGACGTTGAAGGTTTGAAGCACCTGTTTGCTAATTTGAGTGTCGAGAAGAAGCGAGTTGGAGGGGAAGTTATTTATTCGGTTTATCTTAGAGATGTCGAAAAGGAGGCGGAGGTTTTAAGGCTTCTGGTAGAATGGAACGGGAAAATTGAGAAGAAGCTAGAAAGGGCGAAGCTTTACGGAGGGGAGGTTATAAGGAGTTGGAGAGGTGTTTTGCCGTCAAGAGTTGTTTTCAAGGCTGAATCAACGAAATATGACTTTGACTTGAGCAAGAGGTTCGAGGTAGATAGGGAGCTTTTTGCGAAAGCATTGAGCAGTGATGTATATGAAAACTTTTGGGAATATGCTTTCAGGGAATTGATAAGCAATGCGTTTGATGCCATAAAATGGAGAGCTCATAAATATGGGGATTTCAACCCAAAGGTGGAGATAGATATAAAGTTGGATGGGGAGTGGTATGAGATAACTATTGAGGATAGTGGGATAGGTATGAGTAGGGATGAAGTTGAGGATTACCTACTTACTGTCGGCAGGAGTTTTTACAGAGAGCTTATAGAAAAGGGTGAGGAGGTTGTAGAAGGGATCAGCCCTGTTGGGTATTATGGCATAGGATTTTTGTCGAGTTTCATGTTAATTATGGACGATGAAGGAGAGAGAATAGAAGGTAGCATAGAAGTTGAAACTAAAAAGGCTGATAGTGACGCTGTAAGGGTTGAGATAATAGACCCAAATCTACCGGTTATATTTAGCAGGTCTAATAGAGAAAATGTAGGGACAAGAATCAAGATAAAAGGTAAACGTGAAGAAGTTAAAGAGTTTTTTGAAAAGTTTTTGCGGAAGGTAGAGATAGAGAAGAAAAAGGATTTCCCATTTGCTGATCATATCGCTTGTTCTGTTTTTAAAAGCATTGAGATTCCAATCATTGTTAGGATTAATGACGTTGTGGTTTGGAATGAATGTATTAAGCCCGAAACATTTATAATAGGTGAAAAAATCGTTGGAGTTGAAGTTAAAGATAAAAGTTGTTTATATAAATTAGAGATTTGGAAGGGTAAAAATATTTGGAGATTTGATGAGGATCAATCTTTTGGTTTTGTAAACGTGAATGGTATGAAATGCGATGCTAGTGGCTTTTTTAAAGTTTTTGATATTTCTAAAATAAATGAATATCCGATAATTTGGATTCTAAACCTTGATGGAAATGTAAACTTTACTGATTTGGAGAAGTCTGAAGTGAAAATACCTAAAGAAGTTGTGGGTAAGTTATTTAGAAAATTGGAGGAGAATGAAATCATTTTAGATTTTGTAGATTTACCAATAGGTTTTCCAATAGGTCATCTAGGATATATATGCGATAAGGATTTCAATAAGATAGGAGCATTTGGGTTTATAAAAAAATGTCTGAGATTTAAAGATTACTATGGTGAATGGGTTACTTTGGAAGAGATTGAAAAGAGCGGAAAGACCCCAGTCGTTGTTCCTGGGGATAAATTCTTTGAGAAATTCAAAGATTTTTGGCGAAAAAGAGGATTTCACCCATTAAAAAGTGCATATTTTGAATTTCTGACAACTTATAGATTATTCTTTGAGAAGTGTGAAGAATGCGATTGGTGTGGACGAGGATACAAAATAAAGGACGATGAATTCAGAAATTTGCTATTAGATAAACTTGGAAACGTTGTATATATTGATATTGATTATAATTTTATCACAGATAACCCATTTGCAAAGCAAATGTGCAAGTTGCGGAAGGAATGGATGGAAAAAATCTGGAAATTGGATCGAGAAATGTATTTTAAATTCAAAGATAAAGGATATGCAACGATAGAAGATATTAAAA
>WANW01000058.1 GCA_015521615.1 Candidatus Hydrothermarchaeota archaeon
ATTCAAAATAAGCGCATAAATATTATAATAAACTCTCTTTCAACGTTTTTATTCAGAATAAATGCAAAAAATGAAATAAAACACTTCTACAGGAAAATATTACATCTGAAATCTGTAGGAAGCTTTATGTTATTCACTGTGCACGACTACCTCCATCCACCCCATGTGTATGCTTCTCTTGAATCCAAGTCAGATTTGATTATAAAGACAGATATCATCGATGAAAATATGATTCCACAGAAAAGCTCCAAATTCTACCTATACAATGATACAAAACGTAAAACTTCCATTTCAGCATATGTCCAAAGAAAATGTTTTAAAAATATACTTAAAATAGATAAAAATAGGTTTGAGAAAATTTTTTATTTAGCAAAGATAAATATATTAATAGAGCAGGTTTCCTCATGTGTTTTCACCTCCTTTCCAAAATTCTGCCCACATTAATTTTTTATTCCTTTTCCTTTCTACAACCTTCTGAAGGTTAATGGTCAAATCACAGGAGATAATTCTTACATTGCCACGGAATATTAAAAGAGAAAAAACTTTTAAGCCAAGAGAGATATCCGATAATCAATGAAAAGACTTCTCTGGTGGCTCCTTGCCGGTACCCGTGGAGGAGAAACACGGGCAATGATTTTAAAGCTCCTGAAAGAGCGGCCATACAATGCCAACCAGCTGACGCAGGAGCTCGGACTGGACTACAAGACCATCCGCCACCACCTTCGTGTGCTCCAGAAGAACAAAATAGTGGTTACCAGGGGTGGCAGGTATGGTAGATTGTACTTCCTGTCTCCCGAGATGGAGAAAAATCTTGACATATTTGAGGAAATCTGGTGCAAAATTGGGAAAAATGAATTAAGCAAAAGGAGGTGAATCGTGAGTATGTTCCATGAGATATATGCTGCTTCAAACTTTATAAATATGGCACTTCTTCTCATGCTGATTTATCTCTTCCTTCAGGACTTCAGGAAGGTGCGCTCATCCTTTACCCTGGGGCTGGTGATTTTTGCTGTTGTGCTGTTTATAAATGCCCTGCTGTCGTGCCCCAGTCTGCTGTATCTTTTTTCTGGATATGAGGCATGCCCTTACGAGCCTTACCACGCCGCGGCTTCCGTGTTTGAAACCATAGCGCTGGTTGTGCTGCTGTACATAAGCACCCGGTAGTTTTGAAAGAATTGACAAGGTTAAAATCAGTAGCAGGGATGAAGTCCATGGTAAAGAAAAGGAAGATTAAGAAAAACAAGAAAAAACAAAAGAACACCTCCCTGCTGCTTCTCTCCGTTGTGATTATTGCAGGGGCAGGGATATATTTCCTGCTTGGTGATAGCAACGAGGAGCTGCCGGGAAATATCAGACTTCCTGATTATGCGTACAAGAGCGAGAGAGTGCTTACCGCTTACAAGGTGGCTGTAGCCTATCCGGAGATCGGTAAAGCTGTGCCCTGCTACTGCGGATGCAGGGATGTGCGCAATGCTCAGTTCCCCACAGGACACAAAAATCTGTACAATTGTTTTATGGACGATCTGGGGCGATTTACCTCCCATGGGGCCAACTGCTTTATATGCGTCGATGAGATGCTGGAGAGCTATGAGATGTACAAGAAGGGTTATTCCCTTCGGGAGATTCGTGCTGCTATAGATGGAAAATACGCAGGCAGGTATGCTGACCCAACACCTACACCCTGGCCATGAGGTGAGAGTATGAATCCGAAAACACTTATAACTGTGGTTGCATTGGTCGCAATTGGTGCATTTGCCGTGCTCTCAGCGAAGACTACGCCGGTGATCAGCGACAAGGAACATACTTACGTGGGTGACTTGGTGTGGCTAAACTCCTACGAAGCTGGGCTGGAAAAGGCAAAGCAGGAAAACAAGCCTGTGCTCCTATACTTCTGGGCGACCTGGTGCAAGTTCTGCAGAAAGCTGAACACAGAGGTTTTCCCTGACCCGGAGGTCAACTCCCTGCTTCGCGAGCGTTTTGTGCTTGTGGCGATAAACATCGACCAGAACAAGGAGATACCCCAGAAATACGGTGTACAGTACCCGCCCGCGGAGATATTTGTGGACGCCGATGGAAATGTCATAACAAAGGTGATGGGCTACACGCCAAAGGAGAACTTCCTGCGTTACATAAATATGGTGCTTGCCCAGTATAGCTAGGTCTCAGGTGCGGGTGATAGAGGAATCAAAGGGGATTCCGGCGAAATCTATTTAAATATTCTGATACTATGTGTAAGGAGGAGGTAGATAGGAATGGCTGACGACAACGTCGTTTATATCGGCAACAAACCTGTGATGAACTACGTTTTGGCTGTAACAACACAGCTGAACTCTGCGAATGAGGTTACAATCAAGGCAAGGGGTCAGGCAATCTCCAGAGCTGTTGACACCGCCGAAATAGTGAGAAACCGCTTCATGCCAGAGGTAAAGGTTAAGAACATAGAGATAGGCACAGAGACCATAACGCGAGAGGATGGGAGCACCATCAACGTCTCCAGTATGGAGATTACCCTGGCCAAGTAAATAACCTCCCCTACTTTTTTTATATCACCTCGCCCATAGTTTAGTTTATGACCCGCGTGGTTAAAGGCTTTCTTATCGACGCTGACTACGAAACCGTCGAGGGGAAGGCACTTATCAGGCTGTATCTGCGCGATGAGCAGGGAAATAGCTTTGTCACCTATGATGACTCCTTCTCACCCTACTTCTACGCTCTCCCCGGTGACGAGCCTGAGAAGGTCAGAGAGAGAATACTTTCATCAGACGAGGAGGGGATTATACAGAACATTGCCATAGAGGAGAAGAGGTTCTTTGGCAAACCCGTTACAGCGCTCCGCATCACTGTACACCACCCCCAGGATGTGCCACGAATACGAGAGCGGATACGCCACCTCGAGGGTGTTGATGCAATAAATGAGCACGACATACTCTTCGTAAGGCGCTACCTGATAGACCGCGGGATTAAACCTCTTACCTGGCTTGAATTGGAAGTGGAGGAGGAGCAGGGCAGACTCTTTGTGCGTGGAATTGAGCACATAGATGGGGAACTTCCAGAACTAAAAGTGGCGGCTGTGGATATAGAGGTCTACAACCCAAAGGGAGCGCCGCGCAGCAAGCAGGATCCAATAATCATGGTGAGCATGGTCACAAGCGATGGCATGGAGAAGGTGCTGACATGGAAGCCTGTGGAAGGAGAGGCGTACGTTGAGACCCTGAGCAACGAGAAGGAGATGTTGCTCAGGTTTGCGCAGCTTGTGCAGGAAGGCGACTACGATGTTATAGTGGGGTACAACACAGACAACTTCGACTTCCCGTACATTAAAGATAGGGTGAAGAAGCTCGGTATTTCCCTGCCCCTGGGTAGACTAAACGCTGAGCTTGAGGTGAGCAGAAGGGGTGCTCTTCCTGAGGCAAGAATTCGCGGCAGGGCACATGTTGATTTATATCCCATAGTGAGGCGCCACGTTAAGCTGAACAGCTATGTGCTGGAGAGCGTGGTAGAGGAGCTTCTGGGAATAAAAAAGGAGAAGATAGATGGGGACAAGCTCTTCACGTA
This sequence comes from Candidatus Hydrothermarchaeota archaeon, assembly GCA_015521615.1. Taxonomy (GTDB): domain Archaea; phylum Hydrothermarchaeota; class Hydrothermarchaeia; order Hydrothermarchaeales; family BMS3B; genus Pyrohabitans. The sequence goes on from WANW01000058.1 coordinate 3,556, forward strand.
CTGGGATAAGGGAGGAGAAAACCTTGCCATGCTCGCCAGATACTCCCTTGAGGATGCGCGGGTTACCCTCTTCCTCGCGGAGAAGTTTCTTCCCCTCTACTATGAGCTGGCCGTCATTGTAGGACAGAGCCTAAACGATGTTGCGAGAATGACGTCTGGGCAACTTGTCGAATGGCTGCTTATGCGGTTCGCTACACCAAGAGGAGAGTTGATTCCCAACCACCCCGCTGGCGAGGAGTACGCAGCACGGGCAAGTGCTAGTTACGTAGGCGGCTATGTGCGTGAGCCAAAGCGTGGGCTGGTTGAGAACATAGCGGTGTTTGACTTCCGCAGCCTCTATCCGAGTATAATTGTGAGCCACAACATAGACCCGAGTACTCTTATCATAGGCAACTGCGAGGAGAACCGCGCACCTGGTTTAGACTATTGCTTCTCTCTTGATAAGGAGGGATTTATACCAGAAATTCTGAAAGGGCTGATACAGCGCAGGGCTGAGATAAAGCAGCAGATGAAGCAGGTGGATGAGGATAAAAGAAGGATGCTGAGTGTCGCCGAGAAGGCGCTTAAAATCCTTGCAAACTCCTTCTATGGTTATATGGGTTATCCCCGTGCGAGGTGGTACCGCCGCGAGTGCGCGGAGAGCGTTGCCGCCTTTGCCAGGATGTACATAAAGCAGGTTATGCGCATTGCCGAGGAGGATTTTAAGCTTGAGGTGGTGTACGGCGATACGGACTCGCTCTTTGTGGTAATACCGCCTGAGAAGCGTGAGCTTGCCCGGGAGTTTTTGCGGAAGGTCAATGCCAGCATGCCGGGTATGATTGAGCTGGAGTTCGAAGGCTTTTATAAGCGGGGGCTGTTTGTTACAAAAAAGAGGTATGCCCTGCTCAGCGAAGAGGGCAAGATGGTTGTCAAGGGTCTGGAGTTTGTGCGCCGCGACTGGGCTCCGATAGCGAGAGAAACCCAGCGAGAGGTGCTCCGCATTCTCCTGGAGGAAGCGAACCCGGAGAAGGCCGCAAAGCTGGTGCGTGATGTCATAAAGAGAATACGTGAGCGCAGGGTAACGCTTGAGGATATAACAATATACACCCAGCTTACAAAGCGAATAAAGAGCTACAAGAGCCTTGAACCACACGTGGTGGCTGCGCAGAAGCTCAAGGAGCGCGGTCGCGAAGTGGCGCCTGGCATGATTATAGGGTACATAATAACCCGGGGCACAAAGGCGATATCCCACCGTGCTCTGCCCGTGGAGTTTGCAAAGCTTGAGGATTACGACCCGGACTACTACATAGACAACCAGATCCTGCCCGCTATACAGCGCATATTCGAGGCGATAGGCTACACCAGGGATTACCTCAGGGAGGGGATTACCCAGACCAGCCTTAGCAAGTGGTTTTAAAAATTAAACGGAAAAATTCCTACGAAAACAGGCTGCTCGCAGCGTTCAGGGACAGGGAGACAAAGGAGTCAGGGAAAACGCCGATGTAGATGACCAGAAGCGCCGCAATTACCAGGGCCACGCTCAGCAGCAGGGGTTCGCGCTCACGCTTTACATCGCCGCCTGCAAAGTACATGTAGCGGATTACACGGGCATAGTAGTAGAGGGAGACAACGCTGTTTATTATGAGCAATATGCCGAGTATCAGATAGGCGCCACCTGCGGCAACGCTTGCTGTGAGTATCATGAACTTGCTCACAAAACCTGCGAAGAAGGGTATCCCTGCCAGGGAGAGCAGGAAGATGGTCATTGTTAACGCAGTCACTGGAAGGCGTCTCCCCAGACCTGCAAAGTCCTCAAGGTTGGAGCCTATCATGTAGTAGCTTGCGGCGGCTACAGCCAGGAATGCCCCACCCTTCATTATCGCATGCGTAAGGATGTGAAGCAGCCCTGCACCTATGCTGAGATTCACATTTACCTGCGTTGAGGCGAGCAGGGCAAAAACTATGAGCACATATCCTGCCTGACCAATGCTGGAGTAGGCAAGCATGCGCTTTATGTTGGTCTGTGCCAGAGCCACAACATTACCGAGTGTCATGGTTATCGCCGCAAGTATTGCAAAGAGCAATGCCCACTCCTTGACAAGCACAGGCACTGAGAGTGCTATTAAGAAGATGCGTAACAGGGCTACGAAGGCCATCTTCTTACTCGCCGCCGCCAGGAAGGCGCTAACCGGCGAGGGTGCACCCTGATAGGTATCGGGTGCCCACATGTGGAAGGGCACCGCAGCAACCTTATAACCGAAGCCTGCGATGAGGAAAATCACTGCCAGTAGGAGCACCCAGTGGAACTCACTCAGCGCTGACAGGGCATCTGCTATCGCATACAGGTTTGTGCTCCCGGTTAAGCCGTAGAGCAGTGACATGCCAAATACAATCAAACCCGAGGAAAAGGCGCCTATGACAAAGTACTTCATGGCTGCCTCTGTGCCAGGGCGGTTTTTCCTGAAGGCGGCCAGGGCAAAGGTGGATATGCTTGCCAGCTCCACGGCGACGAAGAGGAGCACCAGATCAACAGCCATAGCGGCGAACATCATCCCCAGGGTTGCGAAGAGAACAAGAGAGTAATACTCCCCCTTGTACTTATCCCTGCGGGTGGCATCGAGGGAACCCAGGATTACCAGAAGTGCCACCAGCAGAAATACCAGCTTAAAGAACACCGCAAAGAGGTCAACCCGCATTAAGCCGGAGAAGAAACTCACCTGAATCGCCTGCTTCGCTGCCATGGCAGCGAGAAGCGACTTTGCCTGAGAGAATACCATGGCAAGCGCTATTACCACGCCCACCAGGCTCAGGTAGCCCAGAAACTCTTTATCGTCCTCACGCAGTGTCATGTCTATGAAGATAACAGCCAGCGCAAATACTGCAATTACCAGCTCCGGCATTAGTGCTTCGAGCATCTCAGATACCTCCTATCAATGCCACTATCGCCTGGGATGTCGTGCTTATCATATTCATCAGCGGCGCAGGATATAGTCCAAGCACTGTTATGAGTATGACCAGGACGAGAACAGGTACCGCCTCGTGCCACGCAACGTCGCTGCGTGCCTTCTCAACAAGCTCACTTGTGGCACCAAACGCTGCACGCTGGAGCATCCACAGGTAGTAACCCGCTGTGAGAGGCAATGAAAGCACCGCCAGGTAGGCGAGAAAAGCAAAGCTGTTGAAGAGTCCCAGAAGGATGCTGAGCTCGGCCACAAAGCCGCTAAGTCCTGGTAAGCCCAGTGAGGCGAGGGAAGCAAACACCAGCACCCAGCCCAGGAAGGGAGCCTTGGTTATAAGCCCGCCCAGGTAGGGTATCTCCCGCGAATGTGCCTTCTCAACAAGCATGCCCGTTAGGAAGAAGAGCAGAGCTACAATTAAGCCATGGCTGACCATCTGGAATATTGCACCATTTATTCCAATTAAATTCAGGCTTGCAATGCCGAGCACAATAAAGCCCATGTGCGAAACGCTGGAGAAGGCCACAAGACGCTTTATATCCCGCTGTGCTAGGGCGGCGAAAGCGGAGTAAAATACGCTCACCACCGCAAGTACTGCAATGGCATAGGCATATCCCTGGAAGGTTTCTGGTAGCAGGGTTACGCCTATGCGTAGCAGACCATAGGCACCCATCTTGGAGAGCAGTCCTGCGAGAAGCACACTCACCGGTGTGGGCGCCTCGGTGTAGGCATCCGGCAGCCATGAATGGAAGGGTACCAGTGGAATCTTAAAGGCAAAGCCTATGAACAGGAGAAGGAAGACAAAGCTCTTAAATCCAGCGTCCAGCGAGGATAAAGTATCTGATATGGCGAAGAAGGAGAAGCTTCCAGCCTTGAGGTAGAGCAGTATAAAGCCTATAAACATGAACAGGCTTCCCAGGTGGGTGTAGATGAGTATCTTCATCGCCGCATAGCTTCTCCGTCTGCCTCCCCAGCCGTTTATCAGGAAGAACGCCGGTATAAGCACAATTTCCCAGAAGACGTAGAAGAGGAACAGGTCAAGCGCCATGAAAACGCCCATTAAACCGGCTTCCATTAGCAGGAGCAGAGCATAGTAACGCTTGGTGTTCTGGGTTATGTTCCAGGAAGCAAATATTGCCACGACAAAGAGCAGGGCTGTGAGCAGCACAAGCGAGAGGCTCATTGCATCCACGCCCAGGGTGAAGGTAATCCCGAAGTCTGGAATCCAATCCCACGCCTGAGCAGGGAACATCTCCTTTCCGCTCAGAAAGCTGCTCAACGCCGCAATGGAGATAATCAGAGTGAGGAGCGACGTTGCTAAAGCTACAGAACGTGCCTTCGCAACCTCATAACGCTCTGCAAAGTAGCTCGCAAAGGCTCCCAGGAAGGGTATCGCGATGAGATAGGCCAGCATTACGCCGCACCTCCTCTAAGGCGAGCAATTATAAGAAGCAAACTCGCCCCCAGCAGCAGCCAGGAGGCGTAATCCTGAGCTATGCCTGTCTGAATCCTCCGCATGACTTCACCTGCCTTCGCAGTGGCTTTGCCTATGCCATTCACCAGACCATCAATGAAGTAGGAATCAATTGCGTCGATAATGGTGCTGGTATCCTTGATAACCTTTGTGGCGAAGAAGAGGTAGATATGGTCCAGATAGTAGCGGTCGATTAGCAGGGTATGCAGCGGCTTAAAGGTGGTGCGTATTTTCTCAGCTGAAAGCACGGGCTTGTAGTAGGTTATCCCCGTAAGTGCAATACCCAGAGCTGCAAGGGCTATTGAAAGGGTCATTACAAATCCATGTCCGCCTTCATGGGCCGCGAAGTGCTCAGCGAGTTCAGCGGGAAGCGTGCCCAGCACAAACTCCTCAAAGCCAGCAAAGCGAACAAAGCCTGAGAAGAGCGCCCCCAGGGATAGAATCATGAGTGGTACCGTCATTACACGCGGTGCCTCGTGAGCATGCCTTACAGCCTCACTCTCCTTGCCTGTGAAAACTATGAAGAAGAGTCTTGATATATATACAGCGCTAAGCAATGCCGCAAAGGCTGCGACTATGAAGAGGGGTGTGCTGTACCCATAAACAGCCGCGAGGATGTCGTCCTTGCTCCAGAAGCCACTCCATGGAGGCAGGCCGGAAAGGGACCAAGCACCAATGAAAAATGCAGTGCCGGTGATAGGCATACGTTTCCACAGCCCGCCCATGTCACGAATGTCCTGAGAGTGCACTGCATGTATTACCGCACCCGCGCTCAGGAAGAGCAACGCCTTAAAGAAGGAGTGGTTTAGCAGATGGAATATGCCTGCAGCGTAGCCACCAACGCCCAGAGCAAGGGTCATAAAGCCAAGGTGGGAAACTGTGGAGTACGCTATAACCCGTTTGAGGTCTGTCATGACCACCGCAAGGGTCGCGGCGATAAGTGCTGTTATGCCCCCTATCCACGCAACCACGAGCAGCGAATCAGGAGTAAAGAGAGGATAGGCTCTGGCCACGAGGTACACTCCCGCCTTTACCATGGTTGCCGCATGTATGAGTGCGCTGACAGTGGTGGGACCCTCCATCGCATCTGGCAACCACACATGCAGCGGGAACTGCGCGCTTTTGCCAACAGCTCCGCCGAAGAGGAGAAGTGATGCAAGGGTAAGTGTCGCCAGCGGTGCACCTGGCGCAAGTTCAAAGAGTTCACTGAGGTTGAGAGTGCCAAAATTGGCGTAGAGCACAAGTATGCCCGCGAGGAGCATGATATCCCCCACGCGGGTGACCAGAAAAGCTTTCTTCGCCGCGCTTGCAGCGCTGGGCTTGCGGTACCAGAAGCCTATTAAGAGATAGGAGCACAAACCAACAAGCTCCCAGCTGATGAATAAGAAGACCAGGTTATTGGCTATTACCAGTGCCAGCATGCTGGCTATAAAGAGGCTTATCTCCGCATAGTAGCGCTGTACGCCAGGGTCGCCATGCATATAGCCCAGGGAGTAGACCACAATAAGGAAGCCAACAAAGCTTACCACGAAGAGCATTACAGCTGAGAGAGGGTCTATCAGAATACCAAAACGGAAGGCCTCGCTGCCCAGCCAGGATATGCCCTCACTTTCATACCTGCCAACTGAGAAAACATCACGAATTGTGAGCAGTGAGACGAGCATAGACAAGCCCACGAAGGCCACTGCCACGTAGCCTCCGCCCTCCTTCATTCGGTTGCCAAACAGGAGGATAATCAGAAATGAGATTACCGGGAACAGTGGGATGAGCCACGCCTGTTCTATCATTTCACCACCTCAACTCCTTGATTTCACGCAGATTGACAGTGCGGAAGTTACGGTACAGCGCAAGGAGAATCGCCATGCCTACGCCCGCCTCTGCGGCTGCTATTGCTATGGTAAAGGCTGCGAAGGCCTGACCCGCAAGGTTGCCCAGATAGCTAGAAAAGGCAACTAGGTTAATATTCGCTGCGTTCAGCATGAGTTCAATGCTCATGAGCATTCTAACGGCGTTGCGTGAGGATAGCAAACCGTAAGCACCAATGGAGAAGAGCACCGTCGCCAGGAACACGTAGTGGAACACCGTAACACTCATTTTGCAGCCTCCTTTTTAGCCAAGAATATGGCACCTATCATTGCAGCAAGCAGAAGCAAGCCCACAAGCTCAAAGGGTATCACATAAGCCTGAGGATTAAATATAAGCCCGCCTACGCCGCTCACGCTGCCTAGCACACTGATGCGCTCTCCAAGGGGAGCAAAGCCTGAGCTGGCGACATAGAATAGGGCAACTATGGCAAAGACCACTGCGCTGACAGGAGCGAGTTCATCACCACGGGGCGGCCTCTTTAGCTGAAGATCGCTCTTTGTAAGCATTGTGGCAAACAGGAATAGCACCACAACGCCACCCGCATATACGAGCACCTGAATCACAGCGAGAAACTCCGCGCCGAGGGTTACAAACACCGCAGCCACGCCGAGCAGGGCCAGAGCCAGCGCAAGTACCGCATGAAAAATACGCTCTGCCATCACAACGCCCACCGCGCCTGCTATGACCACTGCCGAGATTATGAAGAACACCAGTGAGTCTATCATTGCGCCTCGCCTCCTTGTTCTTGCTCTGGCTCGCGCTCATAGCCTGCGAGCTTCCACCAGGGATAGAAGAGTTCCTCCCGTGAATATTCTGCAAGCTCTATTGCCTCATTGTCCCAGGTAAGTGCACCCGTGGGGCAGGCTTCAACACAGAGCCCGCAGAACATACACCTTCCTAGGTAAATTTCGGGATGCTTCTTCTCCCTCTTTATTATACGGTCCTTTACCTTCTTTTCCTCTATCCCCACCACCTTCATCTCTATTGTATTGTTGGGGCACGCTCGTGCGCAGCTGCCGCAGCTTATACACTTCTTAACATCCAGGCGTTGCCTCCCACGGTAGCGGGGCTTCATAACATCGCGCTGCTCCGGATACTGTATAGTAATGGGAGGCTTGAACAGGTGCTTAAAGGTAACACTCATTGGCAGCAGATGGGAGAGATTTTTGAGCTTCTGTTTCAGCATCATCATCACCTTAAATACTCAGTATTACACCTGTAATAACCACATTCGCCAGCGCCAGAGGGAGCAAGCCCTTCCAGCCAAAGCTGAGCACGTGGTCAACCTTTGTTCGCGTAAGCGTGCCGCGCACCCACATAAGGGTAAAGATTATCACATACATCTTCGCCACAAATATGCCCACCTGGACCAGATATTTAATCCAGCCAAGGTTTTCCACAAACGGGGAGATTATGGGGAGATGCCAGCCCCCCAGGAAGAGGGTAACCACAAGCGCCGAGCCCACGACAAAGTGAATGTACTCAGCAAACATGAACATGGCAAACTTCATCCCGCTGTACTCAGTATGGAAGCCGGCAACGAGCTCAGACTCGCTCTCTGGCAGGTCAAAGGGTATCCTGCCCATTTCAGCCACAACGGCTGCAAAGAACACTATAAACGCAAGCGGCTGGTAGAAGATGAACCATTTGGGTATTATTCCAAACCATGTCTGGGACTGCGCCGCGACTATGTCCTGCGTGCTCAGCGAGCCAACTATCGCCACTATGCCAATCATGCTCAGCACAAGGGGTATCTCATAGCTCAGACTCTGCGCTGCTGTTCGCATACCTCCGAGCAGGGAGTACTTGTTGTTTGAGCCCCACGCTGCCATTAGTATCGCGAGGGTTGAAAGCGAAGAAACAGCGGCGATGTAAAGCACGCCCACGCCTATATCAGCGGCGATAAGTCCGCTCCCTATCCCCACCGCCGCCGCAGGCATTAGGGCAAATAGAAAGGCTGCCATCGGAGCAAGGTTGTACACCAGCTTGTCGGCCTTCTCCGGCACTATATCCTCCTTGGTCAGGAGCTTTATCATGTCAGCGATGGGCTGAAGCAATCCGTAGGGCCCAGCACGGTTTGGACCATAGCGCACGTGTATTCTTGCAATAACCTTTCGCTCAAGCCAGGTGAGGAAGAGCACATTGAGAGAGAGGAATAGAATAACAGCTACCACGCCTATGAGTCCGCGTATAATGCTCATTATCAGGGGATTTTCAACGCTCACCATGGTATCACCTGTCTATCTCGCCCATCACAATATCCACGCTTGCAAAGTTGACTATCATGTCGGGGATTATCTCGCCAGTGGCGTAGTGGGGGAAAGCGGAGAGATTGCAGAAGGCAGGGCTCCTTATCTTAACGCGGTAGGGGTTGGGTGACTTGCCGTCGCTCACTATGTAATATGCCAGCTCGCCCTTAGGCGACTCTATGCGGGAGTAGGCCTCACCCTTGGGCGGGCGTATTACCTTGGGCACCTCAGGTGAGCGAACCTCACCCTCAGGTAAGTCGTTTATTGCCTGCTCTATTATATTTAGACTCTCAAATATCTCGCGGAAGCGCACCTTGAACCTCGCCAGGGTGTCTCCCGCTTCTTCAGTTACAACCTCAAAGTCAAAGCGGTCATATATAGAATAGGGGTCATCCCTGCGAACGTCTCGAGCCACGCCGCTGGCGCGCAGCATTGGACCGGTGACACCGAGCTCAATCGCCAACTCTGGCTCGAGTACGCCCACACCCTCACACCTCTTCAGGAATATCTCATTGTTGAAGAAGTAGGTTTTGTAGTCGGCCAGGCGCTCTGGCAGAACGCGAAGGAAGTTTCTAACATTCTCAACCCAGCCCTCGGGCACATCCTCTTTAAGACCTCCTATGCGCAGGAAGTTGTAAAGCAGGCGCTGCCCCGAAACCTGCTCCATAAGGTCAAGAACCATTTCGCGCTCGCGGAAACCGTACATCATCACCGTCCACGCACCGAGGTCTGCACCAAAGGCGGCGATAAACATTAAATGATTGGCTATACGCTGCAGCTCAGAGAGAATAACGCGGAGGTACTCCGCCCGCTCAGGCACCTTCACTCCGAGTAGCTCCTCCACCGCAAGCACATATGCAAGGTTGTTGGTAATGGAGGAGATATAATCCATCCTGTCCGTCAGAGGCAAAAACTGAGGATAGGTGCGCTTCTCAGCAATCTTCTCCACGCCGCGGTGAAGGTAGCCTATCACAGGCTCTATCTTAACCACAGTCTCGCCGCTCAGCGTGGTAACCAGCCTGCACACACCGTGGGTAGAGGGATGCTGGGGACCTATGTTGAGCACCATTGTCTCGGTCTCGCCCTCCTCAGGCGGCGAAACCTCCACCTGAGTCTCCCACATCTCAGCCTCGCCCTCAGAGTACCAGGACATGGGCTCTGTTTTAAAGTCCTTGCGCAGGGGGTGGCCCTGAAAGCTCTCCGGCAGAAACATGCGCTTCAGATTGGGATGTCCCTTGAAAATTATACCCACCATGTCGTAGGCTTCACGCTCATGCCAGTCCGCAGCCCTGTAGAGAGGCACCAAGCTAGCGATCTCCGGATTCTCGCGGGGGAGCTCCGCATTTATCTGCATCAACTCTCTTCTCTGATAGCTCCATATGTGATAAACAGCCTCTATCCTATCCTCGTAATCAACGCCGGAGATGCAGGAGAGGTGATCAAAGCCAGAACTCTTTAAAAACTCCACCACAGGGTAGAGGTCCTCGCCCTTTATCCTCAGCTGAAGTCTGCGCGGGCGTCTCAGCCTGGCTTCCAGAATTTTCTCACCAAATTTTGATTTTAGCGTTTCCAGAAATTCATGCTTGACTTCCTGCGCCTCCTCTACCTTCTCTTCTTTCTTCGCTGTTTTCTCCTCTGCCATGGCGCTACCTCTTTATCTTGCCCTCTTTGATCTTTTTCTGGAGCTTTACGATCGCATCAATCAGCGTCTCGGGGCGCGGGGGACAGCCGGGCACGTAGACATCGACGGGAATAATCTCATCCGCACCGTTCACCACGCTGTAACTGTCGTAGAAAGGCCCACCGCAGATTGCACACTCACCCATGGCGATTACATACTTGGGCTCTGGCATCTGCTCGTACAGCCTGCGCACATTGGGCGCCATCTTCTTTGTAATGGTACCCGCGACTATCATCAGATCCGCCTGTCTGGGCGTTGCGCGGAAGAGCATACCAAAGCGCTCAAAGGCGTCGTATCGCGAGCAGCCGGTGGCCATCATCTCTATGGCGCAGCACGCTAAACCAAAGGTAAGAGGCCACATCGTATATGGCCTCGCCTTATCGAATACCAGACGGTCGAGCTTTGTCAATATAACGTTGGGAAGCTTTACCTCCATCCATGCATCCACTCCAGTGCACCTTTCTTCCACGCGTAGGCTAGGCCTAACGCAAGCACAGCGATAAAGATTATCACCTCAACGGTGGCGAACAAACCAAGACTTCGATATGTCATTGCCCATGGGTATAGGAATACAGTCTCCACATCGAAGATGACAAAGAGAAGAGCATACATGTAGTACTCCACATTGTGCTGAACCCATGCAGGTCCAAATGGCAGGACGCTGCACTCATAAGTAAGGTACTTCTGAGCCTCTGGCGTTCTTGGCTTGCGTAGGAGACCTGCGACAAATATCGTTAAGACAGGGAAGATCGCTCCCACAATCACGAATAGCGCAATGGTAATATACTGCTCACCGACGCTCAAGGTACCACCTTTCCAAGTTTAAAGAATCAACAACCGGACTATATAATTAACAAGTGGTATAAAAATTTTTCCACCATTATAGTTTAAAGTTTATCAAACACAATTTTTCCTTCAGGCCCCGCATACAATTTAAATTTAATTTAAAATATTAAAAAAATTTTACCATTCTTAGCCACTTTCCCACCACATCTCTCGCCTGGAACCCCATACTCTCATAAAACCTCATTGCTGAGCGATTCTTCACCCCGACCCATAGTTCTGCCACACTTCTGCCCCTTTCCCTGAGGTGCTCCAGAGCCTTCTCCATCAGCTGTCTTGCAACTCCCATGCGCCTGTACTCGGGAAGCACCACCAGCTCATGTATTGCGC
>WANW01000059.1 GCA_015521615.1 Candidatus Hydrothermarchaeota archaeon
CCAGCGGCTCTGGTTCCCACCCTGGTATTCCCTGCGATGATAACCCTGTAGAGGAGGATTTGACCGTCGTACTGCTCAATCTGCGCGTACAGCTCAGGGAGGCTTATGCTTCTCACCCTTGGGAGCGCAATAACAAGCCCGTATTCTCCGCCGCGGTACTCTTTGCCTGTGATGCGGTCCACAATCTTCCAGCCCTTCTCGTCCATCTCAAAGTAGAGCGGCAGCCCTTTGTCCATCGCATAGCGCTGGGCGTGCTGGTTGACCGCGGGTCCACCGTAGCTCACCAAGAAAAGAGTTTTCGTCTCCTCGTCCGGGATGGTTTCCTCCGCATCCTTAAGGTTCATCCATGCGTTTGTCAGGCTATCTGCCAGCATGTCCATATCGAAGGTGATCCCGGGAATAGGCGATGTTTTTATATCCTCCACTTTGTGCCACTGGCAGGCAGCTTGGGAAAGCGCCTCTCCTCCGTAGGGCACAGCCTTAAAGCCCACCGCCTGTCCGAGAGTAGAGCCGTCTGTGCCTATTTCAATCTCTGCATCTTTGATCCTTTGCGCAATCTCCGTATCAACCGACGCTGAATTCTCTCCCCAAACGTGGACGCTGAAGTGCTTCTCCTTCATCTTCGCCAGCTGCAGGATTATGTTATCAATCGGCGTCGGTATCTCGAGTAAACCACCAGTGGCCTGAGTTTCCTCAGTACTACTACCAGATTCTCCAATCAATCCTTCTAACTCTTCAACTCCCGGGAGAAAGCCCCAAACAGTCCCTGCTGTAAGTAGAGCAATGCTTAGAACCACAATCACCCCTCGCATCCTATCACCTCAATTGAGTAGAATGAGGATGTAGTATAAAAAGATTTTTAGGCTTTACTTTTCAAGCGCTTTTGGCAAAAAGTGTACATGCTCCACAGGAAGAAACTGTAACTCGATAGACAAGCTTTAAAGCAAAAAGAACAAAAATGAAGATGTAATTTGTTTGCGGCGGGGTAACCAAGATCGGTCAAGGTGACCGATTGAGGATCGGTGCTCGGACCAGAGCGCGCGGGTTCAAGTCCCGCCCCCGCCGCATGAATACCTTTGTTGTATAGGGGTATAAAAAATTTACCATTTTTTCTCCAGCACCAACCGGGACTGATATTACTTTTATACTTTTCCGGCGCTCTCGGGCAACGCCTAAATATGTGCGTTGCTGCATATATGCTACCTTTCCACCAAGGAGGGGTTGAGATGAAGAATGTGCGAATAATAATAACATCCGGTGATGGAAAGACGCATGTGACCGAGGTCAGGTCCTCGGTCTGGCTTGAGAAGGCAGGGATGCGGAAGTGCAACGGTAGCTACATCCTTGATCTCGCCGTTGCCAAGGTGGAGATGCCAGAGGATGTGGGCTACGAATTCGTTGAGGATCTTGCATTGCTTCTCTCATACCGGGAGCGCAAGAAGCTCGGGGAAGCGCTGCTAGCAAGCATTTAAGCGTTTGCACTCTAATTTTTTACTGAGCAGTTATGGCAGAGAAAGACTTCTTTAAGTACAGGAAGCGATATCAACGGGAGCTGAAGTTGCTCGAAGAGGCTGACATCCACCCCAACAACAAGAGGCTTATCAAGGAATTCGACAGGGCTTGCCGGGCGGGAACCTTTGGAAAGAAGCTTGACTATCCATCTGCACAGGAGCAGCTCAACACCCTGCGGAGGTTCTGTCAATTTTTTGAGAAAGACCTGTACTGGGCTACTCAGCAAGACTTCGACGAAGCTTTTGCCAAGATTGAGGAACACTTTGAGAATTTAAGAAGAGAGCGCCAGAAGAGGGGGCTTGATGAGAAGATTTCGGGGGATTGGGCTATTTATCGCTTCAAAGTTACAGTTAAGAAGTTTATGCGCTGGCTGAGATGGGCGTACTGGTACCCAGAGGGTTACCCCGGCAAGGAGAAACTTGACCCAGCTGAAATATTCTGGAAGACCGGTTTTGCCAGGCGTAAAAAACCCCTCTACCCTCTTGAGGTTGCTCACATCTACGCCGAAACGCCCAAATCAGAACTCCGTGATAGGTCCCTTCCACCATGGCGTGAGATTGGTAAGATCTGGGATAAGCTGGCGAGTGCAGCTGCGAACCTGCGGGATAAAGCCATCTTCAAGTGTCAGAAAAAGAAAGGCCCACGTGTCGGGGGGCTTGGCTCCATGCTTTTTGGGGATTTGGAAGAGCTTGATATAGGTTACAAGTTTTACATCAGGGACAAGAACAGAGAAAACGTGGTCGCCACCCCTATTTATGACGATTTGGAAGACATAGAGGCCATCAGGGCCTATCTGCTTGAAAGGGAGGCAATGCTAAGGGACTGGGGATATGATCCCTACGACCCAAAGCTTCCCCTCTGGCTCAAATACAACCAAAATAAGCCCGTGATGATTGACTACCAGGACATTCGCAACGCTATCAAGAGGGCAAAAGACCGCTGGAACAAGCTGCACCCTGAGGACCCAATCACATACCGCCTCTATAACCATCTCACGCGCTTCTATGCCGAAGGTGTGGATCAGAAGATCAAGAAAATCCCAGATAACATTCGAAGGAAGGAACGCGGCTGGTCCCCTACCTCGCCAATGCCCGGTAAGTACGGGGCTATGATTGAGGATGTCGATATAGAGGAATTCTACGAGGAGAAGGCTGGGATAAAAGAGACCGAGGAGCAGAAAAAGAAAAAGAAGTGCTTCCGCTGCGGGTTTATCAACGAGGCACACTTAGAAAAGTGCTTCCGCTGTGGAACATGGCTTGATCCAAAGAGGATATTAGAGATAGAAAATATGAAGGTGGCCGCCTTAGAAAGGAGGATGGAAATTTTGGAGGAGGTTGTCAGAATACTGGCTGGCAATAATGTGGAAGCTGTAGTTTCTTCTGATGCACGGCCTCCTAAGCTGTAGATCGGGGGTTCAAATCCCCCCGGGCCCGCTTACCTTATTTTTCCGTTGCCTCTGGAGGATTGGTGCACGAGTACCCCATAAGATCTTCAGCTGCTGGCAGCACAGCCACCGGGACGATAGAAGCCAAAGAGAAGCTGCTCAAAGGCTATGATGAGTTGAAAAAGGAGACCAAGGAGGAGCTGCTCAGGGAGTTGTTGAAGGAGTAGAGCAGATTATGTTACCTGTAACATAAGTTGTAACAAATCATTTCCCTGTAAAATATGTTAACTCGGAAAGCCGCTTATGAAATAATATTATATTTCGAGTAATTGCAAAAAAGAAGCCCGTTCAAAAATTCCTACGAAATTTTTCCTCACTCATCTAAGATAGGTGCCCCAAAAATTCGAAAGAAGCATAAATAAATTATAAATTTTCCATATCGAGAAAGTCTTCAACCTTTTTGACGTAGTAACGCTTTTTCAGCCTCCCCTTCTCCTCGACAACCTCCACTCTGAGGTCGTCCTCCAGTCTTCGCAGGCTACCCTGTACCTTGCCCGTGCTCCAGTTGAGCGCTTTAGCTATCTCATAGAGCGTTTTCCCGGGGTTAGCTTCCAAGTAGTGGAGGAGCTCCATGTCGGTCATCCTACCTATCAGCTCCCTCTTCTTTATCGCTCTAACAGTCCTTGGCATGCTCAGCCTCCACTTTAATTACTTTAAGGTAATTAAAGTTATGCATAGTATTTAAACTTTTCGGATAAAATATAAACAAAATAGAAAAACTTATATATACGAAATATAATATTATATTTCATGAATGACATCAAGTCAAGCTAAAACCTTCAGAGAAAGCAACTCTCCTTGTCCTGTATAAAGTATGTAAAGGGTCTCTTAAATGTCACGTTCCAATTGAAGCTATTCAGGCTAAGTTTAAAAACATGAGAGACACGTGCCGGTGAAGGCGCTTCGCATACTGGCGAGGCTGGGCCTTGTGGTCAGGCATCCAACTAAGGGAGGGGTTACTTACCAGCTCACTCGCATCGGAAAAGAGTATGTGGAGACGCAGTTAAGAGAGTTTCTTTAAATAGCTTCTGGTTAAAGGTAGCGTTCAGAAAAGACTTCTTTTTGGAACACCCAAAACGGCGAGGGCGCTCAGTACCGGAAGCATCTACCGCGATTGGGCGGTGGTTTTGGAACTTTTTAATCACGGGTGTGAATGTAACTCTTATATACTCCTTCAAGGATACGGAGGTGAAACCTATTTATACAGACCTTTTTAATTTAGTTCTATGGGCATCTACGGAACTAAGGCCAGCCTGTACTCTGATTTATCCCTCACGCTGGAATTTCTCGTAACTGCTATGTTCTTCACCGGTTACTATTTTGCCAGGAAAAGGAATTTTTCATTGCATCCTAAGTTTATGGCGACTGCTTTTATGCTGGACATTGCCTTTCTTGTAAGCTACATGATAAAATCACTCGCCGAAGGAAGGACTGAGTTTGCTGGGCCCGCCTTAATCTATAAGCTTGTGTATCTTCCAACAGTGATATTTCACTCAATAATATCCATAGTTGTGCTTTTATTAGCGGCTTTCATGGTTTACAATGGCATAAGAAACTTTGACAGAGAAAAACTGAGCATGAAACCAGAAAACGTGCTAAAGCACCGGAAATTCGGTAGGATAACATTGACCACATGGGTACTCTCGTTCATGTCAGGTCTCGCGGTTTATCTCCTTCTATATGTCCTGTACTGACTTCACAAAAGGTGCCTCCGCTTTGTCTGTTTGTTGTCAAAAAACAGATAAATTTATTAATCTGCACTCCGAGAATTAATAGATACCAATGTGGAGCGAGATAGAAAAACACTTCAGGAAATTTCCAATGCAGAAGCGGGTGGCACTCTTTCTCCTTCGCAAGGGCTTCCAGGTAAATGAGCACGCCCGTGTCTGCGTGGGCGGGATAGATATACCCCATACCCAGGTAGCAAAGGAACTTGGCATAGATCGCCGCGTCGTTGATGCAACGGCAGAGAGGATTAGAAAGGAGGAGAGTCTCTACAGGATATTCAGTAACCTTGACTGTGTGGCTTTTCTCCGTGACGTGGCACCAATACTGGGGCTCAACGTAGTGATAATAACGCCGGACGATGCCTCGAAGCCCGGGATAATAGGTAGAGTGGCCTCCAAGATTTCTGAGTGGGGCATACCAATAAGGCAGGCGATAGCGGACGACCCGTACCTCTTTGAAGAACCCAGGCTGACAATAATAACCGAGGGGGAATTACCCGGGGAGCTTATTAAGGAATTAAAGGCGCTCGACGGGGTAAAGAGGCTGACAATAATTTAGCTTTTTCCATGTCATCTTTGAGGATACGGGGAAATGAAAATCTCACTGGGACTTACAACGAGCATGCCCGTGATGCAGGGTGTAAAGCTTGCAAGGCTTGCAGAGGAGCAGGGTTATACGAGAATATTCGTGGGCGAGGATGCACTATCCCGCGAGATTTTCACATACCTGGCAACTATTGCCGTTAAAACGCAGGACATCCCCCTAGCTTCAGGAATATTATCCCCTTATCTCAGAAGCCTTGTGTTTATCATCTCAGCCACAGCGGGGCTGCAGATGATTACGGGAAACCGCTTTTCCCTTGGTTTAGGTGTCGGGGGCATTCCTGAGGTTGTGAAGCTTACAGGTAAGGAACCACGCAATGTGGTGGAGGTGATGAGGGAAACCGCAGAGGTGGTGCGCAGAGTATTCAGAGGCGAGGAAGTCACATATGAGGGCAGAAAGGCATGCCTCAAGGGCTACAGGCTTCGCATAGAGGATGTCGCTTTGCCTGAGATTCTATTTGGTGTGCGCGGAAAAAAGCTCCTTGCCCTGGCAGGTGAGGTTAGCGACGGTGTAATCTTCAGCGGCCCAGATGAATACCTGAGGCAGGCAATTGAAGTGGTTAGAAGAGCAACGAAAAAGGCAGGAAGAAGGTTTGTGAATATGCACAGGGTGGTGTGGAAAGGCTTTGTTCTTGGCAACAACATAAAAAAAGCAAAGCAGATAACGGCAACGATGATTGCAAGCTCACCCGGGGAGGTGCTCCGCATGCTGGAGCTTGAGGAGGTGGCGGAGGAAATAAAGCGCGCTTTTCTCAGACGCGAGTACGCCCTCGCAATAAAGCTTGTACCAGACAGAGCCCTGCGTGAGTTCTGCTTTTTTGGCACAAAAGAGGAGATTCTGGATGCGATGGAAGAACTCCACCGGCATGGATTTGAGGAATTTATTGTAGGACCACCCTTCGGCGACTCAGCTACAGAGGTGGTGCGCAGCTTTGGTAGCGCCTGAGCTTGGAATCAACTTCAACGGTAACCTGAGCAGGGAAGAAGTTGCGGCAAAGGCGAGGGCGGCTGAGCGCAATGGTGTTCGCTACCTGTGGGTGGGTGAATCAAAGCCACTGGTGCACCCTTTCCCGATAATGACACTCCTTGCGGAGAGCACAACGCATGCCACAATAGGATCTGCGATACTCTCGGCGATGAGCAACCGCTGCTTCCACATCGCAAAGGCATTTAGGGTGCTCAGGGAGGCATATGGACAGCGCTTTATCGCAGGTATCGCTCCCGGGGACTTGCATGGGCTGAAGGTTGAGTGCATCGCAAGCAGGGGTGTGGTGGCACGCCTCGAGAAGTGCATCTCCAGAATAAAGGGGGTGGTACCCGTCTTTGTTGGAGCCTCGGGACCAAAGCTGATAGAGCTGGCCAGTATTAGAGGTGAGGGTGTGATACTCAACTACGCTCACCCAGAGTTCATAAAGTGGGCTCTCCGCCATGTAAGGAGGGAGAGGTACCTCGCCTGCATAGCACCTGCGCTTGTTCTGCCAGATAAAGAAAATATGGCAGAGCTCATGGGTGCAGCTGCTGTGGTAGCGAGTGGCGCAAATCCCGTGTTTATTGCAGATATGGGCATTGAAGAGAAGGTAACTGAAATCAGAAATATGGTTAAGCGAGACAGATGGGATGAGCTTGCAGAGCATGAGAACTTCCTTCTGGAATACTTCACCATCTCCGGAAGTGTTGACGAGGTGGTGGAGAGGATAGAGGAGCTGGCAAAGCTGGGCATGAAGCAGGTCATCCTCGGCTCACCCTTTGTTAAGAGCATTGCGTTTGAGAAAATAATAAATAGCATAAGCGAGAGGCTAGGCGTATGAGAATAGTAATAGCTCACAGCCCAGATCCAGACGACGCCTTTATGTTCTATGCCCTCGCGACAGGTAAAATAGAGAGCGAGTTTGAATTTGTGGATGTGACCCATGACATAGAGACGCTAAACAGAAAGGCAATGCAGGGTGAGTACGAGGTCACGGCTATATCAATCCACGCGTATCCCTACCTGGCGGAGCGCTATGCCCTGCTCAACTGCGGGGCGAGCATGGGGGATAACTACGGCCCAATCGTTGTCGCCAGGGAAAAGCTGGATTCTCTGGAAGGGAAGCGCATCGCCATACCGGGGAAGCTTACCTCAGCTTATCTCGCCCTGAAGCTGTATGAGCGCAACTTCTCTCCTGTGGAGGTACCCTTCGACCGCATCCCCGAGGCGGTGGCAGGTGGTGAAGTCGACGCTGGTTTGCTCATCCATGAGGGACAGCTCACCTACCCTGAGCTTGGCCTTGTGAAGGTGGTGGATCTCGGAGAGTGGTGGCATGGTGAGACCTCGCTCCCCCTGCCTCTGGGTGGCAACGCCATAAGGCGAGACCTTGGCGATGAAACAATGCGCAGAGTAGCTTCTTACCTCAAGCAGAGCATACGCTATGCCCTTGAGCATGAAGAGGAAGCCCTGGAATATGCGCTGCAGTTTGGACGGGGGCTTGACAGGGAGAAGAACAGAAAGTTTGTAAGGATGTACGTCAATGAGTACACCCTCGACTACGGCGAAAAGGGCAGGCAGGCTATAAAGCTGTTCTTAAAGAGAGGTTATGAGGAGGGAATACTCCCGAAATACGTTGAACCCGAGTTTATAGGGTAGCTATCCCCTCCTCCACATACCCTTTAATAAGCCTGAGCAGCTTTTCCTTATCCTCCTCGCCAAGGGTTTCAAACATCTCAATAAAATACCCGAAGATCTTTTTTACTGGTATTCTCAACTCTCCCACGTCAGAATCAAGAATGACATAGTCCTCACCCTCTATCTTCCTGATTTCCTTGGCCTTAAAAACAGAAAAGAGAAATTCCTCCTCACTCACATCCTCCTTCTTCGGCAGAAATACCCCAATACCTTCGCTCATGCATAACCCTGGATGGCGTGGTTATATAACGCTTGCGCTTGCCACCAGACACCCAGCATCAGGGATGAGAAATGGTGCAGCGCCCCTATATGAAAAACTTTAAATCCTATCAGGGAAATGCAATAGCATCACCATAAGGAGGAGAAGTATGGTCAGGGTAGGTATCAATGGTTTCGGGAGGATAGGTAGATGCATCTTCCGCGCCGCCTTTCAAAATGGCGGTTTTCGTGATGAGGTTGAGATTGTTGCTGTTAACGATTTAACCGACGCCCCAACGCTGGCGCACCTGCTGAAGTACGACTCTGTGCACGGCGTCTTCGACGCTGAGGTGAGCGCAGAGGAGGGCTTGATAACTGTTGATGGACGCGAAATTCGCGTCTTTGCAGAGCGCGATCCTGCGAATCTGCCCTGGAAGGAGCTGGACGTGGACATTGTACTGGAATGCACCGGCTTTTTCAGGGACAGAGAGGGTGCGAGCAAGCATCTGGAAGCCGGGGCAAAGAAGGTAATAATCTCGGCGCCGGCGAAGGAGCCGGACATAACCATAGTGATGGGTGTGAACCATAAAAGCTACGATGCAGAGAAGCACCATATAATTTCCAACGCTTCATGCACAACGAACAGCCTTGCGCCTGTGGTAAAGGTGCTTCATGAGAGCTTTGGGGTAAAGCGCGGGCTTATGACCACATGCCACGCCTACACTGCGTCACAGCGCCTGCTGGATGCGCAGAGCAGGGATCTGAGAAGGGCACGTGCCGCGGCAATAAATATTGTGCCCTCCACCACAGGTGCCGCCAAGGCAATTGGACTGGTGCTACCAGAGCTCGCAGGCAAGCTTGACGGCATGTCTCTGCGCGTTCCTGTCGCTGATGGGAGTATCACTGATTTAACCGTCGAACTTGAGCAGGAGGTTACCCGTGAGGATATAAACAGCGCACTCAAGAGCGCCGCCGAGGGCGAACTCCGGGGAATTCTGCAGTACTCTGAGCTCCCCCTTGTGTCCAGCGACATAATAGGAAACCCCCACTCCTCAATAGTGGACGGACTCCTCACAAAGGTTATAGGCGGAAAGGGCAACTTCGCCAAGGTCTTGGCCTGGTATGACAACGAGTGGGGATTCAGCAACCGCATGGTGGACCTGGCAAGCTACATAGGCAAGGCCATGGAGTAGGCGGGTATGCTAGAGGTTGAGCTCTGTGGAATAAAGCTAAGAAACCCCACCATGCTGGCGAGCGGCATCTTGGGTACAAGCGGTGCCGCTCTAAAGCGCGTTGCACTGAGTGGAGGGGCAGGTGCAATTGTAACCAAATCTATAGGGCTTACACCGAGGGAGGGTCACAGAAATCCTACTGTAGTTGAAATAAATGGCGGACTTATAAGTGCAATTGGCCTAGCGAACCCGGGCTATGAGGAGTTTGGTGATGAGATTCGTGTGGCCAAGGAGGGCGGCGTTCCCGTAATAGGGAGTGTTTATGGGTTCAACTTCGCAGAGTATGCCGCCGTTGCTGAGACGCTGCAGAAGTACGGTGTAGATGCAATTGAGCTGAACATCTCTTACCCCAATGTGGGTAAAGCTGGTGCCTTCTTTGGGTACAGCGAGGAACTTAGCCATGAGGTGGTTAAGGAGGTAAAGAAGCGGGTAAGCTTACCTGTGTTTGCGAAGCTCACTGCGGGCGCGGGGGATATTGTAGCAATAGCCAAAGCGTGCGAAGAAGCTGGTGCAGATGCGATTACAGCGATAGGTGCGCTCCGCGCCATGAAGATAGACCTCATCACAGGAAAGCCGGTGCTGGGCAACGAAGTGGGCGGTTTATCAGGGCCGTGTATCAAACCCATCGCCCTGCGCTGCGTCTATGAGATAGCACGTGAGGTGGATATTCCCGTAATAGGATGCGGTGGTATTACCACAGGGGAGGATGCAGTGGAGTTCTTCCTGGCGGGCGCGAAGGCAGTACAGATAGGTACAGCGGTGCTATACCGCGGCATAACCGTCTTTAAAAAGGTTTCTCAGGAGATTAAGGAATATCTGGAAGAGAATGGTTACTGTAGTGTTGATGAGATAGTAGGGCTGGCGCTGAGGTAGTGGCAATGCATGAGATGCAGGTTGTAGAGATAAAGAAGATAATAAAGGAAACGAAGAGGATAAAGACCTTCATCCTGGATCTGGATGTGAGTGCAATCCCGGGGCAGTTTGTAATGGTCTGGCTCCCGGGAGTGGATGAGAAGCCCATGAGCGTCTCATATACAAAGGGCGATCTGGGAATAACTGTTCTCCGCCTGGGTGATTTTACGAGGCGGCTATTTGAGCTCAGCCCGGGGGATGTGCTTGGCATACGTGGACCAATGGGCAGGGGCTTTAAGGTATATGGCGATAAACTCCTTCTCGTAGGTGGTGGGGTAGGTGTTGCACCACTTGCCCCGCTAGCCGAAGAGGCGCTCAGAGATGGGAAGGAGGTCACAGCGATAATCGGGGCGATAACAAAGAGTGAGCTTCTTTTCGTGGATCGCATTGAGCGTGCAGGCGGCAGGGTGCTTATCTCCACCGACGACGGCAGCGCTGGCAAAAAGGGCTTTACCACCGACGTGCTGCGGGAGCTTCTAGAGGAGGAAACCTTTGACCAGTGCTTTACCTGCGGCCCCGAGATAATGATGGCAAAGGTGCTGGATATTACCAGGGAGAAGAATATTCCCACTCAGGCCTCGCTCCACCGCTACTTTAAGTGTGGGATAGGCATATGCGGACAGTGTGTGCTCGACGGAATAGGACTGCGCGTGTGCAAGGAAGGGCCCACCTTCAGAGATAAAGAACTCAGAAAATCGCCTGAGTTTGGGAGATACTGGCGCAACGCCGCAGGACAGAAGATATACTTTGGAGGTAAGAAGTAGAGGTGAGAAGGATGAGCAAGGTTACTGTAAGCCTGATTAAGGCAGATGTGGGTGGCTATCCCGGGCACGTTTCAGTGCACGAGGAGCTCAAGCAGGAGGCTGAGAGGGTTCTCAGCGATGGGAAGGAAACTGGTATTATAACCGACTTCCATGTACTGAGCGCTGGTGATGACCTAGAGCTGGTGATGAGCCACTACCGCGGTGTAGACAGTGAAGATGTGCACCGCCTTGCCTGGAGCGCCTTTGAGGCGGCAACCGCAAGGGCGAAAGAGCTCAAGCTCTACGGCGCAGGTCAGGATTTGCTAAGCGATGCCTTCTCCGGCAATGTGCGCGGAATGGGTCCAGGCGTCGCCGAGCTTGAGTTTAAGGAGCGCAAGTCTGAGCCTCTGGTGGCTTTTATGATGGACAAGACTGAGCCTGGAGCATTCAACCTGCCAATATTTAAAATATTCGCAGATCCCTTCAACACCGCTGGTTTGGTGATAGACCCCAGCTGTCATATGGGCTTCAGGTTTGAAGTGTGGGATATAATGGAGCACCGCCGCGTTATTCTGAATACACCCGAGGAGATGTATGACCTTCTTGCCCTGATTGGGGCTAAGTCGCGCTATGTTATCAAGCGAGTTTACCCCAAGGAGGGGCACAAGATAGATAAGGACGAGGCCGTGGCGGTTGTGAGCACTGAGAAGCTATATCAGATCGCAGGCGAGTATGTTGGAAAAGACGACCCTGTGGCTCTCGTGAGATCACAGTCAGGCTTACCAGCACTGGGCGAGGTACTCGAAGCCTTTGCCTTCCCGCACCTGGTAAGTGGATGGATGCGAGGCTCCCACAACGGGCCCATAATGCCGGTGAGCTTTATGGATGCGAGGTGCACCCGCTTCGATGGCCCACCTCGCGTAGTCGCGGCTGGCTTCCAGGTGGCAAATGGCAGGCTTATTGGACCTGTGGATCTATTTGACGACCCAGGCTTCGACTATACCCGCAGGAAAGCGCAGGAGATCGCCGAGTATATGCGCCGCCATGGTCCCTTTGAGCCCCATCGTCTACCTCTCGAGGATATGGAGTACACCACTCTGCCCGGTGTGCTCAAGCGTCTGGAGAAGCGCTTTGAGAAGGTGGAGTAGCCAGGTGAAGCAAATGAGGATAAAAACGCCTGTGATAATGCTGAATGTAAAGGCATACAGTGAAAGCATGGGTGCTCGCGATTTAGAGCTGGCGAAGCTTTGCGAGAGCGTCGCCGAGGAAACAGGAGTCAGCATAGCCTACTGTCCCCAGCAGGTTGACCTGGCTCTGGTTGCGAGGGAAGTTAACATACCGGTGCTGGCGCAGCATGTTGAGGCCTTTTCTCCAGGCTCACACACGGGCTACGTGGTGCTCGAGGCTGTGAAGGAAGCCGGAGCGGTGGGAACGCTGGTGAACCACAGCGAACATCGCATGCGAATCGCGGATATAGACATGATAGTTAGCAGGGCAAAAGAGCTGGACCTCTACACCGTCGTGTGCACCAACAATATTGCCACCAGCAAAGCCTGCGCAGAGCTCTCACCAAGCTGCATAGCGGTGGAGCCTCCAGATTTAATAGGCACAGGTATACCTGTGTCAAAGGCTGAGCCAGAGGTGGTGCAGCGGAGCGTTGAGGCTGTGAAGAACATCAATAAGGATATTGCGGTGCTGTGCGGCGCCGGAATAAGCACCGGCGAGGATGTGCGCGCTGCGATTGAGCTCGGCGCTGAGGGCGTGCTCCTCGCCAGCGGCGTGGTCAAGGCAAAGGACCCGCGAGCTGTACTGCTCGACCTGGCAAGCGGGATTTAATTTCTAAAATTGCAACTAATTTTTCCTCTTTTTGCAATCATCCAGCTCAAGCAATTTAACAAACAGCAGCAAGGATACCGATGATGGTGAATACTTTTCCTGCACTCGCGAAAGTTTTTTATTTAAGAGCGTAAATCACTATTTATCACCCGGGGGTTACCTAAAAAGGATACATGCTGTTGCGGAGGTTGACTATGATAGATGCATATATGACAATTTTATAAAAGAGATGAAATTAGAGTAAATATCCTAAAGAAGATTGTGAATGTTCCATTTTATATTGCTGAGAACAATCGTTATGGAAATAAAACTTATAGTAAGTTTTCAAACAATGTCAATATTCAGTAATTACATCTCTTTCAAAAATTAGGCTAAAGATAATTACTGTCAAAATTTTATACGCCGGGGAGGAGATTTGAACTCCTGAGCGCAGAGCGCACCAGATCTCAAGTCTGGCGCCTTTCCGGGCTAGGCTACCCCGGCATACTCAACGTAATTGTGGTGAATAACAAATGTAAAATAAATTAGGTGGTCTTTCCCTTCCAGCCTCTCGGATAGGTTCCTGGAGACATGAGCACCCGTGTCGTCTTGACTGCTATTCCTGAGTTTTCTGTTAGTATGGTCTTTGTGTCAAGCTTTGCCTTGCCGAGTGCTATAAGCTCGCCCTTAAGGGTGAACATCGCCACAAGATCGCCCGGGTTTAGCTCGCTGTCCACCTTAACTATACCGGGTATCGCAAGATCTGCGCCGTGGCAGAGCGCATCTACCGCAGAATCGCGCACCACCACCTTAGCGAGGTGCTTCACCGCAAACTCTACAGGCAAAATTGCTTTGCGCAGAAAGCTCTCATCGCCGTCTTCACGCCAGAAGTGGTAGGCGTCGCAGAGATCATGAAGCGTGACCAGCGTCTCCTCTGTAAAGCTACCGCTCTTGGTACGGCGAAGCTCCAGCATGTGCGCCCCAACGCCAAGCACCTCACCCATGTCATGGCACAGTTTGCGTATGTATGTGCCCGCCTCACAGCCCACACGGAAGAGAACATCCCTTGCATCGACCTCCAGAAGCTCCAGGTAGTAAATCTTGCGAGTGCGCAGCTGACGCTTCACTGCGCTCTTTACCGGCGGTCGCTGCACTATTGTGCCGGTGAACTCGGTGAAGACCTCTTTAAGGCGGGACTCAGAAACATCACCATGGAGGCGCATCACGCACACGTACTCCTTGCCTGCTGGAAGAAGCACTTGGAGTATCCTAGTAGACTTCTCGAGACCAATGGGTAAAACCCCGGAAACCTTGGGGTCTAGGGTGCCCCCGTGGCCAGCCTTCTTCACATTGAGCATCTTCTTAACCCAAGCAACAACCTCATGCGAGGTGGGGCCACGGGGCTTATCCAGATTCACAAACCCGTAGGTTATGTGCTCCTCAATGGTTCTCTCAGAGGGGCGCTTCCCAAACTTATCGCTGGTCTTCGCCTTAGCGCGAGTTATCAGTTTCCTCTCAATCTCAGAAGGTAGCTTGTTCATGCCTCAATTCCTGCTTCCTTCAGCGCCTTCTCAATCTCCTCCTTGGAGGCGCCCTTCTTTATATTCAGCACAACATCAAGGGGCTCAAGGTGCTTAACGTTGCACCTTCGACGCTTTATCCAGGGCGAGTCCACAAGCACAAAGTTCTTGTCTATCTGCTCGACCACAACAGCCTTCTTACCAGCTTCCCTGCCTGCAAGCTTCACACAAACTCTTCCAACTTCAAACATGCCAATCACCTCACTTCTTTCCAGAGCCGTCCCTCTTCAGTCGCCTTCCGAGCTCATCCCTGCTCTGGAGCTGGTTTTACCCTTATAATAGGGTGACAATGATATACACAGAGAGATTATCTCAATAACGTCTTCAGCTTCGTAAAGGCTGGTGTTCAGCACAATATCATATGGGGATAAATCATGTAGATCAATCCCGTAAATTTCACGGTAACGCTTTGCCTCACTCTTCTCCCGCAGCTTTGTTTCCTTAAGCGCCTGCTCATAGCTTATGCCCTCACGCTTGGCAACACGCTCCGCCCTGACCTCAAGCGGTGCCTTAAGCCATATCTTGATCTCAGCCTCGGGGAGTAGCCAGGCGGTGAGTCTGCCATCCACGACGGCATTTCCACGCTTTGCAAGTTCCACCTGGCGTTCATCAACAAGGCGGTCCACCTCGTGGTGCTCCTCCGCATACTTTGAGAACTCCGCCAGTGTCATACCTCGCTCCTTTGCAAGTGCCCTGAATACCTCGCCCGCACTGATGTGGCACAACTTGAAGCGTGAAGCTATTGCTCTAGCTACTGTTGTTTTTCCAGAGCCTATTGGGCCGCTAACGGTTACTATCATTCTCCTCTCACAAGCCTCTTAATCTCAGCACGCATGCATGCTGAGCATAGATAGCCGCCATAGGGGCGCGAAACCCTGCGCTGGGAGCGTGGAAGCTTGCGAATTTCAGAGCTCCTCCCCCGGGCAACACCATGCAGCTCACGCTTGCATATAGCACACTTCGCATAGCCCGGACGCTTCTTCCTGAAGTGAATTACCAGCCTTCCTCCAGGTGTTCGCTTTGCAACCCTTTTTACTGAGCGTGATCTTTTGTTTGGCTTCATGGCACATCACCTATTTTTGAGTTTTTGTGTGTTTGTGATTATATGATATAAATATTGCTGCTATGGTCCTTCAATATTCAGAATCTTCTTAAGCAGCGGTGATACCGCAAAGGAGCTGAGGATATACCAGCCGAACCAACCCAGGGTATTACCATACTTGGGTAGCTCAAAGGGTAGCGTAACGACTGTTACATCTGGTGGAACAGTATACCTGAGCCAGGAGAAGACGAGGAAGATGGGTATCATGGTATACAGCATTGGCTTGAAGGCATTCCCCATCATTTCCCTCTGCACCGCCATCATCTCCTTGTTAATCTTTGCCATCTCCTTGGTATTCCCCGCCTTCTGCGCTTTCTTCAGCTTTTCCTGCAGCACCTTCATCTTTTCTTTTACTTTCCGCATCTTGCGCTGGTCCACAACACGCGCTGTAACTACGGTGATGAACAGGGATATCAATGTGGAGATTATGAAAATACCCAGCATATAGCCGGTGCTCTCGCTGGATGTGAGATGAAAGAGTAACCCTAGCGTTGAGTCCATAACCGCATACACTGGCTCAAGAAGCGCTGGCATCTTACATCGCCTTCACAAGCTGATCAACCGCCTCTTCAAGGCGATTGTCGTGATTCTCCACAATGATTACAGTAGCGCCCGTAAACATGGCATATGCCATGGCCGCTGCGCGGTTCATCTCCTGATGAAGTGCTATCTCCTCCACACTATCTTCGTCCCTCACCCGCGTGGCATCGCTGGTTCGGCGCCTCTGAATCTCCTCGGGCTCTGCTTCAACAAGCACTATCTGCGTGGGCTTGAGTTCCTCCAGCACCCAGCGTGGCAAACCCGGCAGGAAACCCGCAGGAGTTTTAACAGTGCAGTGAGTGTCCACAATAACATTGGCAACTTCTGCTCGCTTTGCTATGGCCATCGCTGCAAGCTTCTGTATGCGCTTCTGCACCTCCGGCGGAAGCTTTCGCATTTCATCACGGTTCTCGACAAGCTTCTCCTCGCTTGCAACTTCGAACATCTTGTCCCCAAAATTTATTATCTCAAACTCCTCTTCCAGCTTCTCCAGCGCTGAGTTCAGCACTGTTGTTTTTCCTACACCGGGTATGCCTGTAACAACAACACACTTCATTACTCAACCTCCTAGAACAGGTCGCCAACCACTTTACGAAGCATTGGGTGGATCTCCATTATCTGCTGCTTGGCGATTTCCTCATACAGGCGATACAGAATGCCAACTGTGAGAAGAACACCTGTGCCTCCGCCCAGTGCCCCGGTAAGGTCACCAAATGCTGCGAGCGCACCCACGGCAGCGCCTCCGAGCACGGTTACAGCCGGGATATAGCGCTGAAGCACGCGCTCAATTATGCGTATATCCCCACGGAAGCCAGGGATCTTCATTCCTCCCTGCTGAAGCTGCCTGGCTACCGTCTTGGCATCCATGCCTGCAGTCTCAACCCAGAATATAGAGAAGAGTATTGAGAGGGAGATGAGCAGTATGGCAAATATAACAGCATGCACCGGGTCAAAGTCTGCCCTGTAAATTGGTGTGGGAAATGTGAAGTACTTTACTATACCCGTTGCAGCCCCCGTGGCCTGGTCTATAGTACCAAGGATAGGATAACCGATGTTCTGCAGCACCGTCGCCCATAGCTGGACGTTTGCCATCAATATGCTGGCGAAGATTACAGGAATATTACTGGCATATATGAACTTTATGGGGTACCTGCCACGAGCGCCACGGAACCTGCCGTAGGTTAGGGGAATCTCAACGCGCATGCTCTCAAAGTAGACCACCACGGCAAACACAACAAAGGTGCCCAGCAGTGGGATGAGGGAGTAGAAGTCTGGATAGCCTTTAAAGAGGGTGTAAAAGAACTTTGGGATTATACCAGCAGGTGCCCCGCCTGTAAAAAAGGGATTAAAGCTCCGCCAGGCTATCTGCTCACACACACCCGCGACGATAAACAGCCCTATTCCAGAGCCAAAACCCCAGCGCGAGACAACCTCATCCATGTATATTAGCAGCGCACCTGCAACAAAAAGCTGGGCGATTATAAGAAACTGATAGAACGGGTCGTTACCCTGCGCTGGGAGCGCACCCATAAGCACCATTACTGTAGCCTCAAAGAGTGTGAAGAAGAGGGACAGAAGCTTCTGTGTACCCATGTAAATTGCCTTATCTCTGGGCTGACTCAGGTCCAGGTCAATCAGCTTTCCACCCACAAGAATCTGAAGAATTATAGAACCGGTTACTATGGGGCCAATACCGAGAGTCATCAACGTACCAAACTTGCTCGCCATTATGGTTTGAAGATTTGCAAAATAATTCACCGCCCGATCGTGATCCAGACCATAAAGCATGGTATTTGCTAGCAGGAGGTACACTATAAGTACAAGAACCACCCATTTGAGGCGGTCCTTAAAGCTGAGTATTACCCGAGGACGTTCCACCTCAGGCAGACTCGTAAGAATGCCTTCAAATTGGTGCAGAATGCCCATTACGGCTTCACTCTCCGTCACGCCGGGGGAGTATCCTCCCGGGTAACCAGCTCTATTGCCTCGCCACCTGCCTCAGTTATCTTCTCTACAGCACGCGAAGAAAACCTTCTCGCTCTGACGACAAGCGCATGGGTAACTTTGCCTGTGCCTAACACCTTCTCCACACCTAGCTTTGTAACATCGATCTCTATCTTACCGTCCACCTCTTTCGCTATGCCCCTAGCTACAAGCTCCTCGGCAATCTCGTCCAGCTCGCCCACATTTATTGTCTCGTAGATATCCTTAACTTCCTCAGGCACGTCAAAGCCCCTGCGCCCGAAGTAGTCCGGGGCATACTTGATGACCCATGTCCACTTGCCCTTATGCGTGCCCGCCATTCCTGTACCACCGCGGTTGCCCGAGCCTCTAGCTTTTTTGTGCGAGCCTCTTCCCACGGTGCGTGAGCCCCGCTTCTTGCGTATCTTCCTGTTTTTCAGCGCCATTAGCGCATCCTCCTCAGGAGTTCCCTCATTGCCTCGCCTCTATAGCCAAGAGCTCCGCCCTCAACAAAGCTGCGCTTTATCCCGCGGTAACCCTTTCGCGGAGGGTGAAGGCGGAACACCGGCTTCAGCTGAGGTATGTCACTCAGCTCAGCCTTGAACTCGACAAAGGCCTTGGCAAAGTCATCTATACTCTTAAATTTGGTGTGCTCCTTCACGTAAGCATCGGTGAGCCTCTTACCACCCACAAGCTCGCCCCTGTTGCGGAGTATGAGTGCCACTTCCTCAGGGGTGACCTCACCCCAGGTTATGTAATCCTTTGCCTTCTGGAGCATGCCCTTAAACGTGGGACGATCGTCTATGAATACACAGTGATTTACGCGAGTAAGTCTTAGCATTCTGAGAGTATCCTCAACCTCCCGGGGCACACCGACCTTGCCCCGAACCCTGACCACAGCCAGGCGCTGCATTTACTCCACCACCTCACCTTCAACCAGGCTCACTGCTCTGGCTTCGCTCTCTGTAAGCTTCATGCGCGTGGTATTGCGGAGTGCCTCATAGGTTGCCTTGGCGGTATTTATCGTCGTGCGAGTCTGCCCGAAGGTCTTGCTCCACACATCTGTAATACCTGCCAGGGTGAGGATTTTCTTGCTCACCGCGTTGGTCACCAGGCCGACGCCACGGGGCGCTGGTAAGAGGGTAACACGCACACTGCCCGCTCTACCGGTAACCGCAAAGGGCACGCTATGCGAAGTTCCACAGCCGCACTCCCAGCTTCCACATCCTCTCGCTACCTGGATTAGATTTAGCTTGGCATCGCGAATAGCCTTGCGTATCGCAGGTCCAACCTCCTTGGCAACGCCCTTACCAAGACCAACGTAGCCATTCTTGTTGCCCACAGCCACAGTTGCGCGGAAGCGGACTCTTCTTCCAGACTTGTGCATTCGCTGCACTATGTTTATGTCAAGAACCTCTTCGGTGATGTCAGGTAGAAGAACATCTACAATCTCGGGCTCCATTATCGGCAGACCCAGCTTGAATATCTCACCTATCTTGGTGATCTCTCCATTCTTAACCATTGCGCCTATGCGCGTTTTTGGTTCCCACTCAATCTCTTCTGGCATGCTTCACGCACCTCTTATCTTTGCAAGAACCTCATCGAAGTGCTCGGGCAGCGCTTCAGGGTCAAGACCGCGCTTGAGATAATCACTAAAGCGTGTCTTCTTCTCCTCGCCAAGCAGTTTTGCATAGCTTGCGATGTGCTCCCCGCGTATGCGCTCCATGCTGGGAAATACCTCCTCATTGGCGGGTATCTCCACGCCTGCGTCGATTATACCCTTAAGCGCTGCAAAGGCTTTGCCACCTGCAATTGGGCGGAGAAGCCCCAGATCAAGCACCGCCTCGGTGATACCTTTATCAAGGGCGCGCTTTCCCAGGAGATAGCCTACAAGGTAAGCTGCACATAGGTTAGAGGTGCCACCCTTCCAGCCAAACTTCACCAGCTCTTTGGAGTGAGCTGACACACGTGTTATATCGCCTTCTGGTGAGTACTCAACCATCTGCGCTATCACATGCTTATTTGTAAACCTGAGCACAGCACGGGGCTTGCCTGAAAGCAGAAGCTTTAACCTGCGCCTATAGTCAGTTTTGCCTTCCCTTCTTCTCCTGAAGGGCACTCGATATCTCGCACCAGTTGCCATGAAACAATCACCTCTCAGTAAGATTATGCTCCGCTATGTAGCTTCGAAGGTGTGCTCTGCTTCTAAACGCTCCGCCTTTTGCCATGCGGTAGAGCTTGCGGTAGTTGCTCCTGCTGAGCTCGCCACTGTCGCGCAGCTCACGCAGCATTTTGCGCAGGGCACGAATCGTCGACATCCACCGCTCCTTCTTTGCATAACGTGCATACTTTGCACCCTTTCTGCTCCCATGTCCGCGCCTGCGACCCTTCTTCTTCTGCAGCGCCAGCTTCTTTCTGCGGTAGCCGCTTATTCCGCGTTTCTGTTTTGCACGTATTACTCCTTCTTTGATGAGTCTCCTAACATCGTCGCGGGTAACCGCTTCGCCAACCTCATCGGTGGCCTCAGGGTCTATCCATATCCTGTTTTCTCCTGCCTTAAGCAGTGCTGCAGCCAACCTTCGCTGTGTGCGTAGCGTCATGATCTTAAGCCTCCGCAGGTGGATTAAGGACCTTGATATCCAGCTCCTTCGCCCTTTCAACAATCTGGAGACGCTTCTTTTTCCCAACTCCAGCGGCGATACGCACCGCTTCTACGCTTGGATCTACATTCTCAAGCTCTTTCACATTGTGCACCAGGACCTCACGATAGCCAGAAGGGTGGAGTCCACGGAGAGATGCATCATTACCATAACCTATACTTGGCGAAAGGAACTTACCCTTCTTGTGCAACCTCGTCTTGTTGTGTCTTCCACGGGGCCTTCGCCAGGAGCTTCTCCTGAGCTTTTTGTGGCGATGATAATCCACTCGCTTAAAATCTGGCTTTTTCTTTGTCCTCATCAGCACCACCTACACGGGTACGCCATCTCGCTCAACGAGATAAATCCCATCCTGAAACACTCTAGGATCACGATTCCTCACGCGGGTTAGCTGTTCTATTCTTGCGACCGTCTGTCCCACTTCCTCTTTATTGATTCCCTCGACGGTTATCTCCTGACCTGAAACCTTAACAACACAGTTGCCGAATATCTCCGTCTTCCTGGGGACCTTCTCTCCCAAGAAGTTCTCAACTATCACCTCTCTACCCTGAACCTTAACGGTTATGGGGAAATGAGAATAGACCACCTTCATCTTGTATGTAAAGCCCTGAGTAACACCCTTAATCATGTTGCGGATGTGGGCGGCATATGTGCCAATCATGGCACGCTGCCTCTTCTTCGGGAAACTCGCCTCTATGATTACCCTGTTGTCGACCTTGTAGAGCCTTATCCCCGGATATGTGAGACGCTTCTGAAGCTCACCCTTCGGGCCACGCACCACTACTGTATCTCCCTGCAGCTCTACATTCACGCCTTCAGGAATTTCCACTTCTTCTCTGAGCAGCGGTATTGCCATGAGCATCACCTCAGTAAACATAGGCGAGAAGTCTGCCGCCTATTCCACGCTCCTTGGCTTCGTAATGACTCATCACTCCCTGAGAGGTGGAGATTATGATGACACCAAAGCCGCTCGCGGGCAAAAAGCGCTTCTCATACTTCTCAATATTATCCTTGCCAACAGCATAGCGCGGACGAATAACACCACAGTCGTTTATCTTACCGGTAAGTTTCACCTTAAACAGCCCTGCTCTGCCATCATCGACGAACTCATACTCCTTAACATAGCCATGCTCCTGCATAACCCTGAGCACCTGCGCTATTATCTTGGACGCCGGCTTAATTACGCACTCAAGCTTGCCATTGTACTCACTGTTCTTTATTGTTGATAGGGCATCTGCCAGTGTATCAAAGCGCATCGTCACCACTCCTATTCGTACTTTTTAAATCCTATCTCCGGGGCAACCTCGCGGAAGCAGTGTCTGCATATGTAAAGCCCGTACCTTCTTATCACGGGCCCATGAGAACCACACCTTCTGCACTTCCTCGCTCCTTTTCCTATCTTCTTCGCCACGGCTACGCCTCCACCTCAACGTTGAAGGTTTCCTTAATAAAGTTGATCGCCTCTTCCCTAGTAACGAGGTGTTTTTTGCCAACCTTGCTCTTCTTTAGCTTGCGGTGCTTCACCCTGTAGCCCGGACGCTCTATGGCAACACACACGTCCATACCGTAGATACCCACCATGGGGTCATACTTTACGCCGGGCAGGTCTATGTGCTCCCGTATGCCGAAGGCGAAGTTGCCCTGCTCGTCAAAGCTGCTCGCCTTAATACGGTTATCCACAGCAGCAAAGGCATCACGCAGGAACTTCATCGCTTTTTCACCGCGAAGAGTTACCTTGCATCCTATGGCCAGGCCTTTCCTTATACCGAAGGGCTGAATGGTACGCTTTGCTATGGTCTGCACTGGCTTTTGTCCGGTAAGCTCCTCCAGGAGCTTCTCACCTTTAGCCAGACGTTCTCCTGCTTCGCCAATGCCCATATTCACAGTAACCTTGGCTATGCGAAGCCTGCGCATGGGGTTCAATTCAGCACCTCCGGAAGAACTGACTCTTCCTCACCTATTACAAACACGTAGTCCTCGATGGTCTCAAACTCTTCACCATCCCTCGTAAGAACCACAACGTTTGGTTGCGGCGAGCGCACCTTCTTTATCTCCTTAATCTTGGCAACCTCGCCCATGTGGCTTCCGCCGATGATATAGGCCAGGTTTCCTTCCTTGTAGCGAAGGTGCTTTACTATGCTCCCGCTATTCAGGTCAAGAAGCACCGTATCCTTGGTGGAGTACACATCCTCCTCCGGCTTCGTGGGATCCTTTACGCGGATGAGGATATTCCTGCCGTCATGGAGGTTGAGCTGGATATGCCCGCCTTTAACGACAGTCTTGTTGTTTATCCTGCACAGCTTTACACCTGCACGCTCCTCGGGCAGGTCTTTTAGCACAAGCCTGCCCTTTGTATCAAACAGCACAACCTTGTATACCCCCGCCTCTGGAATGTGGATTATGTCCATCAAACCCACAGGGAATTTATGGTCCTTGCGCGGCCTTCCATCGACGAAAATCTTACCAGCCTTGATTATCTTCTTTGCCTCACGCGAGTTCCTGGCATAGCCAAGCATGTCCCTTACCACTAAAAGAAGCGCCATACTGCGCTCCTGTGGATGTGGACCTGGGCGGGGCTTCACTATGAATTTACTCTCCCTTCTCGGGATCTTCACCGCCTTTGGTGCTGTTAAACGCTTTGCATGCTTGCTCATGAGCACTACCTCTCAAGAATTTCCTTTCTTTCCTCGTCTTTAAGCTCCAGTTTTACTATTTCCACATTAGAAGGATGAACAGGATAGAGGCGCTCGCTGCCATCGCTGCGCTGCACCGTCACGCCGGTCACAAAGATGCGCATCCTCTTCAGATCCACTCTCTCAACCACACCCTCATGCCCTCGGAAGTCGCCACGCAGCAGACGAACAGTGTCGCCCTTGCGCACGGGCAGGCTTCGCTTCCCATACTCTTCACGAAGCTCCTCGCTCAGGTGTGCACTCACCAGCTTCTGTCTGCGATGCAGTGGCGCGCGAAACAGCGCCTTCCTCTGTTTTCTCGGTTGCTTGCTCGGCATGATAATCACCTAGACTATTATGCTGGCAACACTCGCTATCTTCGACCAGCGCTCCGCCGCCTCCTTTGCGACGGGGCCTTTAATTTCACTGCCCTTGGGGTCGCCCTTCTCGTTTGTTATCACCGCTGCGTTATCTTCAAACTTGACCCTCGTGCCGTCACGGCGGCGGTATTCCTTGCGCTGGCGTACTATTACAGCGCGCACAACCTGCTTGCGCATCTCGGGTGTGCCCTTCTTAACCGAAGCTACCACCATGTCGCCCACACCGGCGCTGGGGTAGCGCCTTCTCGTACCCTTGAATCCGATAACCTGGATTATCTCTATCTCCTTTGCGCCCGTGTTGTCCACCACATCGAGGCGAGCACCGCTTGGAAGTGCCCTTGTAACGTTAGCCTTGATGCCCTGCATCTCACTCTGCCTCCTTTTCAATCACCACAAAACTCTTCGCCTTGCTTATCGGCCTGCATTCCATAATCTTTACCCTGTCACCCACCTTTGCGGAGATGCAGGGTGGATTGTGCGCAAGGATTCTGCTCCTTCGCTTCTCGTATCTTTCGTATTTCTTAATGTAACGAAGGTAATCTTTTTGGACTACAACACTGTTGTGCATGCCGTTGCTAACCACTTTACCTTCTATAATCTGCCCTCTAACCTTCAGGTGCCCGTGGAAGGGGCAGTTTTTGTCATCACAGCTTTTTTCCGGGGGCTTTACATCAACGCCTATATCGCGCATACTTTTTCACCTTTTTATCCTGTCTTCTGGTCTTGCTATGAGGGCTTTACCCTCAACCTCAAGCACGCGATTGCCCACACGAAAGCGAAATGTGGCTATGGCTTTAGCCACTTTTTTGCGCTTACCCTCAACCTCGAGGGTGAGCATATTCCTGGTCTCATCCACCACCACGCCGCGAAGCCCTACCAGCGTAGGGTCGGTGGCGGCCACGATTTCGCATTCGAGGCCAATCAGCTCGTGCTTTGTTATATATTTTGCCCGGAGATTCATAACGGCTCAGTAACTATGAAGATTTTTCATTGATTATTGTCATTATTCTGGCAATTGTTCTGCGAAGCTCACGCACCCTGCCCGGATTCTCGGGTACGCCCACCGCAGTTGCCTTTGAACGCTCCCTGAGGAGTTCCATTCTAAGCTCTTCCAGCTTATCCTTCAGCTCTTCCACGCTCATATCCCTAATCTCACTTGTCCTGAGTATCGCCATAACTATGCCTCCTTGCTCTCACTGCTTTTCTCAGGCTGTTTCTCCTCTGACGTCTCCGATGAAGTCTCCTCTGCAGCTTCTTTCTTCTCAGCCTCCGCATCCTCTTTGCCTGCCTCCTCCTTGCTCTCCTCCTCTGCGATCTCCTCCTGGAGCTGCTCCACCACCTGGGCTATCTCCTCCTTTTCTTCCTCCTCTTCACCCTTGGAAGGTACTTCTACTTTAGGCTCCTCCTTGAATATGATGTCGTCAGGCAGGCGTGTGCCAGGAGGCATTATCTTTACCTTTACGCCTATAACTCCCGGCTTGGGTGCAGCAACAGCATAACCCTCCTTCACATACAGCATCGCCGGCTCGCCGCAGTGTTTCAGATAGCCATCGACGAACTTCACAGTCTTCGCTCGCTCACCTGTAAGCTTGCCGGAGATAGTTATCTCTGCACCTCTGGCACCGGCTTCCATTATTCTGCGCAGCGCTGTATAGGCTGCCCTGCGGAAGTGTATTCCTCGCTCAAGAGCATTGGCTATGCTCCTCGCCATAACATTTGGATTAAGCTCAGGCACCTCAAGCTCATTTACCTCAACCTGGGGGTTGTCCAGCCCAAAGCGGGTTTTGAGGATGGTGGTAAGCTTACGTATCGCCTGCCCCTTGCGACCTATCACAAGGCCAGGACGCTGCACATGCACAATAACACGTGTACCAAGAGGTGTGCGCTGGATGTCTATCTCACCACAGCCAGCGCGCTCCAGCTCACGCTGCAGGAATTCCTTCACCTCAAACTTGCGGATATTGTCCTCGATGAACTTCCTCTCCAGCGCCATGAAATCACCTTTCCTCGAGAATCACTTCCATATGTGTGGTTGGAGTGTTGTGAGGCGTAGCCCTGCCATAGGCGCGGGGAAGCCAGCCTCTAATTACAGGACCACGCTGTGCCGCAATATGTTTTATAAACAGCCTCTCAGGGTCCAGGCCCTTGTACTCGGCATTCGCCTGGGCACTCTCCAGGAGCTTGAGCACCTGTCTAGCCGCCTTCTGGGGATATCTACCAGCGTAGGCCTTGACCAGGCCCCTGCGGTGGGCAACACCCTTCTTGAACCTGCGCAGGGGCAGAGGGCGGCGCATGGCTATTATATCCTCAAGATAGCGCTTGGCCTTCTCAAGCTTCATACCGCGGAGTTCTCGCGCTATCTCTATGCTCCACTTGGGCGATATTCGCATAGCCCTGCCCATAGCCCTGGCGATTTTTTCTTCGTTTTCAACCCTGAATGAGTAGCCCAGCTTCGCCACGGAAATCACCTACTTAAGCGGCACATACATTGAGCTTCGTGTCGCTCCCATACCGGGTGAGCCGTGCTGCACCCTCTTGCGGGTAAGGGAGAACTCACCAAGGTAATGGCCTATCATCTCGGGCTTTACTTCCACGCGCGTCCAGTCCTTGCCATTGTGCACCTCGAAAGTCAGGCCAACCATGTTGGGCAGGATTATCATGTCCCTCGCATGGGTGCGAAGCTTAACCTTCTCACCATTGAGGGCCTTCTTCACCTTCTCCATCAGCTTCTTCTGCAGAGGAGTTAGTCCGCGCTTCAACGAGCGCCTCTGCCGCGCGGGAAGAAGCTCTATAAGCTCGTCTATGCTCATCTTCTGAAGCTCTTCAAGGGTGTAACCGCGATATCTAAACTCCTTCCTTGCCATATCTATCGCCTCCCGGTCCTGCGGGCTGAGATAAGGCCAACCTTCTTGCCTGGAGGCATTCTGCGCGAGATGGTGGTGGGCTTACCGGGTGAATGTGAGCCACCGCCGAAGGGATGATCCACAGGATTCATGGCTACCTTCCTAACAACTGGCCAGTACTTGGCCTTGGAGCGCAGCATGTGGAAACGCTTACCTGCCTTCATAATTGGCTTATCCCTTCTACCGCCTCCAGCAACCACACCAATTGTAGCCCTGCACCTGGAATCCAGGGTCTTAAGACTTCCGCTGGGGAGCTGGATTATGGTTTTTGCTCCCTCATGGGAGACCACAAGCCCATAGGCACCTGCACTGCGAATAAGCTTGCCTCCATCGCCCGGGTGGTTCTCAATGTTGCAGACCGGCGTACCTTCAGGGATATTTCCCAGGGGGAGAACATTACCCGGAGAGATAGCAGCATGAGCACCAGCTTCAATGGTGTCGCCAACCTTAATCCCCTCCTGAGCAAGAAGATACATCTTTTCTCCCCCCTCAAACACAACCCTTAGAAGAGGCGCGGTGCGCGCGGGGTCGTGTAGTATATCTATTACCTTTCCCACAACTTTTCCATTTTTCTCCTTCTCGTCGTACTTGCGATACTTGAGCTCGCAGCGATAGCGATGAGAGGGTGCCCTGAAGGTTATGCTTCCCTTACCACGGCGCTGTGAAATTATCCGCTTGCCCATTTCAATCACCTAGAATATACCTATTCTCGTCGCCACCTCGTCGGCGCGATACTCGGGTGCCAGCCTGACGTATGCCTTCTTCACACCCTTTGGATTTATTGAAGTGTTAACTTCTTCCACCTTTACTTCATACAGCTTCTCCACGGCTTCCTTCACCTGCTTCTTGTTGGCCTCTCTTCTAACAATGAACACAAGCTTATTCTCATTCTCAAGCATCTTCATCGACTTCTCCGTAACATCCGGGGAAATAATTATTTCGTGGGGGTTCATGCTCCAAACCTCTCTTCAAGCACCTTTAAGGCATTTTCGGTATAAAGAGTAAGCCTTCCAGCGTGTGTGCCGGGAGCAAGGTCTTCTGTACTCAGATTGCGCGCAAGCACGACGTCCACGCCTGGCAGGTTACGCGCAGCTTTTACTACGCCCTTATCGTCACCAACCACGACAAGAACACTCTTTCTATTCTTGTATCTCCTTCCGCGGCGCTTGCCAACACCCGCACGAACTTTGCGCTTTGAAGCGCGCTCAACATCGTCGAGAAGCTTGAGGGAGGCAAACACCTCCTTTACATCCTTAACCTTGGAGAGCTCTTCAAAGGCGTTCTCCACCACAACTGGAAGCTCTATATCCTCAGGCACCCGATGGCCTCTTGCAATAACAAGCTCCTTATTTGCGGTTGCTGCAATCGCAGAGGCTATGGCTTTGAGCCTCTCCTTGCGATTGATCTTTTCATATATTCTCTTCTCAACCTTGGGCGGATGCGCCCTTCGACCGCCTACCGCCATGGGCACAAAAGCTGCTCTGCCAGCAGCAGGGTATCGAGAGCCCTTCATGCGGGGCACACGGGAGACACCATGCCCCGGACCCCAGGACTCGGCGGATGTGCGCTTACCTGCGTACCAGTCACTGCCATAAGGCTGCAGGCGATGAGACTGCTGGACTATTACAGCACGCTTTATAATATCGGGACGGTACTCTGTGGTAAACACTGCGGGAAGTTTTATCTTCCCCTTGACCTTACCATCGAGAGAATAAACAGTAGCTTCCATCTTCACACACCCTGCTTGGACTCAAGACTTATGTAGGTAAGCTGGGGCTTGCCCTCTGGTAGATGCTCTGGCGGGCGTATAGCCGGACGGAAACGTACAAGCCTCTTTCTCGGACCAGGTATAGAGCCCTCCAGGATTATATAATCACCGCGCACAATACCATAGCCCAGGAATCCACCTCTGGGTGTTACCTCCTCACCCTTATCACCAATCTTAAGAATGCGCTTATTGAACTCGGTGCGGTGGTGGTAGCCCATCTGACCGCTCTGAGGCACAGTCCACATCATCGCTGAGGGGTGCCACGGCCCAAGCGTGCCCGCGGTACGCCTGCCCTTGCGCGTCTTGTGGTGCAGAATCTTCACACCCCATCTGCGCACCGGGCTCTGGAATCCCTTGCCCTTTGTAACCGCCATTACATCTACGAACTCACCTTCCTCGAATACATCGCCTATCCTTATCTCGCTGCCCAGCTTCTCCTTTGCATACTCAAAAGCCTCGCTAAGATTGCCGGACACCAGGTATTCCATAACCTCTGGCTTCTTCTTCCCGATGCCGGTAACTCTCGGCTGGGTATGAACAAGAAGGCGAACCTGCTCCGCTTTCTCCAGATAAGACTCCAGG
Source organism: Candidatus Hydrothermarchaeota archaeon (assembly GCA_015521615.1). Taxonomy (GTDB): domain Archaea; phylum Hydrothermarchaeota; class Hydrothermarchaeia; order Hydrothermarchaeales; family BMS3B; genus Pyrohabitans. The sequence goes on from WANW01000059.1 coordinate 28,995, forward strand.
TCTTCCACACCCTTCTCCAGCTTCTTGGGCAGAGGAAGCCTCCTTGCAAGCTCGGGGGCGAGATCCTTCGCCCATGCCTCGCTCAGAGTGCGCAGCCCGAAGGTATTCCTCTCGTAGAGCCTCACCCCAAAAACTTTGAGCGGAGGAGCCTCAACTACAGTTACCGCCTTGGTTATCTCCTCTCCATGGGTAAGGCTGTGCGGGTAGTCGTCAATGAGCACAACATGAGTCATTCCCGCCTTGTAGCCCGCAAAACCCTGCATTCTCACCCTATCTTCAACTACCCAGTTCTTTATCTTGGGCACCGGCGAAGCTGCACGCTTGCGCGGGCTGAATCCAAGGCTTCCGCGATGCGGATGATGCGCTCTCTTTCCCATTTCTTCACCTCATCACAATCTGGTGCCTTCTCTTCAAGAGTTGCACCCAGAACAAAACCCCCCGAGCTAGAAAGCTCAGAGGGGATGGCTTACTGAAAAGATGTATTACTGATATATATAGATTTCGTTTCACTCTGCTATTAAGACCTGTGATGTGGGTTTGGGAAAGCAGTAACGTGTGTAATGGTTTATATAAAAGCATACACTGCAGCGCTGCCTGCAAGAGGAATGAGAAAGTTGTCGTCCACGCGCAAAGGGAGCGACTCCACCAGCATACCTGCCGCTGCTGCTGCAAAAGCGAGGGCCGCAGCCTGCGATACTCCAACGCTACAGAAAATGGTGAGGTAAAGGAGAACACCTAAAAACGCATAACCTGCGCCTATAAGCGAGCCTTCCACACTTTTCTTGCTGTTATAAGGCAACCTTCGCCTGCCAAGCTTTTTCCCCGCAAGGGTAGACATCGAATCGCCCAGTGCGAGAACCAATATGCCAGAGCCCACGACAAAGAAGGGTGCACCAAGCAACGAGCCGAATACCACCATTGTGGCTAGGACTCCAGAGAAGAATCTGAAGGTGCCCTTGCCAGGGGAATGCTTTTTAACATCCTCTCGCTCGGCGATGTCCACCAGCGTGGCAAATACCGGCAGGCGAATCCCCCGCTTATAGAGCAGGGCAATGCAGTAGCCAATAAGCAGCATCCCCGCAACTAGTGCCTCGGGAGCAAGCCAGGAGGAGAAGCGCTCATAGAAGAACTGAAGGTAGAAAGGCGTAACTGCCCCGCTCATGTGGATAAGCTGTCTTCTGGTCTCTAAGTCCATTCAACCACCCGCCATGAGAAAGCTGGGCTTGAAAATACTGAAAAGAAGGATGAGCACCATCGCAGTGGATACATAAGCAGAGAGCCTTTCAGCATCGCTCGCGGCTAAGAACTTCTCGAGAATAAGGCGGAATATGTGGTGCCCGTCCGTAGCAGCGATGCCAAGATGGAGCGGAGCAAGGTTAACAAAACCAATCGCCTGGTTGAGCAGGGCAATCCAGTAGAGCGAGTAGAATATAACCAGTGGGAGCACCAGGCCAAAATAATGTCTGAACTCATCCTTCACCGGAAAGAATGGTCTAACGCCTATGAACCCGCGCTCAGGGTTATCTTCCCGCGAGGCTGTTACAAGGTCGAAACTGCCCCTGTCGGTGACTATTGAAATCCTCTCCCCCGGCCTTAGCTCCATCACCACACGATAGAAGTCCTCTATGGTGTCAATCGCCTCATCCTGAATCTTTTTAATAACCATACCCTTCTCCAGAACCTGCGACGCCGGCGAACCCTCAACCACGTCAATTATCTGCACTCCTCCACCCGAGGTTTCAAACACCGCAGAGATGTAGAAGGGTATTGCCAGGGTAACAAGAAATGCAACAAGGAGATTTGCCGCTGAGCCCGCGGAATAAACCCTGAGCTGGCTTAACCAGGAGCTGTTCTTCAGCTCATCCTCATCAGGCTCCACAAATGCGCCTACCGGGAGGACACCCACCAGAGCCACGCCCAGGCTTTTGATGGATATGCGCTCTGCTGTTGCAATAATGCCATGGGCAAGCTCATGCACCACAAGCACAGATATCAAGCCTATTATTCCATACCAGAAGGGGATGGTATAGCCCGGGACAAGAGGCTTGGGCTGCAGAAGGTCTATACGCTCAACAAACAGGAAGTAAAGCCCAAGAATGAGCATGCCCACCATGAAAAGCGTGCCAGCGATTCCAACCAGCGCTACAGGATAACCCACAGCTCGCCAGAACCTTACATGTCCCGCTATTTTGAATATCAGTCTCTTGCCCCGCTCTGTCTTGATTATGAGCAGAATCGCATGCCTGTCTATATTCAGCTTTCCCTTTTCTGCAACCTCAAGAATAACCAGCCATAGAAGTGCTGAACCAATCAGAAAAACCTCGAGCTTGGAGGGCTCTTCCTCCACGAAGGTAATCCATAGGGCGGAGAGGGTAGCGATTATCACAAACCACTGCCAGTTACGCATTGCGACACCTTTTTATTTTCTCAGGTTTGAATACTATCCATGTACGCTGTAATATATATTACGGCAAAAGATGCCATCCAGGCAAGGGAGATTGCCCGCAGGCTGGTAGAGGAGAGACTCGCCGCATGCGCAAATATTATAGAAAGGGTTAACTCCATATACTGGTGGCGCGGTAAAATTGAAGAAGAAGAGGAGGCTTTTATAATAGTTAAAACTTTAAAAGAAAAGGTTCCCGCGATAGTAAAGCGGGTGAAGGAGCTTCACACCTACGAAGTTCCGGAGATTATAGCCCTCGAAATAACAGAAGGCAGCAAAGATTACCTCCACTGGCTTAGAGAGGAGACAGGAGGAGATACATAGATCTAGAGGTTTGAACATGAAAATTGAGGAACTGAAGGATTTTATAGACTCTCTTGGCGATATGGTGATAATAATAAGTAAAGACAGGAAAATACTCGCGGCGAATGAGGCCCTTTTGAAGAGGTGTAAATTCAGACAGAATGAGATAGTAGGCAGAAACTGCTACATGGTGAGCCACTGCCTCAAAATTCCGTGTCCTGAGGATGTTGTGTGCCCCCTCGATGAGGTAATTGCGACCGGGAAGGTAAAGAGGGTTGTGCACACCCACTACACCAGAAATGGGAAGAAGATGGTGGTTGAGATATCTGCATCCCCCCTTAAAAAAGATGGGGAAATAATTGGAATTATAGAGATAATCCGTGATATAACTGACAGCTACAGCTTTCAGGAGGGTCTTAAAGCCAGTCTTGAGAAGTTTAAGAAAACCATGGAGATTAAAGAGTTATTCAGCGACATCCTGACCCATGACCTCCTAAATGTGGCCAATATAATACTTCTCCAGAGCGAGATACTCCTTGAAAGAGAAACATGCGAGGACACAAGGGAAGACCTGAAGAGGTTGAAGAAGAACGTGGAGAGACTGGTTAACATGATTGAGAGTGCGGCGAGATATGCAAGGCTTCACAGTATTGAAAGCCTTGACTTCAGGGAGATGGACCTCACAAAGCTTCTCAAGGGTGTGGTTTCTGCCTTTGAAGAGGCCGCAAAGGAGAAGAACATAAAAATAGAAGTTATGGTTCATTCCCCAAGGTTAGCTATGGTTAATCCGAATATAGAGTCCGTGTTCTATAACCTGATTTCAAATGCAATTAAATTCAGCCCTCCGGGAAAGAGGGTGGTGGTGGACATAATAGATGAGAAGGATACATATCTGATTATGGTAAAGGATTATGGCCCAGGAGTGCCGGATAAGGATAAGGAAAGTATATTTGAGCGCTTCAAACGGATAGAGAAGGGTGCCGTGAAGGGCACCGGCCTGGGTCTGGCGATCGTGAAGCGGGTGGCAGAACTCCACCACGGCAGAGCCTGGGTGGAGGACAACCCCGAGGGAGGGAGCATCTTCTACGTGAGAATACCAAAGAAGCAGAGGTGAAGCCATGGCAGCGCTTTTTTGGGCAGACCAGAAGGCAGAGGAGATAGTGCAGCGCAAAAAGTTTCGTTACATTGATAGAGAGATTCCGAGCTTTGAACGCTTTGTTGTTAAGACGAGCGCAAGCATCTCTGGCGTTCTCCACATAGGCAGACTGAGCGATACAATACGCGGCGAAAGCGTGGTGCGAGCACTGCGCGACGCAGGCTATGATGCCGAGCTCATCTGGGTGGCAGAGGATATGGACCCGCTGCGCAAGATTCCGGAGGGTGTGCCAAGGGAGCTTGAGGAGTACATAGGCACGCCGGTAAGCACCACACCTGACCCCTGGGGCTGCCATTCCAGCTATGCGGAGCATCACATAGCGAGTTACTTTGAAGTGATGGAGGAGTTCATCGAAGTAAAACCCGAGAAGTACTCAATGCGCGAAGAGTACCGGCATGGAAGCTTCCGCCCGTTTATCAGAAAGCTTCTTGAGAACTTGGAGCTGGTGATTGAAATTCAGAACAGGTACAGGGACAAGCCGCTTGAGAAGGGCTGGAGTCCCTTTACGCCGGTGTGCAAATCCTGCGGCAAGATCATAACTCCACGCGTGGAGCGTTATGAGGAGGGAAAGGTGTACTACCGCTGCGAGGACTACGCCTTTGAGAAGCACGTGGCCAGAGGATGTGGCTACGAAGGCATCGCGGACCCCCTCCGCGACGAGGGCAAGCTGATGTGGAAGAGCGAGTGGGCGGCACAGTGGGCGCGCTGGCGCGTCGCAAGCGAGGGCGCGGGCAAGGAGTACGTAGTGCCGGGAAGTGCGTGGTGGATAAATGCCGAGATATGCGAGCGCGTTCTGGGCTTTCCCATGCCTGTGCCCATCTTCTATGAACACCTGATGATAGATGGGCAGAAGATGAGCGCCTCTCTGGGCAACGTGGTCTACCCGCATGAGTGGCTGCGTGTGGCTCCTCCGCAACTTCTGCGCTTTCTGTACAACAAGAAGCTGATGAAAACGAGGAGCTTCTCCTGGAAGGAGCTCCCAAAGCTGTATGACGAGTATGACCACGTGGCGAGGGTGTACTACGGCATTGAGAGCGTGGAGAACGAGCGAGAAGCTGAACATCTGCGCAGGCTGTACGAAATGTCGCAGATAGGCAAACCCCAGCCCGCGCTTCCATTGCCCTTTTCGCACGCCGCAATGGTGGCCCAGCTTTTCACAGGCAGAGAAGCCATAATCGCAAGTCTGAGACGCTCTGGGCACTACTCCCCCGAGCTGGAGGAGGAGCTTTTGAAGCGCATTTCCTATGCGAGGGAGTGGGTTGAGCGCTATGCACCCGAGATGAGACTATCTCTATTGGAGGATGTGGGCGAGGTTAAAGAGAAGCTCAGCAAAGAGCAGCGCAGGTTCCTGCACTTCCTCTACGAGTGGCTTTCTCAGGGCGAGCGCTCCGGTGAGGAGATACAGGAGAAGATTTTCTCCCTCGCCAGGGAGATGAACCTGAGTGCCTCCAAGGCCTTCGGTGCGATTTACCTCGTAACCTTGGGCACAACACGCGGTCCGCGTGCGGGACCATTCCTCGCCTCTCTCGAAAGGCGGTGGCTCCTTACCAGGCTGAAGGAGGCCAGCGAATAATTTATATACCAGAGCATGAGGTTTTCAAAGCATGGCAATTAGGCCGGAGACAATGCTCAGAAACTCCCTTGGAAAAAAGGTGAGGATAACCACCCGTACCGGCAGGGAGTACGTGGGCATCCTCAGAAGCTACGATGAGCTGGATAACCTGTACCTCGAGGATGTTGAAGAGGTGGACGGTGAGCTTAAGCTGAAAAAAGCAATTTTCAAGGGCGGAAACATAACTTTTGTTATGAGGGTATGAAATGCGCACCCTGATAGCGTTGCTTCTCATCATCCTCCTTCTGGGCTGCACAACCAGTGAAAAGACAGGAGAAAGTCCGCAATCCACCACTTCACCGCCACCCGCAACCGTTCCAGCACAGGAGCAGGAAAAGACTTACAGGAGCGATAAGCTCGGCTTTGAGGTCAGCTATCCCGCAAGCTGGCGCGTCGTTGAAGATAAGGTGGGCGAAGCTGAGCTCGTCTTTTTCCTCGCACCCAGGGGCAGCTATGGCACAGCTAATATAAACGTGGCGAGAGAGGAGAGCAACCTCAGTCTTGCAGAATATGCAGAGGAAATGAAGAGCAACATCGCCTCACTACTTAAAAACTATACCCTGCTGGACGAGGGTGAACTGCGTCTTAAAGGTTACGAAGCGCATGAGCTTGTATATACATACGTACAGGGACCTTACACCATTAAAAACCACGCGGTGTTCGTGAAGGCAGGAAACAGCATCTACCTAATAACCCTCGCTTCCCTCCCAGAGGAGTTTGAAAAGAACGAGGAGGTTTTTGAGAGGTTCCTGGAGAGCTTCAGAGCTAATCCCTGACCATGAAGTCCTCGAGAACGTCCTTCGCCTTCTCCCGCTTCTCCTGGTGCTGGACCAGGAAGCGCTCTACTTTTTCGGCGAGGTACTTCTTGCACTCGCCGCACAGCAGCTCTCCATGGGTGCACGCGTTGTAGCGCTCTTTTATCTTTTCATCATCATCTTCGAAGATGTAGTACAGGTACTGATAGACGGAGCACACGCTTGGCCGGCCTCCAAGCTCGCGCTGCAGCTTCGCCGTCTCCCTGCCGCCTGTGAAGGCGTTCATTATCTTGCGTCTGGCCTCGCGGGGAGAGTCGGTGGTGTAGATGCTGCTCTCGGGCTTAGAGGCCGACATCTTGTCTCCGCCGAGAAGCGAGGGGAAGAACTTGCAGTGAATCAGCGCTGGCTTTGGGTAGCCGAGATGCGGTGCAGCGTCGCGGGTTATCCTGAAGTGGGGATCCTGGTCTATGGCGCAGGGGATAAGCACCGGCACCGCTTTACCCTGACGCTCGCTCTCAAGGAAGCAGGGCGCTGACTGCATGCTGGTGAAGAAGATTAAGCCTATGTTGGTGTCGTTTTTGAATCCGAAGACCGCCTTGGCTGTGGAGAAGGTGGTGCGCTTCGCCACCTTGAGCGCGAGCCTGTACTGGGACTTTATGTACTCGGTGTTGAGAAATATCTCCGTCTTCTTGGCATCGAACCCCAGAGCTATTACGTCGAGGGCATTCTCGTAGGCGAACCTCCGCGTATCTTCGAGGGTGAGCTCTGGCTTGAATAAAAACTTCTCGTCATCGGTGAGCTGGAAGAGCAGCTTGGCGCCGAACTTCTCCTGAAGCCAGCGGGTGAATATCCAGGGCATGAGGTGGCCAAGGTGGGTGTGACCGCTTGGTCCGCGCCCGGTGTAGAGCACAAAGGGGTTGCCCCTCTCGTACTCGCTCAGCACCCAGTTGAGGGAGCGGTGGGAGTAGAATATCCTCCTGCGCAGCATCAGGTGGAGCTCACCCGTTAGTCTGCGGAACCTCTCCAGCAGGGCATCGTCTATGGGAGAGGTGCCGAACTTCTCTATGAGCTTGTCGTAGTCAACCTCGCCTACAACTTCCCAAGGGGTAACCACGAAGTCCTCTGGCATAGCTTGGGGTTAAGCACTTCGGAAATATAAAGGCTGTGGTTGGCGACGTTACCCCGCACACCTACTTAAATGATTGTTAAAGAGCGCAACACCGTAATCAAAAGCATCCGCGGCAAGCTGCGCGTGGCGCTGGTGTTTCCCAACCTGTACCGCGCCGGCATCGCAAACCTTGGGATGCAGATACTCTACGACCTGCTCAACTCCCGTGAAGATATTTACGCGGAGCGCTTTTACTTAGACGTGGAAAGGAGCGTTGAGACGCGCTCCCCTCTCAGGGACTTCGACGTAATCGCCTTCTCCTGGCAGTTTGAGCTCGACGCCGTAAACATACTTGAGATTCTCAGGCGAAGCGGCATACCAGTAAGGCGGGAGCGCAGAGAGCAGGTGGTAATCGCCGGCGGCCCGTGCTGCGTTAATCCTTCTCCTCTTGAGCGCTTCGTGGATGCCTTCTTCATAGGAGAGGCAGAGGCGGGCATCCTTGAGGTAATCGAGGCTGTGAGGGGGAGGGGTAAAAGGGAAGCGCTCGAAGAGCTTGCACAGCTGGGCTATGTCTACGTGTCAGGGGTGAACGAAGGTGCCAGGCGGGTGTACATGCGGGACCTCGACGCCTACTTTCCTGTAGCGCAGGTGCTCAGCGAGGCGGGAGCCTTTGGCAGAAGCCTGCTCGTGGAGGTAGCGAGGGGCTGCGCTCGCGGCTGCAGGTTCTGCATGGGAGGCTACATCTTCCGCCCCCGCAGGGAGCGCAGCATTGCAAGGCTGGAAGAGATTATAACAAAGGGCATCGAGATTAGCAAACCTGAGAGAATTGCCCTCCTGGGAGCGAGCATCACCGACCACTCGCGCATAGATGAGCTGGCGGAGATTTTAAAGCAGCTCAACCTTGAGATCGCGGCACCATCGCTGCGCGCAGACACGCTTACCAGGAGCTTTGTTGAGGCGCTGGTGAAGAGCGGCCAGCGCAGCATAACCTTTGCACCAGAAGCGTGCGAGCGGCTGCGCTACGCGGTGAACAAGGACATGAGCAACTCCCAGATTCTCGCCGCCGCAAGGCTGGCGGCAGAGTCGGGTATAAGAAACCTGAAGCTCTACTACATCCTGGGCTTTCCCGGCGAGGGGGAGGAGCACATCAGAGCGCTCGCCGATGAAGTGAAGGTGCTCAAAAGGGAAACAAAACTGAACCTCAGGCTTTCTGTAAATCCGCTGATACCCAAGCCACACACAGCGATGCAGTGGACCCCCTTCCCGGAGCCACGCAGTCTCAGGCTAAAGATGCGCATGCTGCGCAGGGCACTCGCAGGCTATGCAAGCGTGGAGAGCGAGAGCATTAAAGGTTCGATGCTTCAGGCAATAATAGCCAGGGGCAACTCCCGCCTGGGAGATGTCCTCGAGAGGGTGCTGGAGTACGGTGGCGGCTTCTCCGCCTGGAAGCGCGCCTTCAGGGACGCGGGGCTGAGAATGGACAACTACCTACGGGGAATAGATACAGACACCAGCCTGCCCTGGGAGAAAGTGGATGTACTGGTGAGCGAGCGTTACCTCCGGGAGGAGCACCAAAAATTTTTAGAAGGTAAAATCTCTCCTGCATGTTCACCTGAATGCAGGCGATGTGGCGTCTGCTGATTGCCGAACAGAAGATTTTATATGTGCTATTAAATAAAAATTAACATCTATACAAAAACTACTGAGAGAAAAAAGATGGCAAGAATATTGGTAGCGGACGATGAACTCATAACACTGCGCGGGCTCGAAAGGGTGTTGAGAAGGGAGGGGCACGAGGTAGTTACTGCTGAAAATGGAGAGGAGGCCCTGAAAATCCTGAAAGAGAGGAAGGTGGATATTCTAGTAACCGACATAAAGCTGCCGGGGATAGATGGGCTGAAACTGCTTAAGTGGGTTAAGCAACACCTCCCAGACATTAAAGTTATCATGATAACCGGCTACTCCAGCATAAAAGGTGCTGTTGAAGCGATGAAGCGCGGGGCGAGTGACTACATCGCAAAGCCCTTCAGCCTGGAGGAGATAAAGGCTTCTATAAAAGCAGTGCTTGAGGAGGAGACGCATATCGCAATCCCATCTGGCGGACTCTCAAAGCAGGAGTTTGAACTAATCATACGTGCCCTGAATCACCCTATCAGAAGAGAAATACTCAATCTTCTGCGCACTTCTCCAAGAAGCTTTACAGGAATATGGCGCAACACCGGGATAAAGGACCCGACTGCTGTGAGTTTTCACCTTAAGAATCTTAAAGCAACTGGAATAGTAGAGCAGGATAAGAATAAGGTGTACTCCCTATCCCCCCTGGGAAGAAAGGCCGCCTCCCTCATGAATATGGTGAAGGTGGAAGAGGAACACACACAGCCTATTTGAAGTTGGCTTCAATAACAAATGGTTACTAAAACCAAATAGGCTTTTTTATTTGAGAGAAATTTCCAAAAAAATATATAAAACCCATAATGCAAGAAGTATACCAGGGTTGGGGAGGGGGGCCCACTATAAATCGGGGCTAAATTTTTATTCTACCAATCCATAATTGAAAAATGATGAGGATACTTGTTATCTCAGATATTCATGGAAGACTCGCAAAGCTGGATAGAATAGAGGGTGAGCTTCCAAAAGCAGATGTCGTTGTATTAGCTGGCGACATAACAAACTTTGGCGGGCGAGACGAAGCGAGGGAGATTCTCAAGCCACTAATGAACCTGTCGAAGCACCTTTTTGTGGTGCCCGGAAACTGCGACCTGCGAGAGGTGAATGAGCTTCTAAAGGAGTTAAAGGTGAGCCTTCATGGCAGGGGCAATGTTGTTGATCGGGTGGCATTCTTTGGCGCTGGAGGTTCAAATCCCACACCCTTTGCCACCCCACAGGAGTATACTGAGGAACAACTTAAGGAGCTACTCGCGAGCGGTTATTCTGCAATTAAGGAGCACAGCATAAAGGTACTTGTTGCTCACCCACCACCCTTTGGAACAAAACTCGACCTAACCAGCTCCGGTGTACATGCTGGTTCAAGAGCTGTGAAGGAATTTATAAAGGAGAATAAACCAACACTTACGCTGTGTGGACATATCCACGAAGCAAGAGGTATTGCAAAGGTGGCCACAACAACAGTTGTAAATCCCGGCGCCTTCCACATGGGGTATGCAGTTGTAGAGCTGGATGAAGACAAAATTGAGGTTAAGCTAAAGGAATATTAGGCGATAAAAATAAAAAGAAGACAGGTTTACTGTTCAGAGGCTATTTTCTTGAGCACATTCTCAATCTTTGACACCAGCACAGATTTGGGTACCGCTCCGACAAGACCGTCAATAGGCTCGCCCCTGTAGAAGAACCCCAGGGTTGGAATGCTCATTACACCGTAGCGCATCGCCACGTCACGATTCTCGTCGGTGTTCAGCTTCACAAACTTCATTCTGCCCTTGTACTCTGCTGCAACCTCTTCGAAAACTGGTGAGAGCATCCTGCAGGGACCGCACCATTCTGCCCAGAAGTCCACCACCACAGGTATCTCAGACCTGAGCACCAGCTCGTCCCAGTTTTCAGTCGTAGCCTTGTACAGGTTCTCTCCGATTTCTTCAATCACCGCAGTCATAACCATTATCACCTCCTTTAAGCTTTTTATAATTCAGTGACTGTGATGTGCATGCGAATGGTGATGGTGATGTCCGCTATGGATCCTCTCGGGCTCGTGCTTAAGCTCGCCTTTCGCAAATTTTTCAGCTGCCTCTCCTGCAGGTATGGCACCTGTTACAATAACTTTCTTATCTTCTGCTATCAGATGAGAGTATGCACTTCTTCCAATACCAGCTGATATGACGACTTCTACATCCTCCAGCACCGGTAGTATCGCCTCATGGAAGTGCCCGTGCCCCTGAGCCTTGGGGTTAGCTCTCGCCTCTACAAAGCTGACACTTTCATTGGCCACATTATATATCAGGAAATACCTCGCCCTTCCAAAGTGCTCACTCACCCTTGCGCTTTCCTCTGCAGTGTCCACAGCAATCGCTATCTTCATATTTCCACCTACTTTACTTAACGCTTCTAACCTTATAAAAGATATATGTTATATATTGTGTCACATAATTGAACATAAACTTTATCTATGCACATTGTTACTCTCTGGCATGCGCGAAAGCCTGGAGACGATTGCTGGGGAGATAGATAAATGCACCAGATGTGTGCTTGGCAGGAGCAGAAACCATGCAGTACCCGGGGAGGGTAACAGGAATGCGAGGCTCATGCTAATAGGTGAGGCTCCGGGGAGGGAGGAGGATGAGAAGGGCAGGCCTTTTGTAGGGCGCGCCGGAAGACTTCTCACCCAGGTGCTGAATGATGCCGGATTAACGCGGGAGGAGGTGTTTATAACCTCTGTCATAAAATGCAGACCGCCCAACAACAGGAGACCAAGGAAGAAGGAGATAAGAGCCTGCCTGCCCTATCTCAGAAAGCAGATTACGGCGATTAACCCACGCGTGATTCTGCTTCTGGGAGGAGTTGCCGCTGAGTCACTTCTTGGAATCAGGAAGGTGGGTGAGGCCAGGGGAAAGCCCATCAGGAAGGACAGAGTATATCTGATAACCTACCACCCCGCAGCAGTGCTGAGAAATATAAACCTTCTCTCCAGCCTGAGCGAGGATATTCGCCTGGCAAAAAAACTTGCCTACAGCGAAACCTGACGCAACAGACGGGCCATTCTGCAAAGAATATCTCTACGTGTAATAATTCCTATAGCGTCACCGCGGTCATCAATAACAATAAGCCTGCTCACATTGTTCTGCTCCATCACAGCTATCGCCGTAGAGAGAGCTGCATCCTTGTGAATGGTTATTAAGGTGGTACTCATTATCTCCTTGACCTTGCTGTCCTCCTTGCCCTCCGCCAGAGCACGGGCTATGTCAGTATTTGTAATAATGCCCACTGCCTTTGTGCCATCCATAACAGGAGCGCCGCGAATACCAATGCGGGTGAAGAGCGCTGCGGCATCGCGAATGCTTGCCTCTGGAGAGATGGACTTTATGGTATGTGTTGCAACATCATAAACCTTCTCCTTGGGAACAGAGACCATCTCAAGGATGTCGATGAGTAGCACATTGTCTATATCATCGCGGCCCACCACCTTACCACGAATAGCGAGCCTGTTAACAGGGGTTGGGCCTATGAGGACAACCTTACCTACCGGTATCTGCTTCAGGTCACCAAGTGCGTGAACAGTCGCACGGCACTTCTCAGGGTCATGAATTGTTATCAGATCTATTCCGGTTACAGTCACATCCTCCACAGGTTTGCCGTCTATGCGAATTGGCACAGCCACCTCACGTTCAAGCTTCTCGTAGTTAAGAATAGAATAACACTCTGCTGTGGGGCGATAACCGCCCTTTGGTCCCGGAACACCCTCCACAAGGCCCAGACTGCGAAGTGACTGCATCTGATTACGTATTGTGCCCGGATTCTTGTGTATGAGCTCGGCTATATCCTCACCCTTAACCGCCTCTCCTCCTGACTTGTGGTAAAGCTCCACCAGTGCCATTAAAACTTCTCTCTGAACAGGTGTGAGTTTCATGGTCTTCCCCTTATAAAGTAGTACAAAGTTATTATTAATGATTAACTATGATAGATATTTATATAAACTTTTAGGAAGTTGTGAAATGAATTTCAAACGTGTGCCCAGGATACTCGATTCTAAAGAATTGATGGACTACGCTTTTTCGAGAGCCTCCAGGGAGGCCAGAAAAGTCTCTGCCCCCGGAGCAAGGTTGCAGAGGGTTAAGAAACGAGAAGAGCGGCGAATAATTATAGCAGGTTCTTCGGTAAGGCGGTATCTGAACAGAATACTTATGAGAATCCCACGCATCGAAGAGCTAACTCCTTTTTACAAAGAGCTTATAGAGGTCATGGTTGGGATGGAGAGATTCAGCCACAGTCTGCGCTCACTCAGGTGGCTGGTGAATAAAATTGAAAGGCTTGAAGGAGAATATACCCGCAGGGTGCGCTCGGCGAGAAGCGAGGAGGAGGTCCACAGCTACAGAAGAGAGTTCTACGGCAGGCTCGCCTCGCTGCTTCGCAAGATTGAGTCAGAACTCCTGTTCCTGAGAGAGGCCAGAGAGAGGCTCAAAAACCTGCCAAGTGTTGAGGACACTTTCACAGTTGTTATTGCAGGCGCGCCGAATGTTGGTAAGTCCTCGCTTCTGCGCCGCCTTACCGGAGCAGAGCCCAGGGTGGAAAGCTACCCCTTCACAACAAAGCAGCTCCTGCTGGGCTACTTTGAACACAATCACAGAAGGGTGCAGGTAATAGATACTCCTGGTTTGCTTGACCGCAGCTTTGAAGACATGCGCCGGGAGGAAAGGCAGTGCATCCTTGCATTAAAACACCTGGCAAACCTGGTGATATTTCTGTTTGACATAACAGAAACCTGTGGTTATCCCCTTGAGGAGCAGCTTCACATTTACAGGGGTATTGAACAAGGCTTCGACGTTGATGTAATCCCTGTGATTAACAAGGGTGACCTTCTAACAGAAGAAATGCTCCGGGAGGCAAAGAAAACTGAGCCCCTGGATAGGGCACTGGTATGCTCTGCAAAAGAGGGTAAAGGCATAGCTGAAATAATAAAGAAGATAAATAAAGCTATGGACAACAAATAGTTTTAAATACAAATTCTATATAATATTAAAATAGTTAATCGTCCATAATTATGGAGGAGTGAAAATGGCCAAGATTATGGTTGTTGATGATGAACCTGAGATGGTATTCCTTATTAAAAAGATTCTGGAAGAGGGGGGGCATGAGGTAGAAACTGCTTACTCAGGGCAGGAGGCGCTTGACAAGCTTGAGTCAGGCAGCAGACCGGACCTTATACTCCTCGACGTTATGATGCCTGGTTTGAATGGATGGGAGGTAAGCAGAAAAATTAAAGAGAAGGAGGATACAAAAGACATCATCGTGGCCATGCTCACGATTAAAAGTGAGGATGAGGATAAGGTAACCAGCCTTGACGAGGGCCTTGCTGATTGGCATATCAGCAAACCTTTTAGGAATGAAGAATTGCTCCGCACCGTTAACTGGCTTTTGGAAAGGCCTATAAAAAGGGAGCAGTAGCGGGCGATTACCATGGGTGTCTCCATTACAATATGTTCTGGAAAGGGTGGAACAGGTAAGACTACCATTTCAGCGAATCTCGGTGTTGCGCTTGCACAGTTTGGAAAGGAGGTTCTAATTCTCGACGCAGACATAGAGATGGCAAATCTGGAACTCATTCTCGGCCTGGAGGATGTAAAAACAACCCTCCACCATGTCCTGGCCGGAGAGGCGGACATAAGCGAGGCGATATACGAAGGTCCAGCCGGGGTAAAGGTTGTTCCTGCGGGTATATCACTGGAAACGCTTAAGAAGGCCGACCCTGACAGGCTTGATTCTGTACTGGAGGCGCTGAAACAGGTTGAAATTCTGCTGATAGATGCGCCTGCAGGGCTGGGGAGGAGTGTTCTAACAGCACTCTCTACCGCACAGGAAGCTATACTGGTGGTGAACCCTGAGATCTCAAGCATGAGTGATGCTCTGAAAACAAAAATTATAGCAAAAAAACTGGGCACCCATGTGCTTGGCGCGGTGCTGAACCGCACCACCTTTGATAGCAGCGACCTCACCGTAAAGGAAGTGGAGATGATTCTGGAGACACGCATCCTGGCGGTTGTGCCCGAGGACCCGGAGGTGCGAAGAAGCGCTGCCTTTGGTCAGCCCTTTGTTATCCGTGCGCCAAACTCCCAGGCTGCACAGGCAATTAAGAAGCTTGCTGCAGATCTGATAGGGGAGGAGTACATACCACCTCAGCCCAAGGAATCCTTTATGAAGCGTCTCATTAAGGGGCTGTTCGGCAGGTAGATAGCCCTCATATATATTGTGGTGATGGTGGGCGAGTTATGGATTATGAAACCTTCGACCATGAGGCAGATATAGGTATAAGGGGGTATGGGGAAACCCTGGAAGAGGCCTTTGAAAACGCAGCCAGAGCCATGTTTTCTGTTATGGTGGACCTGAGCAAGGTTAAGCCGGTGAAAAAATTTCACATAGAGGCTGAAGCGCCGGATGTGGAGGCACTGCTTGTAGAGTGGCTTAACCAGCTTCTTGCCATCGCCGACCTGGAGGGTTACCTGTTCTCAGACTTCAGGGTTAAAATCTCAGAGGATGGCACCCACCTCGAAGGTTACGCCATGGGCGAGCCCATAGACAGGGAGAAACACGAAATAAGCGTGGAGGTGAAGGGTGCGACCTATTCCATGCTTGAAGTTGATAAAGAGGATGGAAGATATAGGGCGCAGTGCGTCGTCGACGTTTAGAGGTGGTGGAGATGGAGCTGAGGTCTCTTGAGAGGAAGAGCGAGTATGAGTGGGAGATACCCAGAACAGGGGACATGAATGTCCCCGGTAAAATCTTTGCGTCACGCAGGCTCATTGAGGAGATGGACGACAAGGTTAAGGAGCAGATAACCAATGTCGCCTGCTTACCCGGGATTCAGAAGGCTGCACTTGCAATGCCGGATGCACACTGGGGTTACGGCTTTCCGATAGGTGGCGTTGGCGCCTTTGACCCAGAGGAGGGTGGCGTTATCTGCATGGGTGGTATAGGCTTCGACATCTCCTGCGGTGTGCGAACACTACGCACAGGGCTTAGCCTGGAGGATGTTAAGCCAAAGATTGAGCAGCTGGCGGAAGCGCTGTTTCGCAAGGTGCCGGCAGGACTCGGAAGCAAGGGTAAGCTGCATCTCAGCATGAGTGAAATTGACGATGTGCTCCGCGGAGGTGCTGTATGGGCGGTGGAGCAGGGGTACGGCTATGAGGAGGACCTGGAGTACATAGAGGAGCAGGGCAGAATGGAGGGTGCAAAGCCGGAAAATGTCTCCCACATGGCAAAGAAGAGGCAGCTCCACGAGGTGGGAACCCTGGGCTCGGGGAACCACTACCTTGAGGTACAGTATGTTAGCGAGGTTTATGATGCTGAAGCTGCAAGAGTTTACGGTCTGGAAAAGAACAGCGTGGTCATCTCGGTGCACTGTGGCTCCCGCGCTCTCGGGCACCAGATAGGCATGGACTACATAAAGGAACTCTACAAAGCTGCCAAAAAGTACGGAATCCCGATTAAGGACCGCGAGCTCGCGTGTGCCCCCATAAACTCCCCGGAAGGGGAGAAGTATTTCTCCGCCGTGGCAGCCGGGATAAATTGCGCCCTGGCGAATCGTCAGGTTATATCTCACCTGGTGAGGCAGGTCTTCGAGGAGGTTATGCCAGAAGCGAAGGTGGAAATGCTCTATGATATAAGCCACAACACCTGCAAGGTTGAGGAGCACCTCATAGATGGAGAGCGCAGAACGCTGTATGTGCACCGCAAGGGCTCCACCCGTGCTTTAGGTCCGGGGAGAAAGGAGATCCCCCGTGCCTACCGCGACGTGGGGCAGCCCGTGTTGATAGGCGGCACCATGGGCACCTTTTCCTTTATACTCAGGGGCACAGCTGAGGGGCTTGAGAAGGCCTTTGGAAGCGCCTGCCACGGAGCTGGCAGGGCAAAGAGCAGGAGGCAGGCGAAGCGGGTATTCAGGGGAGAGCGCATTATTCAGGAGCTCAGGCAGAGGGGTATAATAATAAAAGCACATTCATATGCAGGCGTCGCCGAGGAGGCACCGGGAGCATACAAGAATGTGGAAGAGGTGGTTGACGCTGTGCACAACGCTGGCCTGGCAAAGAAAGTGGTGAAGCTGAGACCCCTTGCATGCATAAAAGGATAGGTTTAAATAGCAGACGTTAATAAAGCTACAGTTACTAAAGAACGTGGTAATGAAATGGCAAAAATTATTTTTGTAGATGACGAGCCTGACATAGGATTGCTCGTTACAAAGATTTTGGGAGACTTCGGGCACGATATAAGGTGGGTATCCAGCGCAAAGGAATGCTTCGAAGCTCTTGAAGAGTATGAGCCTGACCTGGTGATAATGGATATATTTATGCCAGGTACCAATGGCGTTGAGGCGGCAAAGGAAATAAAGGCACAGCATCCAGAAATACCTGTGCTGATGTTCTCCATAATGTACATAGCCGAAGATATAGACGAGGCAATGCAACTCTCAGGTGCCGATGACTTCCTCGGCAAACCCTTTGAGAGGAAGGAGCTTCTTGAGAAGGTGGAGAGACTCCTAGAAAGCTGAGGATGGGGGGAAGTGTGCCAGGTATAGGCGAGGCTGAGATTTTAGAGACAATTTTAACACTGTGTCTCCTGATATTCGCAGCCAAAGGTGGTGGAGAGATTGCTCAGCGCTTTGGCATTGCGGCAGTTGTTGGCGAACTCCTGGCAGGAGTGCTCCTCGCACCTACATTGCTGGGCAGCGCGGAGCTTTTTGGCCACAGGCTGGTAATTATAAACCCCACTGTCAAGGTATTCGCCGAAATTGGAGCAATTCTCCTACTCTTCCTTATAGGGCTTGAGATGAAGTTCGCAGATTTCAGGAGAACCGGTATAACAGCTGTGGGCGTGGCACTGGGAGGTATATTTTTCCCCTTTATCCTGGGATACTACTTTGTGCTGCTTGCAGGTGGCACAGCCCAGGAGGCAATGCTTATAGCCGCCGCTCTCACCGCAACGAGCATCGCAATAACCGCAAAGACGCTCTATGATATGGGTAAAGATAGAACCCTTGAAAGCAAAATAATAATCAGCGCAGCTGTGTTTGACGATGTTCTGGGACTGGTGGTGCTTGCAGTGGTGCTTGCGGTGATTCAGAGCGGTGGTATAACCCTTGGTGACACCGCCATAATCGCCGGCAAGGCCATAGGCGTGTGGATACTTCTGACCCTCACCGGGATTTTTATCTTCTCACGAATAGTTACAACGACTGCACCATTTATAAAGACAAAGGGCAGCCTTGAGGCCCTAGCGGTGGCCTCATGCTTTGGCTTCGCCTATATTGCGGGTATCGCAGGCCTGGCACCAATTCTTGGGGCTTTCGCCGCCGGCATGGCCATAGCCGAGACAAATCTTATCAAGAGCATTCACAGGTTCATAGAGAAGGTGAATTTTATGATGGCTCCACTGTTTTTTACAGTTATAGGCACGCAGGTTGACCTGACATCACTCAACGTAACCTCTCTGGGATTTGTAATTATGCTATTTTTAATAGCGGTGTTCAGCAAGGTTGTGGGCTGCGGTTTGCCGGTATTTCTCTCCACCAGAAGGCTCAGGTGTTCTGCAATTGTTGGCGTTGCCATGGTCTCACGGGGAGAGGTGGGACTCATAATCGCCGGTATAGGTGCCACCTCGGGCATTCTATCTCCAGAGGTCTTCTCGGCTGCTGTGCTTGTAATACTCGCAACCACAGTACTTGCCCCGGTAGCCCTTAAAAGACTTTTCGCAACCACAGATAACCTTCATATCAGGACATAATCCCAAAATTATTTATACTCGAAGCTCTCTTTGGGTTTATTGTAATTGTGTCCAAACTGTGCACAGTTGCAGGCAGGTGGTATTGATATGGAGGAGTACGATATCATCGTCATTGGAGGTGGGCCTGCAGGCCTGAGTGCTGGATTGTATGCTGCCCGTGCCAATAAACGCACACTGATTCTTGACAAGCCCGGAGAGGGTGCCCTCAAGAAGGTTGAAGTTCTGGATAATTATCTTGGTTTTCCTGATGGGATAACCGGGAAGGAGCTGCTTGAGCTGGGCAGACGCCAGGTGGAGCGCTTCGGCGCAAAAATCCTGGAGGAGGAGGCGATAGCAATTAAGCCCGGTGAGGATGGTCGCTATATCGTTGAAACCGCAGAGGCGAGCTATTCCTGCGAAGGGATTATTATCGCCACCGGCGTAAAGCACGAGAAGCCCAGGGTTAAAAATCTGGAGAAGTTCGAGGGACGGGGCGTAAGTTACTGCGTGACCTGCGATGGCTTCTTTTTCCGCGATGCCCGTGTGGGTGTGCTCGGCAACCGCGACTACGCGGCCAAGGAGGCTGTTGAGCTTTTGAATTACACAAACAAGATAACCATTTTCACCAACGGAAAGGAGCTTGAAGTAAGGGAATCACTGAAAAAGAAGCTGGAAGAAAATGGCATTGGGGTGGTTAAGGAGGAGATCGAAGAGCTTGTTGGCGAGGAGACACTTGCAGGGGTAAAGCTGAAGAGCGGCGAACTTCATGAGCTTCGTGGTTTGTTCGTCGCCGTGGGTACGAGCGGTGCCACCGACTTTGCGCGCACCCTGGGCATAGCGGTGGAGGGCTCGGCTATAGTGGTGGACAGGAACCAGAGCACCGGCATACCCCGAGTTTATGCTGCCGGTGACTGCACAGGTGGCAACCGTCAGGTGGCTGTTGCAGTGGGCGAGGGCGCAAATGCAGCGATCAACCTGATAAGTGAACTAAAAGGTACAAAGCATGTGGATTACCATTAGGGGGTAAGGCAGATGAAAAACCTTCCAGATCTCAAAACCCCCTTCCGGGAGATGTCTGTAATAGATATTATGCGCTGCATGTTCGGCCTGAAGAGCTTTGAGACCGAGATCTACCTGGAGCTGGTGAACAAGGGCTCACTCACAGTTAATGACCTCGTCGCAAAGTTCGGCAAGGATAGAAGCACAATACAGCGGGCACTTCAGAACCTTACTATTGCTGGCCTTATATACCGGGAGCAGAAGAACATCAAGAATGGTGGCTACTACTATGTCTACCACGCCGCACCCTTCGATGAAATAAAGGACACAATGAAGGCAAGCATCCTAAAGTGGTGCGAAGCTGTTATAAAATGGATTGACGAGCTCAATCCCTAGTAATCCGCCGCAACCAGAGTTTTTGTGGAGGTAACCTCTGGTATTGACCTTATCCTGTCCACCGTCTGATTCAGCTCTCTGAGGGACTCTGCCTCTATTATTGCTATGAAGTCATACTCCCCGAAAAGCTGCATCGCCTCCCTCACGCCTTTAACCTGAGGCAGTTTTTTTCTAACCTGCGCTTCTCCGCCCACCTCCACTCGAATGAGGCAGATACCCTTGACCATAGCAAGATATTGATTCAGGATATTAAAAATTTTATGATAGGATTGGCTTACAACGGCATTTCTCTGCGATATTTGGGTGGTTACATGAGGGTTGAGGAGATAATGACCAGAGAGCTGGTGTATGTTAATCCGGATACCAGTGTGGTGGAAGCCGCGAAGCGGATGAAAAGTGCAAATATACATGCTGTACTTGTACTGCAGGAGGGGAGGCTTGTGGGAATAGTTGTAGACAGAGACCTGGTTCTCAAGGTACTGGCAGAGGAGCGCAATCCCAATGAAACCATGATCAAAGAGATAATGACAGAGAACCCAATTACTGTGGAACCGGAGACTGATGTTATAGAGGCAGCAAGACTCATGAAGGAGCACCGAGTTTCCCGTCTGCCTGTTGTAGAGCAGGACGGCAGGGTTGTGGGCATCGTTTCTGAGGTCGACTTCCCCACAATTATCAGCAAACTGGAGTGAACCAAAATTTTATTAAGGAGTGGTAAAATTTTCGCTCATGGATCTGAGCAAACTGCCCTTCGACATCAAGAGCATTAAGCCGGGAGAATTTGCATACCTCACAAAGAGGAAGCTGAAAAACAGAGAGGGCGAGGAGAAGGGGGAGATAATTCTCTGGAAGCGCAGGGAAAGCGAGGAGAGCGAGTTTGTGCTTCACTGCCCCTTCTGTGGTGAGGAGAACACAGGCAAAGTTGTGCTCAAGCGGAGACCCTACCGCGTGCGCTGCCCCAGCTGCAACCGCAGCATAGCCCTGCCCAAGCTAGCTGACCAAGCAAAAAGAGAGGGTTAGCATGTGATTTTCTCACACGCCTGCGCGATAGAGCAGTGTTCACAGGCCGCACCACTGTTGCGGCCCGGTCTAACCTCGCCCCTGAGTATACCCACCGCCCTGTTAAGTATGGGCAAAAAGGTTCTGACACTGTAAATTTTAGGCTGCGAAGCAAAAAGCACCTCTCCCGTTAAGCGATGCCTCTCAATAACCATGTACTTTACCTCCAGGTGGGAGAACACCCTGCCCAGCCAGTGTGTAACCCTTCCAAAGGCATACCCCGCCAAACCTGCCTTTAAAGCATGGCAGTAGCCCGCGAGCTGGTACTCATGGCTCTTTCTTAGCTTCCCGAGGCTGCGAAGGACAAACTTCTCTTCCATTACCAGAGCCTCGCTACCGCGCTTCACGAGCCTGTCCACCTGGCCGCGAAAGGAGTAACCATCATGAACAAATACCACCCTGAGTACCTCCCTGGGAAGCACAATCACGCTCGCAGAGTCGCTCAGCTTCTC
Source organism: Candidatus Hydrothermarchaeota archaeon (assembly GCA_015521615.1). Taxonomy (GTDB): domain Archaea; phylum Hydrothermarchaeota; class Hydrothermarchaeia; order Hydrothermarchaeales; family BMS3B; genus Pyrohabitans. Next base: position 50,699 of record WANW01000059.1, read on the forward strand.
CTTAAGAGCAGGGATTTCATCACTTTCGAATCGCTTTGCTTTGTCAAGCTTTCTCAAAACCGAGTGCTGCCTTGCTCCGGCGCACATTGCCCTGCTCGGCGCAGGTTTAACTCCCAGCACCTGCGTAATGTAGAAGTAGCGCTCGCAGTATCCCAGCGAAGCTAAGGCGCTGATGGGCACACTTCTGCATGGCATGCATATTGATAAGAAGCAGGAGTATTATTATCAGCGCTAGAGCGCAGGAAAAGTGCTAGAGCCCAAAAATCTCAGACAGAGTTTTTCCCGCCTTAATCTCAGCCTTATATCTGCGCTCTTTCTCAGCCACTTCTTTCGCCTTCGCCAGCACTTGCCGTGCAAGTTCCTTTGGCACAACAACCACGCCCACGTCGTCAGCAACGATTATATCTCCCGGGCTGACCTTCTGTCCGCCGCAGGCTATGCTCACCTGAAGCTCACCATGACCATGCGGTTCGCCTGCATTGGGCACAACACTTCGCGCCCACACCGGAAAGCCCAGTCTTACTATATCATCGCTGTCTCTTACTGCTCCATCTATCACAACGCCCTTAATTCCACGCTGCATCGCACTGAGTGTCGCCAGCTCACCCCACACGGCGATCTCCACACCCTGGGCATCGACGACAATTATATCGCCAGCTTCTGCGAGATCAACAGCCTTCACAACCTTGCCCCAGTCTCCCCCAAGGGTCCTCACTGTAAACGCCCTGCCAGCAATCCTCCTGCCCTTAACAATGGGCCTTAAACCACGCATTGCACCAAAACGCTTCATGGCGTCGCTTATAAAGGGCGTCGGAAGAGCCTCAAAACCCTTAACAATCTCCTCATAGCTGAGCTCCCTCTCCGGCTCGGGCTTTGCAGCGGCCACTCCTGCAAGCGAGCAGAGCTCCCGCGTTGTGGCAACCACGTCCTTCGCCTTTGTTATAGCGCTCCCAACGACAAATATCTCTGCCCCAGCCTGCTTAAGTATGGGGAGCGTCTCCTTATTTATGCCCCCGGCCACTGCTATCGGCAGGCCAACGCTCTGCTTTATCCTTCGCAACTCCTCCAGCGAGGTGTTCACCTTTTCCAGCTTCACCTTCTGGATATCCTTGGGTGTGTGAATCAAAAGATAGTCAACGCCAAGTTTTTCCAGTTCTCTTGCCCTGCGAAGCTTATCTTCAACGCCTATGAGGTCAGCCATTATCTTAACCCCATGGGCTCTGGCAGAGTTGACCGCGCGCTTTATTGTGAAGTCGCTGGCTACGCCCAGAACAGCCACCACATCGGCACCGTTCTTTGCCGCCATCTCCACCTCCAGGTCGCCTGTATCCATGGTTTTCATGTCAGCGACAATCACACAGTGCGGGAAGCTCGCCTTAAGCCTCTTTACCGCAAGCATGCCATGGTTTTTTATCAGCGGCGTCCCGGCTTCGAGCCAGTCCGCACCTCCGCGAACAGCCTCACCTGCGATGGTCAGCGCATCTTCAATACTGAGCAGATCCAGAGCAACCTGAAGGTGGGGCATGTTATTTAATTTGCCCGGGCGGGATAAATAAATTTGCATCCAGTCAAGCTAAATTTTATATACGCCAGTGCCCAGAGTGAGAGCATGCCCCTCAGCCTGTTAGAGAGGATAGCACAGGCGATTTACTTCTTCCTGCCAGCGTACGTCGCAAACACACTGCCCGGAATCTTCGGCGGGGGCACGCCCCTCGACTTTGGAAAAAAATTTGTTGATGGCCGTCGCCTGCTTGGCGATGGTGTGACGATTCGCGGCACCGCCGTTGGAATTGCCGGTGGCAGCCTTGTGGGTGCAATGCAGGGCGACCTTCTGCTCGGCTTTGCCCTGTCCTTCGGCGCTCTGGCTGGGGATGCGGTGAGCAGCTTCCTCAAGCGCCGCATGGGCTTTGAGAGGGGCGCACCTGTACCACTGCTCGACCAGCTCAACTTTGTGGTCGGAGCTCTGCTGCTGGCAAGCCTTCTTACAGAGATACCACGCGACTATGTGATAATACTCTTCCTGATAACACCCTTCGGGCACCTAACAGTCAACCGCCTTGGATACCATCTGAAGATTAAGGATGTGCCGTGGTGAGGCTATGAGTAAACTCGCAGAGCTTCTTGCTAAGTATGCGGTAATGCGGGGCGACTTTGTGCTCGCCTCCGGCAAGAGGAGCAGCTACTACATAAACATTAAAAAGGCATACACAAGGCCAGAGGTGCTCCGCGAAATAGTCGCAGAGATGGAGAAGAAGCTCAGCAGCCTCGACTATGACTACCTCGCCGGCGTTGCTGTTGGTGCCGTGCCAATAGTGGCGTGCACCGCCCTTGCTGTTGACAAGCCTTTCCTTATAGTGAGGAAGGAAAAGAAGGGCTATGGCACAGGAGCCAAGATTGAAGGAGAGTGGGAGAAGGGCAAACGTGTTGTGCTCCTCGAGGATGTTACGACCACCGGGGGGAGCGTAATCAGTGCAGCCACTGCTCTAAGAGGCGAAGGATTAATATGTAAGGACGTGATAGTAGTGGTTGACCGCGAAGAGGGCGCCGAAGAGGCTTTGAGGCAGGCGGATCTCAGGCTTCTCCCGCTGCTGAGGGTTTCTCAACTGTTATGAGGTGCGTAGCATGGATGTACCTTCTGCTCTGCTTAAGGGTTTGGGCGTGCTTCTTGTGTTCATTGGCCTAGTTGGCATGCTGGGCAGCCTTTACGGCATAAAGGCCGTGCATGATTATGACTTTGGCTCGCCATCGCAGGAGGTTCGGCAGGACATATCCCAGGCAGGGGAGAAGATGCAGGAGCGCAGAGAGACGGTGCACTCTGCGCTGGAGGCGAGCAAACAGAACATGACCCTCTCCGGTGAGGAGCTTAAAGAAGCCAGCGAGAGTGTGGCTGAGGCGAGCACAAGCGTATACGCCGCCTCCACCAAGCTGAATGTTGCCGCCCAGGAGCTGCGCACCGCCTCTGCGTACAATGATGATGCCGCTGAGTACCTCCGTGAGGCGGCAGACAGGCTTAAAGCCTGGGCAGATAGCTACTCATACAACGGCACTGCCCTGCCGCGCAAGTATGAATTCAAGGCGGCTGTGAGCAGGATTAGCGACGCAAGCCTGAAGCTCCAGAGTTCAAGCACAAAGCTCGCTGCCACTGCAGACAAGCTCGAGGCGACCTCCGCAGAGCTTAGCTCTACTGCAGCGAAGCTTCAGCGCACCTCTGAGGAGCTTACCAATGTGAGTGAAAGGCTCTCTGCAACTGGTGAGAGCCTGGGAGAGCTTCGCTCACCTCTGGGCGGGCTGATCGACGACTTCACAAACGCGCTTAGCAGCGCCACCGCAAGCATAGAAACAATAACAAAGGCGTCCAACAACATAAAGAGCGGACTTTACCTTTTGTTCTCATACCTGGTGCTTTTCCACTTCATTCTGTTCCTTCTTGGCATTGCTTTAATAGTAATAGAGGTGAATCTCTTCCATGTAGGAGGTTATTGAATGAAGGTGCTTGTGGTTGGAGGCGGAGCGAGGGAGCATGCTATAGCGGAGGCACTTAAGCGAAGCCCGCAGGTTGAGCTTTACTCCGCGATGAGCAACGCTAATCCAGGGATAAAGCGGCTGAGCGAAGAGGTGTTGCGTGCAAAAGAGACTGACATTGAGGCGATTAAAAAATTCGCTTTAAAAAACAACATTGAACTTGCCGTGATAGGCCCTGAGGCTCCGCTCTGTGCAGGACTTGCAGATGCGCTGCTCGGCGAGGGCATTGCCTGCGTGGGTCCAAGAAAAGCTCTTGCAATGGTGGAGTGCAGTAAAGAATTCTGCCGCAACCTCATGGCGAAGTACCGCATACCCGGAAGCCTCACCTATGCTACCTTCGACGACGCTAAAGAGGCGGCCAGCTATATAGACGCTTTTGATGGCGATGTTGCGGTCAAGCCAGTTGGACTAACCGGCGGCAAGGGTGTTAAAGTTGTGGGTGAACAGCTGAAAGATAAGAAGGAGGCGAAGGCCTACGCTCGAGAGGTGATAGAGCGTGGAATAGGCGGTGGCAAGGTGGTCATAGAGGAGCGTGCCCTTGGCGAGGAGTTTACAGTCCAGGCTTTTGTTGACGGGCGCAATGTCATAGCAATGCCCGCGGTGCAGGACCACAAGCGCGCCTTTGAGGGCGATAAAGGGCATAACACCGGCGGTATGGGCTCCTATTCCCAGAGTGATGGCTTGCTGCCCTTCCTGACTGAGGATGACTACAGCTTCGCGGTGGAGGTGATACGCAAGACAGTTGCGGCCCTGAGAGAAGAGACCGGCGAGGGTTACAAGGGCATACTCTACGGCCAGTTCATGAAGGGTAAGGAGATAAAGCTTATAGAGTTCAACTGCCGCTTCGGCGATCCGGAGGCCATGAATGTACTCACCCTGCTCGAGAGCGACTTTGCGGAGATCTGTGCAAGAATAGCTGAGGGCACCCTCTCTGGGAAGCATGTGAGCTTTGCGAAGCTCGCATCGGTATGCAAGTATGTGGTGCCCAAGGGTTACGGGGTGAATCCAGCGCCTCCTGCCAAGATAAGCATAGATGAGGAGGCGATAAAGCGAGAGGGCGCTACGCTCTACTACGCGGCAGTTAATGAGGAGAATGGCGAGATATACACAACCACATCGAGAAGCGTTGCAGTGGTGGGCGTTGCGGAGAGCATCGCCGAGGCTGAGGCGATAGCCGAGCGTGCCATAGGTCATATCAAAGGTGAGCATATATATCACAGAAGCGACATAGGCAAGCAGGAGCTTATTGAGGCGAAGCTTGCCCGCCTTAAAGCGCTGAGGGGTGAGTGATGCACATTTTATCTTTTCTTGACCTGAAAGACATAATAAATGAGGTCTTTGAGAGCGCCGCCAAGCTTAAAGCAGAGGCAAAGCGGAGCGAGTTTAAGGAGATTCTGAAGGGCAGAACACTGGCGATGATATTTGAAAAGGCTTCCACGAGAACCAGGGTGAGCTTTGAGGTGGCGATGACACAGCTGGGTGGACATGCGCTATACCTGAGCCCAAAAGATATGCAGCTTGGTAGAGGCGAAACCATCGCCGATACCGCTCGCACGCTTAGCAGGTACGTGGATGCTATAATGATACGCGCCTACCGCCACAGCGATGTTATTGAACTTGCGAGACATGCAAGCGTGCCGGTGATAAATGGCCTTACAGATCTGGAGCACCCCTGCCAGGCGGCAAGCGACTTTTTTACAATGAAAGAGATAAAAGGCTCGCTCCGCGGAGTAAAGCTCGCTTACGTTGGCGACGGAAACAACGTATGCCATTCCCTGTTACTTGGTTCTGCTCTGCTTGGCGTTAACTTCTCCTGCGCCACTCCACAGGGGTATGAGCCCCAGCAGGACATAGTACAGCAGGCCATGTCTCTCGCGAGGGATAGCGGCGCCCAGATTGAGATACTCAACGACCCGGCAGAAGCTGTGCAGGACGCAGATTTTATATACACCGATGTGTGGGTGAGCATGGGGCAGGAGAGCGAAGCCGAGCAGCGCATGCGTGCCTTCCGGAGCTATCAGGTCAATTCAGAGCTGCTCAGGCATGCACCTCATGCTAAGGTGATGCACTGCCTGCCAGCGAAGCGAGGTTATGAGATAACCGATGAGGTTATTGACGGCGAGGCCTCTATAGTCTGGGAGCAGGCCGAGAATCGCCTCCACGTGCAGAAGGCGATTCTGGTAAAGCTTATTGGCTGAATCAAGCCTTAGCCTCCACCCTGTGGATCGCCCAGTATACCAGGGCCAGACTGAGGAGCAGACCCGCTATAGCAAGAATCTCAGTAATCTTCTCCGGGGAGAGGGACAGTATGAGAACCTTGCGTATAACCGCCGCAAGGGCAACACTCACAAATACCTTTAAACTGAGCACACCGCCGCGCAGGCGCTTTATTTCCCCATCCAGAAGCTCTGATACAGCATAGAGAATGAGCACAGTACCCATAAGGCTCAGCACGCCCTTCTCCAGCAACATTGTGCCATTAATTATCATAAACATCTCATAAAGTATCCAGAATATCAGAAATAACCCTGAAATTAAAAGAGAAAGTATTATGAAGATGTCAAAACCGTAGGATATGCGCTTTATTCCCCCTATGAGAATTCTCTGATATTTCCCGAGAGGCAGATACAGCTTCAGCTCCTCTTCCCGGTAAGAACTCAGCATCACATCCAGATTCAAATCCAGGAGTTTTTCAACAGAACTCATAACTTTATCCCTATCTTCTGAACAGCCAAGCTCAAATGTGAGCTTTTCCAGGATAAACCGCCTTATAAAATTCATTGTAACTGTCATGTAGTGAGGAGGAAGCCCTATCTTGACATGCACCTCTCCTATCCTGTAGAGAGATTTAACATATTTATCGTCGTATTCCCCATAAAAAATGGTTTCAAACCAGTTCTTTAACTTTTCACCATGCCTTTTCAGCACTTTTTCATCTGGTATATACTTCTCCACATCCTTAAAGGTTGCAAGATAGTTATGAAGCTCCTGAACAAACTCTGTACTGTACTTTTTTCCAAAATCCCTCATCTTTTTCAGATTTTCTTCATCCTCCACTCCCCAGTTGTAATAAGCCTTAAGTTCTTCAATATCTTCCATACAGGTAATTTAATATGACCACAGATAAACCTTTGCTGCAAAAATCCTAAAAGCCTGTGGGATAACTGCGATACATTTTTAAGCATCGAGTTTAACCAGAATGAATATGAGCAGATTGAGGATTCTCAGCTCTGGAGAGTGGGATTTGCTCGCTGTTGTTGCGGCGAGCTTGATAGGCATTATAGCCCACGTGCTCAACCTGATTCCAGAGGGCTATATAATCTCACTGATACTCCTGCTTCTTGCACTACATGCCCTGCACGAGATTGGACATGACATGAAGTTCGACGAAGCGAATGCGGCGCTCCTGAGCATGGAAAGAAGGCTCACCAGCATCGAACCAGAGGTGAAGGTTATTACAAAGGACCACTTCAAGCACGGGGAGGCTCTGGCAAAGAGAAACAGAGGCACCTTTGTGTGGTTCAACACCCCAATGACGGTGATGCGCTCTCAGGAGGCCTTTGACCTGATGCTGAGGCCCGCTATTGAAAGCAGAAATACAAAGAGGGTGGAGTTTATCCTCAAACCAGAGCAGAAGGACTTCTTCGACACCTTCGTCTGGCCAAAGATACAGGCATGCAGAGGTAAGGAAAAGGTCTCCTACCCCACATTTGTACCTATAAAGGAGAACTTCGCATTTAAGATGATAGACGCCAGTGAGAATGAAGAGGCAAAGGAGTTTCACCTCACCTTCCTAGATAGCCCCTTTACAATAACCAGAGAATGGGAGGACGGGAGCAAGGTGGTACACCCGAAGATAATATTTCACGTCCTGCCCAGAAGTGAGCTTTCAAAGGAACTTAAAGAGGTCTACCTGCAGTACGCCGTCACCACCTAGAGAAGGCGGTGCACCTCTGTAATCTCAACCTCTCCCACTTCAGGGATAGAGCGGAGCGCCTTCTCAATGTTGTCAGCCGCACCTTCAGCATCAGCCACAACAAACCTGGCGACAATTGCAACCAGACCAAAGGCAATGGGCTCCTTATCGGCGGAGTTGAATCTCGCTTCCTTTATGCCCTTCACTTTTTCCAGAAGTTCGTCTATATTTACCTCTACATCCTTCGGCATTATCTTTGCAGTAACCAGAACTTCAGTCATAACTTCACCTCATGGACCTTCAAAGCCGCACTCACAGCGATACCTTCGCCCTAGCTTGCGGCAGCGCTCACAGCGCACAATCATGGCATCGCACTCCGGGCAGGGAAACTTTACGCTGCCTCCGCCCACTTTAATGTAAGCTCCGCAGGATATGCAGGTTAATTCTTCCATAACATACCTCCATTAGTTAATGAGATGTAAAAGCCTTCCTTTTTATGCGAGATAACAAGGGAAAATATTACTACGCTACCCTTTGAGCACCACGCTGTTCTGAGGCACAACCTTTGAAAGCTCCTCAAAAAACCCCGGAAAGGATATGGAGGCGCACTCTATGCCGTGCACAACACTTCCACCCTCCGCGGCAAGTGCTGCTATACTAAGCGCCATCGCCAGGCGATGGTCACCATGGGTGTGCACCTCAGCACCACGCAAACTGACTGTGCCTTTTATCTCCATACCATCTCTGCGCTCTTTTATCTCCGCCCCAAACTTCGCAAACTCCTGCGAGCAGGTTGCGATGCGGTCACTCTCCTTATAGCGCGCATGTTCCACATTCTTTATAACTGTTTTTCCCTCCGCCTTGACAGCGAGCGCGGCCACCGTAGGCAGCAGGTCAGGGGTATCCCCCAGGTCCACCTCTACACCGCGCAGCTTCCCGGTACCGCGGACCCTTACCCAGCCTTTTCCTGACTCCACACTGGCTCCCATCTCACGCAGAATCCCAAGTATCGCTCTGTCACCCTGCTTTGAGTCAGGATTCAGGTTTTCCACTGTAATCTCGCCTCCGGTTAAGGCAGCGAGAGCCAGGAAATAGGAGGCTGAGGAGTAATCACCCTCCACCCTGTAGCTTCTTCCTCTGTAAGTCCTGCCAGCGGTAACCCGGAAGCTTTCATATGCGTGATTTTCAACCTCAGCACCAAAGGTGCGCATAATCTCCAGGGTTATGTCCACATAGGGCTTTGACTTCAGTGGCGAGGTCAGCACCACCTCCACATCGGTCTCTGCATAGGGTGCAACTATCAGCAGCGCAGATATAAACTGCGAGCTAACATCGCCTCGAATCCTCGCAACTCCGCCATGAAGTGAACCACCCTTAATCCTCACAGGCGGACATCCATTACCCGGTATACTTTCGCCATGCACACCGAGCATTGCAAGGGCATCCAGGAGTGGCTGAATGGGACGGCGACGAAGCGAGGCATCACCTGTTAGCACAGACTCACCATCCAGTGAGGCAACACCTGTAAGCAGGCGCAGCGTGGTGCCAGAATTTTTGCAGTCCACCTCCTCTTCAGGAGTCGCCAGCCTGCCTCCGCTTCCCTCCACAATGGCTACCCTCTCATCCTCCTCAACTATACTCACCCCAAAGCTCCTCATCCCGGCTATAGTTGCCATGGTATCCTCTGACACCAGATAATCATATATCCTGGAGCTACCCCGTGCTAGGCCAGCCACAACAAAAGCGCGGTGAGTGTAGCTCTTTGATGGTGGCGCAGCCACACTTCCGTGCACCTTTTCCACACCGCTAATTATCGCCTTCATAGCAGCACCGCTACGATTATATACCCTCAAAGGATAATATCTTTCCGGTATTAAAAGCTAGGGGTTGAAGGATGCTCGAAAACCTCAGGAATGAGATTGAACTTCTGCGCAGGCATGTTCGTGTACTTCGCATGGTAAAGCAGCACGAGCCTGTGGGTATAATAAAGCTCTCAGAGCTTAGCGGCATACCCCAGCACAAGGTGCGCTACTCACTGCGTGTTCTGGAGCAGAAGGGGATAATAAAGCCCTCACCGCAGGGCGCTGTTACCACGCGCAGAGCTGAGAATTTTCTAAAAACTCTGCCTGAGGAGATAAAGAGACTGAAGGAGGAGCTGGACTCCTGCCTTGAGTAGCTACTCTTCCTCTTCACCCTCTTCGAAGTTTATCTTGTACTCCTCTTTTGAGACCGACGCTGTTTCCATCACCTTATCCGAGACATAAACAGGCGCACCTGTGCGCACCGCCAGAGCTATGCTATCACTGGGGCGTGCATCAAATTCAAACTCATTGCCATTTGACCTCACTATAAGCCTGGCAAAAAACACCCCCTCGCTCAGGTCATCTATGAGCACGCGTTCTATCTTGGAGTTGAGCCCTTCAAGGATGTTAACAAGCAGGTCATGGGTGAGCGGGCGTGGGTATGGAACCTTCTCCAGCGCCGTCTGAATCGAAAAGGCCTCTGCAGCACCGATGTAGATGGGCAGAATCTCTTCCCGGTCGTTCTCCAGGAATACCACGGGCGTTACACCCTCTGGCACAGGGGACATAAATACCCCGACAACACGAACACGCTGGAAACCATCAATCTTTTCTTCAACCTTTTCCATAAGAGTCCCCTAGTTAACTTTACAAGCTTTTAGCTTATTAACGTTTTGCATAAAATCGGAGGTTTACAATGATATGCCTGGGCATTGAGGGCACTGCCGAGAAGCTTGGTGTGGGCATCGTGACAAGCGACGGCGAGATTCTGGCCAACATAACGAAGCATATGCCCCTCAGGGAGGGCATCCATCCGCGCGAAGCTGCACAGCACCATGCTCAGAATATTAAGCCTCTGCTGAAGAAGGCGCTGGAGAAGGCAGGTGTGAGCCTGGATGAAGTTGATCTTATCGCCTTCTCCCGAGGTCCCGGACTGGGACCATGCCTGCGTGTCGTGGCTGTAGCAGCGCGCGCTCTTGCGCTGAAATATCGCCTTCCTATACTTGGCGTTAACCACTGCGTTGCTCACATAGAGATAGGACGCCTCACCACCGGCGCAGAGGACCCGCTCACCGTCTATGCCTCGGGAGGCAACACCCAGGTAACCGCCTATGTAGAGGGGCGTTACCGCGTATTCGGCGAGACCCTGGACATAGCCCTTGGAAACTGCATTGATCAGTTTGCTAGGGAGCTTGAGCTGGGTGCACCCGGCGGGCCCATTGTAGAGAAGCTCGCACGTAACGGGAGCTATGTTGAGCTACCCTATGTGGTCAAAGGCATGGACCTGTCATATTCAGGACTTCTCACCGCCGCGGTTAAAAAAGCCAAGGAAGTAAGCGTCGCCGATGTGTGCTTCTCCCTCCAGGAAACCGCCTTCGCCATGCTGGTCGAGGTTGCAGAGCGTGCTTTGGCACATACAGAGAAGGAGGAAGTGCTCATCGCCGGCGGAGTGGTGGTTAACAGACGCCTTCAGGAGATGCTCCGCAGCATGTGTGCTGAGCACGGTGCCGCCTTTTTTGCACCGCCCAGGGATGTCCTCGGTGACAACGGGGCAATGATCGCATGGCTTGGCATCCTGAGTCATAACTCAGGGATGAAGCAGAGTCTGGAGGATACTCACGTTATTCAGAGATGGCGCACCGACGAGGTGGAGGTGCTATGGAGATAATAGCCAAGGGTGCGGAGGCGAATCTATACCTGGAGAACGGGGTGGTGATAAAGGAGAGAATACGGAAGGAGTATCGCATCCCGGAGATTGATGAGACTCTTCGCAGCATGCGCACAAAGCGTGAGGCAAAGCTGCTCTCCCTTGCAAGGCGCGCAGGTGTACCAACCCCCGTCGTGCTGGATGTTGATACAAAAAGGAAGAGCATAACCATGAACTATATAGATGGGGAGAAGGTAAAGTACATTGTCGACACCCTGAGCAAAGAAGAGTTGAACAGGCTGTTCAGTGAAATCGGTTCCCTCGCCGCGAAACTGCATCGCTCGCACATAATACACGGTGACATGACCACATCAAATATGCTGCTTTCTCGAGGAAGGGTTTTCTTCATAGATTTCGGCCTTGGTGAGGTTAACCCAAGTTTGGAGGCCAAGGGCACAGATTTGCTGGTTTTCAGGAAGTCCGTACGCTCAACGCATTTCAGGCGTGAGAAGGAGATTCTCAAAGCCTTCTTCGCAGGCTACAGAAGTGAGTACCCCGATGGCGAGGAGGTTATAGAGAGAATGAAACGCATAGAGAGGAGAGGTAGGTATGTCTCTGCCCGTTGAACTCGCCTTTGTCACCGGGAATGAACACAAGTTCCGTGAGGCTGAGGAGATTTTAAAGGGCGTGGTAAGGCTTCACTGGAGGCGGGAGAGCTACCGTGAGGTGCAGGCTGAAACGCTGGAGGAGGTGACAAAGGAGGCGCTCAGGGAAATACCCGGCGACAGTTTCTTTATCGAAGATGCTGGCTTATTTATTCATGCACTCAACGGCTTCCCGGGAGTTTATTCCGCTTACGTTTTTAAGAAAATAGGCAACGAAGGAATTCTGAGGCTGCTAAAGGGTGAGAAAAACAGAGGGGCAACCTTTCGCTCTGTGATAGGTCTTAAGCTCAGGGGGGAGGTGAGGCTCTTTACAGGCGAGGTTTACGGCAGGATAGCAACCGAGGCAAGGGGTAGAGAAGGCTTCGGCTACGACCCTATTTTTATCCCCACAGGGCACGACACAACCTTTGCAGAAGACCCGGTGCTAAAACAGAAGGTATCACACCGCAGGCGCGCCCTCCAGGAGCTCGCTCGATACCTGACTAGCCACCCTCCCTGAAACTCTCTATTGCAGTGGTGAGATTCCTGGAAAGTTCACTCACATTATCAGAAACGTTACTCTCCGGAGCTATTTTGTTGATTATATCAGCTATCATCCTGAATTTGTCCACCAGCCTCTCCAGCGCCTCTGCAACATCCTGCCTGTAACTCTGCTCCAACTCCTGTGAGCGAAGTGAATATTCCTCCTCACCAATCTCACCCTGAATCCGTGCTCTGAGAAGCTCTGACTGTGCATCTACCATTTTGCCTGTGGACAGGGTTATTGTATACACAACCCCCGCAAACAGTGCTGCAATGCCAACAGCAAGGACCAGATATGATTTGCCCAGCATGCTTCCCCTCACAGATAGTCCTCTATATTACTTTTAATGGGGTGGTATTAAAAGGTTGGCAACCGCTGGCATAATGAACATTTTCGGGAAAAAGAATATTTATCATTATAAATAATGACGGTTTCTCAACGGAGGTGTTTTAGATGGAAAACCCAAGTGTGCACGAGACTATAAACCAGATGTACCAGGAGGTCAGAAAAGATGGTATCTCTAACGTAGCTGATCGCTACGAAGCGCAGAGCAAGAAGTGTACCTTCTGCCTCCGCGGGCTCAGCTGCCAGCTGTGCAGCATGGGTCCATGCAGAATAAGCGAGAAGGCGCCCTATGGCGCCTGCGGCATTGATGCAAACGGCATAGCCATGCGCAACATGCTTCACAGGAACATAATGGGCGCAGCCGCCTACTCCTACCACGCTGTTGAGGCTGTTAAGACGCTTAAGGCTACCGCCAAAGGCAAGACGCCCTTCAAAATATCCGTGCCCGAGAAGCTCATCGCCTTTGCCCAGGCTCTGGGCATAGAGACGGAGGGCAGAGATATAAACGAGGTTGCGGTGGAGGTCGCTGACTTTGTGCTTGAGGACATGAACAGGGACGCCGAGGAGCCCAGCAGGCTGGTGGAGATCTTCGCTCCCGAGAAGAGGAAGGAGCTCTGGAGGGAGCTGGGCATCTTCCCGGGGGGCGTGCTGCACGAGATAATGGTCAACGCCGCCTCCAGCATGACCAACGTGGACAGCAACTACGTCTCCCTTGCCCTGAAGGCCATGAGGATGGGCATTGCCACCGCCTTCCAGGCGCAGCTCAGCCTTGAGGTGATTCAGGACGTGCTCTTCGGCGTACCAAAGCCGCACAGGGGCTACGTTGACCTGGGCATAGTTGACCCGGAGTATGTGAACATCGCCGTGAACGGGCACGAGCCATTTGTGGGTGCCGCCCTGATTGAGCTGGCAAAGAGCGAGGAGGTGCAGGCAAAGGCGAGGCAGGCCGGTGCAAAAGGGCTGAAGATAGTGGGCTCCATTGAAACCGGGCAGGAGTTGCTGCAGCGCTACAGCGTGGACGACGTGTTTGTTGGCCTAACGGGCAACTGGATAACCCAGGAGTACCTGCTCGCCACCGGCGCAATAGACGTGTTCGCCATGGACATGAACTGCTCCCTTCCGAATCTGGCGGAGTACGCAGAGAAGTACGGCGTCACCCTAGTGCCGGTGTCCAAGCTGGTGAGGATGCGCGGCGTGGAGGATAGCATTGACTATAAGCCAGAGCTGGTGAAGGAGCAGGCGGAGAAGCTGATTGAGCTGGCGATAGAGAACTTCAGGAAGAGGAAGGACAAGCCCGCGAGGGTGCCAAAGCGCAGGCAGGAGGTTGTGGTGGGCTTCTCCATAGAGAGCATCCTTGAGGCTCTCGGTGGAAGCCTGGAGCCCCTGCTGGAGGCGATAAAGAGCGGTGACATCAAGGGTGTGGTTGCCCTGGTGAGCTGCACCACCCTGAGGAACGGTCCTCACGATGAGAACACCGTTACCATAGCAAAGGAGCTGATAAAGAGGGACATCCTGGTGCTCAGCATGGGCTGCGGCAACGCCGCGGTGCAGGTGGCGGGGCTCACGAGCCTTGAGGCGCAGGAGCTTGCTGGCGAGAGGCTGAGGAAGGTGCTGAAGGCGCTGAACATTCCGCCAGTGCTCAGCTTCGGCACGTGCACCGACACCGGCAGGCTGGCGCAGCTCGTGGTTGCGATTGCCAACGAGCTGGGCGTTGATACGGCACAGCTTCCCATCGCGGCCACAGCTCCGGAGTACATGGAGCAGAAGGCCACCATAGATGCGATATTCGCCGTTGCTCTGGGCGTGTACACCCACGTGGCACCGCTTCCTCCTGTGACAGGCGCACCCGAGCTGGTGAAGCTGCTCACCGACGACGTGGAGAAGCTCACCGGCGGCAAGCTTGCGCCGGAGTGCGACCCCCTGGAGGCGGTGGACTGGATTGAGAAGCACATACTGAAGCGCAGGAAAGAGCTGGGCATCTAGGGACTCCCCACCCCTTTTTATTTTTACTCCACAGCCTTTTTGTAGCACTTCTCTCTAGTACTACTTATGATCCTCAGGGGTAACGTGGTGGATGTGGAGAGGGGCGAGATATACCCCGGAGAGGTGGTTTTTGAGGCGGGCAGGATTAAGGAGGTGCGCAGGCGGAGGGGCAGCTTCTCCCGCTACCTCCTGCCGGGGCTGGTGGATGCGCACATCCACATAGAGAGCAGCATGCTCGTGCCAAGCAGATTCGCAGAAGCTGCGGCTGCGCACGGCACTGTAGCTGTGGTTGCAGACCCCCACGAGATAGCAAATGTGCTGGGCGTGGCGGGAGTTGAGTACATGCTCAGAGACGCCTCTCGCACGCCTCTGAAGTTCTACTTCACAGCTCCAGCCTGCGTGCCCGCGGCACCCTTCGAGGTCGCCGGCGCCAGGCTTGGCGCAGCCGAGGTCGCCACCCTCCTCTCCAAGAGGGAGGTGGTCGCCCTGGGGGAGGTGATGAACTTCCCGGGCGTGGTCGCGGGGGAGCCGGAGATAATGGCGAAGATCCGCGCTGCGAAGAGGCTTGGCAAGCCCGTAGACGGTCACTGCCCCGGTCTAAGAGGCGAGGCGCTTCGCAGGTACGTGGCCGCGGGCATAAGCACTGAGCACGAGTGCACCTCCCTGGAGGAGGCGGAGGAGAAGGCAGAGCTCGGGATGAAGATAATGCTCCGCGAGGGGAGCACCGCAAAGAACCTCAGGGCTCTTGCCAGCTTCAGGGGCGAGGCCTTCCTGGTGAGCGACGATTTGCACGCTAAAGACCTGCTGCGGGGGCATGTGAACCGCCTGCTCAGGCGCGCTGTTGAGGAAGGCATCGACGAGCTCAGAGCTATAAGGATGGCCTCCCTCTACCCGGCGCAGCACTACCGCCTCAACGTGGGGCTTCTGCGCGAGGGCGACCCCGCGGATGTGGTTGTGGTAAGCGACCTGCGCCGCTTCTC